>NZ_FUYE01000002.1:0-300000 GCF_900167535.1 Prosthecobacter debontii
ACCAGTCGCCAGTTGCTCGCAGCGCTGCCGGAGTTGGGCAAAGTATCGCGAGGGCAGATCGCGGCGCTGGCAGGCCTAGCGCCTTACAACCGGGACAGTGGCAAATGGCGTGGGCGGCGTTTTATCTCAGGCGGACGCAGCTGTGTGCGGCGTGTGCTTTACATGGCAGCGTTGGCGGCCAGCCGCCATAATCCAGAACTGAAGGTGTTCTACAAGCGTCTGAAGGAAGCCGGCAAGCCGTCCAAAGTGGCGCTGGTGGCGACGGCCCGCAAGTTGCTGATCCATCTCAATGCTATCCTCGCTCGCCACTTTAAAAAAACTTCTTCTAACACTTGCCTTTAACACAGTTACTCCAGTAGCCTACGCCACCATCGCCGCCGGAGGATAATGAGGCAGTTCCGCCCGCATATGCACATGTAAGCGACCATGCAGTTGCCGCTCCCCCAATCGCTGCCAGTGCAGACGCTGGAAGAATTTGGCGTTCTGCTCCTGCACATCCGCCAGGAACTCATCACAACCTATTTTGTTAGCCGTGGACACCGCTTTGTAAATCAAGCCTGCACCGATAGCACCGAACCCGCGATACACCGGCTGATGACTGCGCACGCTGACACTGCTGCTCATCTCGGTGAGACGGCGATAGTCGCGATGCACACACAGACGGCTGCCATACCAGAGGCGAGGTGCGCGCTCGTCAATACGCACGGTGCCGATCACCTCGTCCACCATGCCAGCGACTAGCGTAGCACAGATGATGGGGTAGGCATGCTCATCAATGGCATCACGATCATCGCCATCATGAAAGACATGTTGCTCTTCACAGAACACCGCTCTTCTCAGCGCCCAGTAACCGGCGAGTTCATTGGGTGTGCTCGCGATCTTAAAGACAAAATCACGCGGGCGGAACGGAGGGTAGTTATCAAAAAGCATGACATGAAGGTGTGTTAAGGTTTCAGTCCGCAGGAGGCATGCCAGATTGCTAGGAGCCGAGCGCCCACATGTTTAAAATATGACCCACGGCCGCCTTGGGTGACACATAACGGGACTCGATGGCCTGGGCCAGATAACGCGCATCTTGAGCAACCCCCGAGAAGCGACCGCTACCCCAGGTGTATTGCCACGGAAGCCCGATGAAATAGACCCCTGGCACCGTGGTGATACCGCGATCATGGCTCGGATAACCTTTGCCATCAAAGAGCGGGACCTCCAGCCAGCGATAGTCGGTGCCATAGCCCATGCTCCAGATGATGCTGGTGATGCCCGTCTGCGCAAAGTCGAGTGACAGAGGCCTCTCCTCAGGATGCCACAGGGGCGAATAACGATCCTCATGTGGAGCCTCAATGCCCTTGGCCGCGATGTGTTTATCAATCGTCGTCTTGATGCTATCCGCCACCGTATCAGCCTGATCCAGGTTTTGTTTGAGATCATCGGCGAAGGTCAATGTCGTGCCGTTGATCTCCTTGAGCCGCCCATAGAGCTGCATGCCCTCCACGGCAAAACGCCGCAGGTCAATGTCGCGTCCACCATCACGCCCGGTCACGTAGTGATTGGCCTTGGCGCGGACAGTGTCCTTTTTCGGATGTTCATGAATCGGCAGATCATAATAACCCATGTCATGCAGCCACTCGACCACATCCCGCCCGCGATAACGTCTCGCTGTGCGAGGGGCACCGCCGACGCAGAGATGCACCTTGCGTCCGGCTAGATGCAAGTCCTCCGCGATCTGGCAACCAGACTGACCCGTGCCGACGACGAGCACTTCACCTGGAGGGAGGGCATTCGCGTTCTTGTAGTCGGACGAATGCAGTTGCGTGATCCCTGCCGGGAAACGCTCGGTCATACGAGGCAGGCGAGCTGTTTGATAACCACCCGTGGCGACCACCACTTGATCGGCAGTGAAATCACCCAGATCGGTTTTCACCTCAAACACACCTGAATCGTTGCGGCGCAAGCGAGAGACGGACACGCCTTCTTTGAGTGGTGGATTGAAGGAACGCGCATAGGCTTCGATGTATTCGATGATCTGCTCCTTCACCATGAAGCCCTTCGGATCATCGCCGGTGTAGTGAAAGCCAGGAAGTGTGCATTGCCAGTTCGGCGTGACGAGGCAAAAGGAGTCCCAACGTTTGCTGCGCCAGGATTCGGCCATGCGGTTTTTTTCAAAGATGAGGTGAGCAATGCCTTTTTCCTTCAGGCAGTAGCTCATGGACAGGCCGGCCTGACCGCCGCCGATGATGATGACTGGATAGTGGGTTTCCATGGAAACGAAATGAGTTCAGAGACTGATGATGCGGACCGTCTGGTCGGCGGGATAGCTGCGGCCCCAGCCCTCGATCTCGCTGAGCTGGTCCATGGCGGACGAGCAGGCGAAACCGAAACGCTGGCGCACTCGCTCGCTGGCGGCGTTCAGGGCCGTGCGGCTGCGGGTAATGAAGTCCTTCATGGGCATAACCTCGCCCTTTTTGAAATGATCGTGAATGACGGTGGAGGGAGAGTAACACTGCCGACGGGTGCCATCCGGCAGTTCAACGGTGTAATGGACAGCGGGCATGGATCAGGCAGCGCAGGACGTTTGTTTTTCAAAGGAAGAGAGTGAGGAACAGGCCCCGCATTTGGCACAGCCCGCCTTCACCGTGTCCGAGGTCATGCCCGCAGCCGTGAGCATCTCCCCGAGCGGGAGGAGGATGGAGCGCATGAAGTCCGAGGACGGCGGCGGACGGTTCTCAAGCTGCGTTCCACCAATGGGCACAAAGGGCACCACGAAGGGATACACACCGAGGGCGATGAGCTGCTGACAAGCGCCTAACAAACTTTCTTTTGTATCACCCAACCCCGCGAGCAGATAGGTACTGACCTGACCTCGCCCAAAAACCTCCACGGCGGCTTGGAAGGCTTTGAGGTAGTAGGACACCGGCACCTGGGCCTTCCCCGGCATGATGCGGGCACGCACCTCTTCATCCCAGGCCTCCAGATGCATGCCCAGAGAATCCACTCCGGCCTCATGCAGATGTCTGAACCAGATGAAGTCCGCTGGAGGTTCGCACTGTGCCTGGATGGCCAAACCCGTGCGCAGCTTGATGGCACGAGCCACTTCCGTCAGCACGGCCGCACCGCGATCCTCCGTGGGTGGTGTGCCTGTGGTGAGAACCACTTGCTCGATGCCGTCGAATCGCTTGGCCGCCTCCGCCACTTCCGCCAGTTGCTCCGGGGTCTTGCGGGCAATGGTGCGGTCGCCTTTCAGCGATTCACCAATGGCGCAGAACTGGCACTTCGTGGAGGTATTGCCATAACGGATGCAGGTTTGCAGCACCGTTGTTGCCAACACGTTGTGAGAGTGCAGTTGGGCGATCTTCCAATATGGAATGCCCTCCTCAGTCTCCATCGAGTAAAAGCGCGGCTGACGCGGAAACAGGATAGGCGATTCCGGTTCGCCGTCGCGATACAACATGGCGCGACCATCATTACCAGGAACACTCGCCGTGAAGGGCGAGTGATGCGCCGGACGCGTGTGGATGGGCACCATGATCGTCGTGCCCATGATAGACACGGCTTTATGATCGCTGGGACCCGCACCGCCTCGTCGGCTGGAGGCGGAAGAGGCCTCATCCAGCATGCGCAGCCCGAGGGATTGCAACTCAGACAGCAGCCATTGCTTCCGGCTGACCAAGGCGGTCTCGTAGGTCATCATGATCGTGATTGAGTTGAGTGTTAGGCCAGGATTCTTCGGTGGCTGACGGCACGCCGTTTTTCGGCATGACCTGGAGGTTTTCCTGGAAGTTTTGACGCAGGGTGAAGATGTCGGGCCGTGAGTAATGACCGACGCTGTCCATCATGCGTTTGCGTTTCGTGATGAGGGCAAAGTCGAGATCAGCAATCGCCATGCCTTCCCCCTCCGTAATGGGTTCACTCATCAGGGCTCCCTCGGGCGAAATGATCGCCGTGTAGCAGCCACCTCGCAGCGCCTTTTGCATCTTCGGATCGCCGGTGATGGAGGTGATTTGCTCATCGGTCAGCCAGCCCGTGGAGTTGATGACGAAGCAGCCGGATTCCAGAGCGTGATGCCGGATGGTCACTTCGATCTGATCCCGAAAGATCGGCCCCACCATGCTGCCGGGAAACTGCGCGCAGTGGATCTGCTCATGCTGGGCCATGAGGCTGAAGCGGGCAAGAGGGTTGTAATGCTCCCAGCAAGCGAGAGCCCCCACCCGACCAACCTCCGTCTGCACGACCTTCATGCCCGAGCCATCCCCCTGCCCCCAGATCATGCGCTCGTGGTAGGTGGGCGTGATCTTGCGGCGTTTCAGCGCAAGGGTGCCATCGGCATCAAAGATAAGCTGCGTGTTGTAGAGCGACCCTTGCTCACGCTCGTTCACCCCGACGACGAGGACCATGCTGTGCTTTTGCGCCTGCTGGCTCAGCACCTCAGGCACCCATCCAGGAATCTCCACCGCATTTTCATAAAGCCGCAGGTGCTCCTTCCCGGCACTCACCGGCGGCTCCACGAAGCTGAAGTAGGGATAATAAGGGACGAAGGTCTCCGGGAATACCGCGATCTCCACCCCCTGGGCAGCGGCGTCCGCCACGGCCCGGCAGATGCGATCCACCGTGCCTTCGGCACTGGTAAGATCCGGTGCGATCTGCACCGCTGCTGCTCGAATTGTCGCCATATAAAAGAAGGACGATCAGAGGTTCCAGGAATGGATGACCACGGCACCCGCACGGCCGTGGATGAGATTGATATCCAGGAC
Source organism: Prosthecobacter debontii (assembly GCF_900167535.1). Classification (NCBI taxonomy): domain Bacteria; kingdom Pseudomonadati; phylum Verrucomicrobiota; class Verrucomicrobiia; order Verrucomicrobiales; family Verrucomicrobiaceae; genus Prosthecobacter; species Prosthecobacter debontii. Next base: position 4,749 of record NZ_FUYE01000002.1, read on the forward strand.
GTCCAGCGGGTTGATTGGGATGATGCCGGGGATGAAGGCTTTCTCCGTCTGGCCATACAAAGCCTGAGTGGAGAACCGGCAGGCGTAGATCTTGCCACCTTCCGCCATGAACTGAGCAAGACGCTTATTCACCAGCAGGTGGCCGGGGAAAGCTTCATCGCCGAGCGTGGGGAAACCCTTCTGGAAGCCCATGGTCACACCAGGACCATAGAGCAGGATGGAGGTCTCATAGCCTTTGCGCAGCAGGCGGGTGGCCACCAGAGTATTGACCAGACCAATGGAGCCCTCATGAGCGACACCGTGAAAGGTGACCAGGGCTTTCTCCCCGGGATTGGCCTTCACGTCCTCGAAGACTTTCTCTTCATAGTTGACCAAGATGTCTCCGTCTTTGTGAGCAGGGTGGGTTACTTCAGGCATAATTCGTTAGGTTTTGAATGTGGACTTTGAGTGAGGATGACATGCCACCAGCAACCGCCAGGGCATGCTCCTCAAAGCAGCACTGCCAGTGCCACCGCCCGTGCCAACCTTTCCTCGCAGAAGCGTGATTCATGCAAACCGTTGCATGAATTTGCGCAGCCTTAGGCCTACGCCTTTCTCACAGGCTCAATCTTTGGTTAGCTCACCCGACTCACTTGGTTTGTTCAAACCGGTAGATCGCGTTTCGGCCCATCTTTTCGATGCCCGATTGGAGCAGGACTCGCATCTGTTTGACCAAGAGAGCCCCCTCTAGGTCGGCTGCTTGTGTGCGTTCATTGAGGGCCGTCTCCAACGTTCGGTCATAGGTCATCAGAGTCGAGATCTCGGCTTGATCACGAGCTTCGGCCAAGCGTTGGAGAGACGAACGATAAGTCGCCTGCAAAGACTTCAGCACGGTTACCCCAAGAGCTGCCGCTGAAGGGATCGGTTTGTTTTCCTCGACGCGTTTTTTCTCGTCCCGAATGGCCAGAGCATCATCGAGCTTTGAAGCTTGGGTCGCCTCCGCCAGCGATCGATCCAGCGCGGCTTGATAATGTGCATTCAGTGCCTTCACCCCTTCCTGATATGGAACCTCCACATTCCGCTGGCGGACTACTTCATACGCCGCATGCAACTCAGCCAGTTTGGGATACTTCGCCACCATCACCTGGAGAGCCGAGGCAACAGCTGAGGTGGGTTTACCATCGAGAGTGAGGCTGCGCACCTGGATGTTTGAAAACCAAGCATTGCCTGCCGCGGGGCCCCAATAGCCTGACGTCGGAATGGCATCGTCCTGAATCTCCAAAGAAGGTTTCCCATCGACGGAGATTTGCAGGCGATTACCCACGGCGGAGAATTCGATATCCATCTGATCTCCGATGCGCAGTGACTGAGGTAAGTGAACGGTGCCGATGACCTTCCCCTGCTGCTTGGGGATGATTTTCATGATATCAAACTTCTTCAATTCAGACTGCCCGTCTCGAATGAACATGATCAGATTGTAATAAGCCGCCTCGTCGGTGCCGCCGTCAGCACTCCGCCGAATCCGCAACTGCGGAAAAGTCGTGCCCGTCAGGAAATGAAAACGCGCGCGGATAGCACCATTCGGGCTCGGTTGAGGCACCAACACACCTGCTCCTGATCGGACATGCAGGAATTCTTTGTCTATCTCCACCTGCTGTGTTGGAAAAGCCTCGAGTTCATGGGCTCCTCCTAAAATGGTCGTCCAGCCTTCCAAATCTGTGCTCTGTCCATAAGTATGAAAAGCCGCGCTGAAAAGTAAGCCAAAAACCAAGAGCCATCGGGACGCTTTCATCATGAAAGAGGGATGTTAGATACTGACCTCCTTGATAGCCAGCGTAATTGTCATCCATGCCCCCCGAATACTGATTCCAGCTAAGATCGGCGATGAGCCCCACGTTAAAGGATCGAATGTCCACGACGCCATCCCGCAGCCTCCTGATCGATCTCCTTCACGGCGCGCTGGGCTTTGCTTTGGTTAGCCTCGCGGCCTTCTCCGTTTGGGCTTTCGGAGCGGGTTACTTCCGCAACGTCGGGGGCGAGCTCGGCATGTATGCGGCCATTGCTGCCGTGTTTTTAGGGCTTTCAGGTCTCGTCCTGGGGCCCCTGGCGGGTGGCGCGAAGCGTTTTTATCGAGCCTTTCTTCCCGCTTTTCTGATCTACGCGGTGGTCTGGTGCATCGCGTGGTTCGGCCTACGAGGCAGACTTGGGGAGTGGGTGGGGGCAGCCGCAGGCTGCGTGGCCTTCACCTGGATCTGTATGAAAATCCTGGGTTCCACTCGCGGGTGGCTGGGAGCCGCCTTGGGGTTATTCGTCCTTCACACCGCAGGATACTTCGCCGGAGATTCGGCCATGTATGATTACTGGGTGCCGCTGGCGAAAGATGTGGATTTGGGCAAAACCGAAAAAGCTCAGGCCCTGATGATGGGCAAACTCTCCTGGGGCCTCTGCTACGGTCTCGGCTTCGGGGCAGGCATCGGCTGGGTCTTTCATCGGGCGCGGGTTGGGGCTTGAGTGTCGCCAGTTCCTGGGTATGAGTGCAAGTTCACCATGGCCCTCGCAAAGATCACCCAAGTCACCGGCACTGCCGTTCACGTTCCAGGTTCCGACATTGACACGGACCGCATCATTCCAGCCCGTTTCATGAAGTGCGTCACCTTTGACGGCCTCGGTGAGTTCGCTTTCTACGACGTGCGCTTCGATAAGGACGGCAAACCGACTGGCCATCCGGTGGACGATCCTCGCCATCAAGGAGCCTCCATCCTGCTTTCTGGCCCGAACTTCGGCTGCGGCAGCTCCCGTGAGCACGCCCCTCAGGCTCTTTACCGCTTCGGTTTCCGCGCCATCATCGCCGAGAGCTTCGCTGAGATCTTCTTTGGCAACTGCACCACTCTGGGCATCCCGTGTGTGGTCGCAACCGCCGCTGACATCGCCAAAGTGGCTGCTGCTGTGGACGTGAACCCAGCTCTGGAAGTGACTGTGGACGTGGCAAACAGCCGTGTCGTTTACGGTGACGACAGCTTCAGCGTGAAGATCCCCTCCACCGCTCACGATGCGCTGACCGCAGGCAAGTGGGACCCCATCGCCGAACTCCTGGAAGCCAAAGACGCCATTCACAGCCGCATGACTGAGATGGGCTGGGTCAAATAATTCCTTCAACACTCTGCACCACCCACCATGAGCAACGTTCCCGATCAACTTCGTTACCGTGACTCTCACGAGTGGGTGGACCCCACTCAGGAAATCAGCCCGGTGGGAATCACCGATCATGCCCAAGCGGAGCTGACAGACGTGGTTTTCGTCGAACTCCCCAAGCTCGGACCGGCGACCGCAGGTCAGCAGGTCTGTGTGGTTGAATCCGTGAAAGCGGCCAGCGATATCTACGCTCCGGTGAGTGGCGAGATCGTGGAAGTGAACGAAGCCCTCAACAGCGATCCTGGCCTTATCAACACCGATCCCTACGGTGCTGGCTGGATCTTCAAGATCAAGGCCAGCAACGCGGCGGATGCCGCTGCCCTGATGGATGCCACCACATACAAGGCGCACATCGGCTGATCGTTGTTTAATCCTTTGGAACACCCCACTTCAGCTTCTGAGGTGGGGTGTTTGGTTTCCGACTTTCATCTCTTCGACCTTCGGAGCCCCGCTTTCAGGCGGAATGCGAGGATTTTGCGTAACCTTGATTCCGCCTAAGACAGGGACTCCCAACCCAATCCGGCACAAAAAACCCGCCCGGATTGCTCCAGGCGGGTTTTTGAAAGGGCTGGGTTGATTCGAATTACGCGGCGTCCAGACCGAAAGCCGTATGCACCGCGACGGAAGCCTTCTCGATGTCGGCTTCTTTCACAATGACGGCGGTCTTGATCTCGCTGGTGGAGATCATGAGGATGTTGGCGCTCACGTCGGCCAGGGCTTTGAACATGCGGGCGGCGACACCGCTGTGGCTGCGCATGCCGATGCCGACAACGCTCAGCTTAGCCACGCCGGATTCGGTGCGCAGGGTCACTTTGTCACCCAAGGTCGGCAGGATCTCGCGCAGGGCTTTTTCAGCCTTGGGCAGATCGGCGGCGCTGAGGGTGAAGGAGATGTCGGTTTCACCATCAAAAGACACGTTCTGCACGATCACGTCGATGACGACGTTGGCACTGGCGATGGCTCCGAAGATCACGGAGGAGATGCCGGGACGGTCGGGCACGTCATCAATGGTGATTTTGGCCTGATTGCGCTCAAGGCTGACGCCGCGAACGACGACGGATTCCATGCCGGGGGTTTCTTCTTTCACGAGGGTTCCTGGGTTGTTGTTAAGGCTGCTGCGCACTTCGAAGCGGACACCAAATTTTTTCGCAAACTCGACGCTGCGGCTCTGCATGACCTTGCTGCCGCTGGAGGCCATCTCGAGCATTTCGTCGTAGCTGATCTCCTGAATCTTGGTGGCACTTTTCACCACACGAGGGTCACAGGTATAGACACCGTCCACATCGGTGTAGATCTGGCAGATATCAGCTTTGATCGCGGCTGCCATGGCGATGGCGGTCAGGTCACTGCCACCACGGCCGAGGGTGGTGATTTCGCCGCTGGCCGTTTCTCCCTGGAAACCGGCCAGCATGACGATATTTCCCTCATCCAGCATCTTATGCACGGCATCGGGGGTGATGTTGACGATGCGGGCCTTGGTATGGACGCGGTCCGTAGAGATGCCAGCCTGAGCACCGGTCAGCGAGACGGCTTTGCCACCCAGGGCATTGATGGCCATGGCGGTGAGGGCGATGGTGGTCTGCTCACCGGTGGAAAGGAGCACGTCCATCTCGCGCTCACTGGGGTCCTGCTCAGGGGAAACTTCTTTGGCAAGCTTGATGAGGCTATCGGTCACCCCAGACATGGCGGAGACGACAGCCACCACTTGGTGACCAGCACGCTGGGTTTCCAGGATGCGACGTGCGCAGTTGCGAATGCGTTCTGGATTGCCGACGGAGGTGCCGCCGTATTTCTGGACAATGAGGGCCATGGCTGGAAAGGGGCGGCGAAGGTGGCACGGCCAGCCCCGGGTGCAAATGGGAAATCATCTTTGGTTGGGCAAGAGAAAGGGTGTCTGCGCGATCTGAGTGCAATTTTCCTTCCCAAACCGCGATCTTCTCTCTCATGCTCCCGCCCATGAAAGCCTGGCTCTTCCTCCCTGCCCTCCTGCTTTGCTCCGCCTCCCTGACCTGTGGGCAATCTCCACGGCCTATTCGGGACCTGAATGGCTACTTTCCCTTTACCCCCGCGGCCGATGCCCAGGCCTGGAGCGAACGCCGAGCCGAGATTGAGCAACGCGTGCGGGTCGCTTCTGGACTCTGGCCCATGCCGGAAAAGACCCCACTGAATGCCGTGGTGCATGGTCGGGTGGAGCGGGAGGATTACACCATTGACCGAGTCTTTTTCGAGAGCCTGCCAGGGCATTTCGTCACCGGTAGCCTGTATCTGCCGAAAAACCGCACGGGGAAAATCCCCGCCATCCTCTGCCCACACGGTCACTGGCCGGACGGCCGGTTTATGGATGTGGGCCTAGGCACTGAGGCACTGAAAAAGCAGCTCGATACGAAAGCTGAGGAGAGAGAATGCGCCGCGAGGTCACCCCTCCAGGCCCGCTGTGTGCAGCTCGCCCGCATGGGCTGTGCGGTGTTTCACTATGACATGCTCGGTTACGCGGACTCCATCCAGTTTCCCGTGCATCGGCATGGCGCAGGCCCGGAAGGTTTCTTGAGCCCCGCTGCCGATCTCCGGCTGCAGACCTACTTTGGCCTGCACACCTGGAATAGCGTCCGCGCTCTGGATTTCCTGCTCAGTCAGGAGGGCATCGATGAAAACCGCATCGGCTGCACCGGAGCCAGCGGCGGAGGCACCCAGACCATGATGCTCACGGGCATGGATCCGCGCATTACGGCCGCGTTCCCCTGTGTGATGGTTTCCACCGCCATGCAGGGCGGCTGCACCTGTGAAAACACCCACTACCTGCGCATCAATCAAGGCAATGTGGACATCGCCGCACTCACCGCCCCACGTCCACTGGGCATCACCGCAGCGGACGACTGGACCAAGGAAGTGGAAACCAAGGGTCTGCCTGATCTGAAGAAGCTGTATGCCATGCTCGGCGTGCCGGATCACATCACCGCGCACATCGCCACGCAGTTTCCGCACAACTACAACCTGCCCTCCCGGTTGGCGATGTATGAGTTCTTCAATAAGCACTTCCAGTTAGGCCTGAAGAGCCCCATTCAGGAGCAGGACTTCACCTTTTCCACTAAAGCCGATCTCACCGTCTGGACGACCGAACATCCCGCTCCCACGGGCGATGCGGTGGGCGACACCCATGAAAAAGCCGTGTGCGCCTGGATGACCACTCAGGATGAGAAGAACATCGACAGCCTGGTGAAGGAGGCGGACACGACTCGAGTTCGTGAGGTGGTCGGCAGTGCCTGGGAAACCATCGTCGGTCGCAAGACACCGACTGCGGCTGACGTCGCCTATGAAATGCTGAGCAAGGAGGACAAGACTGACTTCCTCATCGTCAAAGGTCGCATCACCAATAGCCGCGATGATGAAGCGTTGGAAGCCACGTTCCTCTACCCCACGAAGTGGAACGGCGAAGCCAGTCTCTGGCTCAGCCTTAAGGGCCCGAGCTCCATTCTCGAGGGTGAAACGCCCACCACCGCTGCCCAAAAGCTACTGGATCAAGGCATCGCCATCGCCTGCCCTTCGCTGTATTTGGAAGGCGCGACCGAGCAGCCCAAAGCGGGTGATAATCTCAAAGCCAAACCCAACGACTTCCGAGAATTCAGCGGCTACACCTTCGGTTATAACCCCACGCTCCTGGCCCGCCGTGTGCATGATGCGATGACCATGGTCACCATGATGCAAAATCAGGAAAAATACCCAGTGAAGCAGCTCAAGATCCACGGCACCGAAGGGGCAGGCCCCATCGCCCTCGTCACGGGTGTCGTTTTGAAACTCGACGGCGTCACCGCCGAGCTCGACGGCTTCCGCTTCGCCGATCTCACCAGCCCCTGGGATGTGAACTTTGTGCCCGGTGCGGTGAAGTATGGCGATGTCGAGGCACTGCTGAAACTGAATGGGCTGTGAAGTTAAACTCGCGGACAAAAGGTGCTGTCAGACATTGACCCTGCCCATGGACGTTGCCGCCCCTTTTTCAGACGATTCAGATGAATTGCCGATCCAGCCTCAACGTCGGCGTTTCGTCTATCTGGTCTCGGCGTGGCTCGCCGGGATGCTGCTTCAGATCGTTGGTCTTCCCTGTTTGTGAGCGATTGGGAGTTGGCGCATGGAGATCGCCGCTTGGTTTGATGCGATGATCCTGCTGCGTATGATCGTGGCCTACTGGAGGCGGGAGACGGGCCTTGCGTGGATGCTTTACACCGCCCTTTGTCTCACGTCGTTTCTATGGCTGCATTGGCTCACCGACCTGATCCTTCAAGTCGCTGGGCGCTCGCATTTTTAAAAATGCCCAAATGGCACATTTGATCCGCTCTTTGGAGACGAAACGACTCAAACTTCGACCTCCCAGTGGCATGACAATATTCACGCCACCTTTGTTAAATAAGGGCTAGCGGCTCATTGCGCCTTCCTGGCACAGTGCAAGCGTATCCAGAGGTAGAAAGATTCTCCTCCAACCTATGTCTCCTGAAAAATTCACCGTTAAGCTTCAAGAAGCCTTCAATGCCTCTCAGTCTGTGGCCACGCGTCATGGACACCAGGAATTGAAACCGGCCCACCTGCTCACGGCTCTGCTGGATCAAGAGGGTGGCATCACTCGCCCCCTCTTTGAGAAAGCTGCCGTCAACCCAGCGGCCGTGGCCAACCTGAGCACCCAGCTCGCTAACCTCCTCAGTCGTCAGCCGAAAGTCAGCGGCGCCACGGGGAGTCTGTATCTCTCCAATGAGTTCCGCGAACTCATGACCAAAGCCGAGGACGAACAAAAGAAACTCAAGGATGATTTCCTCAGTGTCGAACACGTCCTGCTCGCACTCTTCAAAATCAAATCCGATGTCGCCGACCTGCTCAAGCAGGCCGGACTCACGTATGACACCGTCTCCAAAGGCCTTGCCGCTGTCCGGGGCAGCCAGCGTGTGACGGATCAAGACCCTGAAGGCAAATACCAGACCCTGGAAAAATACGGCACGGACCTCACCGCCCGCGCTCGCCAAGGCAAGATTGACCCTGTCATCGGTCGCGATGAAGAGATTCGCCGTGTCATGCAGGTGCTCAGTCGCCGCAGCAAAAACAATCCCGTGCTCATCGGTGAACCCGGTGTGGGTAAGACCGCCATCGCGGAAGGCCTGGCCCGCCGTATCGTCGCTGGTGACGTGCCCGATTCCCTGAAAGGCAAACGCCTCATCAGCATGGACCTTGGAGGCATGATGGCCGGGGCGAAGTTCCGAGGCGAATTCGAGGAACGCCTGAAAGCCTTCCTCAAAGAAGTCACCAGCAGCGAAGGGGAGATCATTCTCTTTATTGATGAGCTGCACACCATCGTCGGTGCTGGTAAAGCTGAAGGCGCGATGGACGCAGGCAACCTGCTCAAGCCGCAGCTTGCCCGTGGTGAACTGCGCTGTATTGGCGCGACCACGCTCGACGAATATCGCAAATACATCGAGAAAGACCCCGCTCTGGAACGTCGCTTTCAGCCCGTAATGGTGGGTGAACCCAGCGTCGAAGACACCATCGCCATTCTGCGTGGTTTGAAAGAACGTTATGAAGTGCACCACGGCGTGCGCATTCAGGACGGTGCCATCATTGCTGCGGCTACCCTGAGCAACCGCTACATCACGGATCGTTTCCTCCCCGACAAAGCCATTGACCTCGTGGACGAAGCCGCCAGCCGCATTAAGATCGAACTCGACTCCATGCCCACGGAGATTGATGTGATCGAGCGGGAAATCATGCAGCACGAGATGCAGCGCCAGGTCCTGAAAAAGGAAAAGGACGCTGCCAGTCTCGCTCGCTTGGAAAAGCTGGAGAAAGAGATCGCCGACCTCAAAGAACAATCTGGGGCTCTGAAGGCTCAATGGCTGAAAGAAAAAGAAGCCGTGGATGCGGGTCGCAAAGTGAAAGAGGAGATTGATCGTCTCCGCACCGAGTTGGAACAAGCCCAACGCCGGGGAGACTTTGCTCGCGCTGGAGAGATCCAGTATGGATTGATCCCTGACCTGGAGAAGAAGCTGCAAAACGAGCCTAACCAAACCCAGGCTCCAGCGCCTAAACCCACGCTGTTGCGTGAGGAAGTCACAGAGGAAGACATTGCCCGAGTCGTCGCCAACTGGACGGGCATTCCCGTGTCTCGTTTGCAAGAAGGCGAACGCTCCAAGCTGGTGAAGATGGAAGAACGTCTGGCTGCCCGCGTCATCGGTCAAAAGGACGCCATCGTCGCTGTGTCGAACGCCGTCCGCCGTGCTCGTGCCGGCATCCAGGATGAGAACCGCCCCATCGGCAGCTTCCTCTTCCTCGGACCCACCGGTGTGGGTAAGACCGAGCTTTGCAAAGCCCTGGCCGAGTTCCTGTTCGATGATGAAAACGCCATGACTCGTCTCGACATGAGCGAATACATGGAGAAACACAGCGTCAGCCGTCTCATCGGTGCTCCGCCTGGATATGTCGGTTATGATGAAGGCGGTCAGCTCACCGAAGCCGTGCGTCGGCGTCCTTACAGTGTCGTGCTCTTCGATGAAGTGGAGAAGGCTCACCCAGATGTGTTTAACACACTCCTCCAGGTGCTGGACGATGGCCGCATCACCGATGGCCAAGGCCGCACTGTGGACTTCAAAAACACGGTCATCATCATGACCAGCAACATCGGCAGCCAGCACATCCAGGATGTGCAGAACCCCGAGCAACGTGAGGCGCTGGTGCGTGACTCCTTGAAGCAATTCTTCCGCCCCGAGTTCCTCAATCGCATTGATGAAATCGTCATCTTTGACCGTCTGAATGCGAATGAACTCGACAAGATCGTGAAGATTCAGCTTCAGCGTGTGATCGATCGCCTCGCCAAACAGAACATCCACCTCACGGTCAGCGATGACACCACGCGTTATCTTGCCGATGCTGGATTTGACCCAGTCTTCGGTGCCCGCCCTCTGAAACGCGCCATCCAGAAGCACCTGCTCGATCCGCTGTCCCTCGCCGTCCTCGAAGGCAACTTCAAAGAAGGCGACCATATCGATGCCGTCCTGAAAGATGGACGTGTGGAGTTTGTGAAAGCTTAACGAACTTTAGGAAAATGAAGCTGCAGCTTTTCACGAGGCTGCAGCTTTTTCTTTGGACACCATCCATCACTTCGGGGCACCCATTTTAAAGGCTGATCCGTTCTACGGGAGATGAAGACTGCTTCATATTTTCGCCTGCTGCTTTCGGCTCTGGCTCTCCTTGCCATCACCTCATGCTCTAGCCCCATGAAACATCCCCCACTCCGCACCGTGTCGCACGTGGATCTCCAGCGCTATATGGGCGACTGGTATGTGTTTGCCAACATCCCTTATTCATTGGAGAAGGATAAGGTCGGCACACTGGACCGCTATGCCCTGCGTCCCGATGGCAAACTGGACAACATTTTCTTGTTCCGACGGAAGACCCTAGACGCGCCTCTAGAACAGTGGAAAGGCACGGCCTGGATTCACAATACCGAAACCAATGCCGAATGGCGGGTGCAGTTCATTTGGCCATTCCGAGTGCCCTACCTGATCATTGACCTCGATAAGGATTATCAATGGAGCGTCGTTGGTTATCCCAACCGGAAGCTGGCCTGGGTGTTGAGCCGTAAGCCCGCCCTCGATGATGCCACCTATCAGGAGATTTTACAGCGTCTCAAAGAACAGGGCTACGATCCAGCTAAGCTCCAAAAAGTGCCACAGAACATTCATTGATTCAGTTGTCACGCGGCGGACCAAATCCGCGCGGAGGGCGACCTTCGCCGTCCGGCGGAGGGCCCATCCCTGGAGGCCCGAAGCCGGGGCCTCCACGACGACCACGACGCGGTGGCCCTCCCCCAGGAGGCCCGCCGTCTTGCTTTTCAAAACTTGCATCTGGAGTTCCTTTCCACAGTCGTCCCAAATACGGAAAGTCTTCCGTGATGTAATAGTGATAGATGCCCTCGGGATATTCAGGCGTGACGCCGAAACGACCGTTGCACTCATCGAGATCACCACTGCCAGCCACAAACTCAAAATCCTCCGTGTAATAACCATCATAGCGCCCCCCTGGACCGCCACTACCACCCGGGCGATTACCTTTCTTGAGTTGATAGCTGGAGCGCATCTTCACCAATGGACTGGCGGAGTTCTGGGGGGCTTGGTGTCCGCGCGTTGCGTAAATGGGAAAGCCATCCGCTGCCCACCCCAACAGGAGCATCTGATCCGGTTTTTCACCGCCCAATTGCTTCACCAAGCCACTCGGCAAGCCATGATAATGATAGGCCCCGTTCGGTTGCACATGCGCCTCATTCTGATCCAGCCCCAGATTGATTTGGCCGCTTTTGGCTTCAGCCACCCACCCTGAACGGGGATCGCGATTCCAGAACTCGGCGGTGCCGGGTTCAAAAGGCACCCCATTGACGGCCACACCAAAAAAGGCTCTCCGCGAAGGTGTGGGTTGTGCTGCTACCTCGGGTGTCAAGGTCATGCGAAATTCATACTGCTGAGGCGCTATCTCATTGGGGTTGTTGCGGTTAGGGAATGCCCCCACATCATGAGAAGGAATGCCATTGGAAACCACGATACGCATGCCACCCTCCTCACGTAGAGTCACTTGGGCGCTGGGGTTTTGGGCTAGCAGCAGCCCGGTCAGCATCGACAAAAGAATCGGAAGACGTTTCATACTCTCCCATGAACGCCTCATTTTGACGGGTGATTTGCGAATTTACCTAAGCTTAACAAAATTCATTCCTGCGCCTTCAGCCTTGCCACAAGCCCCACGCTGACGATAATCGCCGATCTTTTCGCCAACCGCCCCCCTTATGGCCCAACCGTTCCTCACTCAGGACTTTCAAATCCGCTGGTCCTCTCTCTCGCCATCTTGCATCCAAGCCGACATCCAAACCGCGCTGCAAGAGGCGGATGCGAACATCAATCGTCTGACTGAGCAGGACCGGGGTAAAATGAACTTCGATAGTGTGGTGCTGGCCCTGGATGAATCCACACGTCATCTCAATGAAGCCTGGGGGCTGGTCCAGCATCTGGATGCTCTGTGCAATTCTCCGGAACTGCGCGAGGCCCACAATGCCATGCTCCCCCAGGTGAGTGCATTCTTCGCCAAAATCCCTCTGAACGAGCATCTGTGGGATCTCCTGGAAACCTACAGCAAAACGGAGGAAGCGCGCGACCTCCCCCCCGTCAAAAAGCGTGCTCTGAAAGAGACGATGGAAAGCTTCATCCAGGCCGGAGCAGATCTCCCGCCCGAGAAAAAGAAGCGATTGGAAGAACTGGAATCTGAACTCTCTCAGGCGACCCAGAAGTATTCCGAAAACGTGCTCGACTCCACCAACAAGTGGGAGCTCATCATCACCGATGTAGCACGCCTGAAAGGCATGCCCCCCTCCGCCATCGAGGCAGCCCGTGCCGAAGCCATTGCGAAAGGTTTAGGCAGTCCCGAAGAGCCGCAGTATCGCATCACTCTGAAGGCGCCCTCCATGATCCCGGTCATGGAGTATGCAGAAGATGAATCTCTGCGCAAAGCCGTGTGGGAAGGGAGCACCAACATCGGACGCGGTGGAGAGCATGACAACACGGACCTAGTCTGGAAGATCCTGCGCCTGCGCCATGAGAAAGCCCAGATCATGGGCAAGACCAACTTTGCCGATCATGTCCTGCAGCAGCGCATGGCCAAGACCGGTCAGAGCGCTCTGAACTTCATCGAAAACCTTCACCATAAAGTGAAGGCGGCGTTTGATCGTGAAACGATCCAGCTTCAAGAATACCGTGCGGATGCCGTCGGCCAAGCCACGGATCTGCTCCAACCCTGGGAAGTGGCGTTCTGGTCGGAAAAACAGCGCAAGGCGGAGTATGATTTCGATGAGGAAGAACTGCGTCCCTACTTCCCTCTCGATAAGGTGCTTGGCGGCATGTTCCGGCTCGCCGAAATCGTCTTTGATTTGCGTATCGTGGGTCGAGATGTCGTTTATTACGGCTCTGGCGAAACTGGCACTGCGAGCACCCAGCCTGGGGAACTCGGACCTGTGGAAGTCTGGCATCCTGATGTGAAGTTTTATGAAGTGCGCAATGAGAAAGGCGTGCACATCGGCTCCTTCTATGCCGACTGGCATCCGCGTGACTCAAAGCGTGGTGGCGCCTGGATGAACTACCTCAAAGGAGGCGTGCCACCTTCAGGAGATCGTGACCGCCGCCTGCATCTGGGCCTCATCTGCGGTAACATGACTCCGCCCGTAGATGGCAAACCCGCCCTGCTGACGCATGACGAAGTCTGCACCGTCTTCCATGAGTTCGGTCACCTCCTGCATCAGCTCTGCGGCAATGTGGAGATCCCTTCTCTCAATGGCGTGAACGTGTATTGGGACTTCGTCGAGCTTCCTTCTCAACTTATGGAGAACTTCTGCTGGGAACGTGAAAGCCTGGACCTCTTCGCCCGTCATCACGAGACCAACGAACCCATCCCAGCCAAGCTCTTCAAGAAAGTTATCGCAGCGAAAAACTATCGCAGCGCCAGCGACATCATGCGCCAGCTTTCCTTTGGCAAGCTAGACCTGGAACTGCACATGCATCATGCCACCGATGAAGGCGCAGATCTGGATCAACTCTCCCGCCAGCTTCTGAAGCCTTACCTGATGCCGCTGAAGACGGAGAACCCCTCCATGGCACGTCGCTTTGGACACCTCTTCAGCAGCCCCGTCGGATATGCCTCCGGCTACTACAGCTACAAATGGGCTGAGGTGCTGGATGCCGATGCTTTCACCCGTTTCCAAACTGAAGGCGTGCTGAATCCAAAAGTCGGCCGAGACTATCGCGATAAGATCCTCAGCAAAGGCAACTCCGAAGACCCGGCCAAACTGTTCAAGGACTTCATGGGCCGCGATCCCGAACCCGTGGCATTGCTCATCCGCGCAGGCCTCGCCTAACCAACGTTGATAGAGGGTGAGGATTTTATCTCCACCCTCACTCCATGGATCAAGCTGTTGCGATCACTGAGCGATCACCTCGGTGATCGCATGACGGATCGCAGAGAACATGGCCTCTAACTCCGTCTCGGAGATATTGAGCGGCGGCATCAGCACGATGGTATCCACCACCGGACGTGTGAGCAGCCCATACTTGCGAGCCGCCAGACAGGCTTTCACGCCCATCAGCAGCTCCGGCGCATAAGGGCCGATCTCCACGCCTGCGATCAAGCCACACTGACGGATATCCATCACCGCCGGGATCTCCCGCAAGGTCTCCAGATGTTGCGTAAACGAGGCCGTCTTGGCGGACAAGGTCTCCATCGTACCCTCCTCACGAAACACCTGCAAACTGCCCAGCGCCGCTGCACAGCCGAGCTGATTGGCCGTGTAACTGTGGCCATAATAAAAAGCACGACCTGCGCCCAAGAAGCCCTCAAACACTCGCTCCGTCGTCAAGGTTGCTGCCAGAGGCAGATACCCCCCGGTAATGCCTTTGGCCAAACAGAGAAAGTCAGGAATCACCCCCTCCTGTTGACAGGCAAACATACTTCCGGTTCGGCCAAACCCCGTCATCACCTCATCCAGAATCAAGAAGACATCGCGTTGCTGGCACCATTGGCTTAACCCCTTTAGCATACCCTTCGGCCACAGACGCATGCCCGCACTCCCCTGGATCAAAGGCTCAAGGATCACGCCCGCCAAACGCGAAACCTCATCAACACTCAAAGCATCCAGCGCCTCCAAGTTCGGAACACGCACCACTCGATACCCAAAGTCATTGCCACTGCCCTTGAAAATCGGGATACCCCCCACACTCGCTGCACCCAAGGTATCGCCATGATAAGCACGATCGAAAGCCAGGATGGTATCGCGCTCGGGATGCTCGTTTTGTTTCCAATACTGCAAGGTCATCCGAATCGCCGACTCAATCGCCGTCGAGCCATTGTCCGAATAAAACACCCGACTGAGCGCACTGCCCGGCAATAGATCCACGAGCGCCTTACCCAACTGAATGGCAGGCTCATGCGTGAAGCCCAGGAAGGAGGTGTGCGAGATCTTCTCCAACTGCGCCCGGATGGCATTGTGAATCGTCGGATGACTATGCCCATGAATGTTCGTCCAAATGGAGCTGTTCCCGTCCAGGTATTCGCGCCCATGCTGATCCTTCAGATAACTCCCCTGCCCTGAAACCAGCATCAGCGGCTCATGCGCCTCCTCACACCACGCCTGCATGGGAGTGAACGGATGCCACAGGTGGCGTTTTTCGAGTTGGAGGAGAGTTTGGATCATACTGGAGCGCACGCGTCTCGCGTGCCGTGTTTCGCGTCCTCGCGGAACACCGTTCTAAGTTCGAGATCCGCATCAACCGCCAAATCCAACAACGAAGTCTCGCGAGGACGCGAGCCTTAGCACGCGAGACGCGTACGCTCCAGTGAGAGTTGAACTTCGTTCTCCCTTCTCAAAACCCCCATCTCACCTCCCTCCTGCTGTCACACCCGGAGTCTTGTCCTCTTCATTCAGCGAGACCGTATGCACCACGCGATGATCCATTTCAACAAAGCGTTCGCCATCGAATAAAGTGCGTTCGAATTCGATCTCGAGTCGCTCCACAGGATGCTCACCCTGGTAAGTGTGATCCGGTGTTTCCTTGGAAAGAACATAGGCATGCAACGGAGGTGACAGCGTATGCAAGGTCTTGGGCAGAACGCCCTCAAGAGCACGATGCTGAGCAAACCATCGCTTCAGAAAGCCATCGAAGGAAGCGGTGCGCTTCGCGTCGATCTGCACCTTGCCATGGGTGGCGATAAGCCCCCGCACGGCCTCCACCGTCCGGGCTTCACGTGCAGCCTGAGCCACGCGGGCCTCATGGATCGCGCCAAAGGTGCGCGTCAGGACTTTTTCCGGCAGGAGGAAATGGAACTGCGATTGGATGAACGCAAAGTCATAAGGCTCAAAGAAATCCGGCTTCACATACAGACGCCGCCCACCCTTCATCACAGCATAGACACTGTAGCGTTCGGTCACTTGCGAATCGAACCAAGCCAGATTGCTGGCCATATGGGAGTTCGCCGTGATCAGCAGATAGACCGCAGCCACAGCTCCCGATTGCCAGGAGAAAAGCCGCATCTCAGCACCCATCGTCGGCGCGCTTTTTTCATCCCCTTGCCCACGCCGTGGCCACTCGATGAAAGCCGCGGTGAGAGCGATCTGTAGCACGATCCAATTCCAAAAGCTGTCCCCCGAAAAGAAGAAGATGCCAGCGTGCAGCATCACGCGCCCCGCCGAGAGCAGCACAAACCAACGCCGATTCCAAAAGGCCGTAATCAGGGCCAGCTCCACCACCAGCACAAACACCTTCATCGGCAGTGCCAGCGGTTGCAGGAAAGCGAGAAGCCGCACGAGCCCCTCCTCATCCCAAAAGGCGCTCCACCCATGCACGAACGTAGAGGCGGAGAGATTGAACAAATCATCGTGCAGCAGCCAGTCCCAGCTATCCAGCCCCACCTTCAGTTTGGCCACGCCGGGAATCCAGTAGTGGATCAGCGCCGCACTGATGCAGGCCAGCGTGAAAGCATACGTCGCCTTGGGCAGACAACGGTTGATCAGAGGTCGTGCTAGACCCGCCGCGCACAGCACCCAGGCCAGATCCAGCACCATCTTACGGTTGGTGTATTCCGCATCGCTCAATCCCGGCACCCGCCATTGCAGATAGGTGACCACCACCGCATACAGCAGCGCGGGAAAGCAGGCGGGAAAACGGAGGCTGACCAGCCCCAATAGCAGGATGATCCCACGATCCACCAGATGCCCCTGACCGAAGTAAAAGTTAAACGGATACAGGCTACCGGTCCAAACCAGGACACCAATCAAGGTCCAGGCGACCCAAGCCATACGACCTCCTCGAAGTAGGTCACCCCAGCTTCGCAGATCCCGATTGAAAACCGCATAACCACCGGCCAAAAGCAGGCTCCCCCAAAAGGCTGGCTTCAGCGCATTCTCTGCCAGTAAGGAGAGCAAAAACGACTGCGCCGTGTAGTCCGCTCGCGCCCATCCACTGACCGGCTGTCGAAAGAGCCGATACAGACCAAACACGATCAGCATCGCCATCAGCGTCTGCGCCGCCGCAGGCAGGTTGTGTATACAGGCCAGCCAACGGCTTCGCCCGGTTGGGGCATCGCTCTTACAGGGAAGGATGCATTTTTCGTTAGGCTGAACAACGTCGGATTCGGGCATTTCCCGCAATGAAGGCATGTCGCTGCGCATCTTCACCTGCTCTTACGTGACACCCCTGTCACTTGAAGATTTCTTCCACTGAGACGAGCCATTCCTTTAGCCAAGCCCTGCGGGCTCTGCGTGCCATCATGAATATTGTTTGGGTCAATAAATGCAAATGGCGGTCCTCCGGCCCCATCGTCAATGTGGGTGTCCACAACGCCCATTCCTTTGCCTCCATTGGCTTGGAAACGGATCTCTTTGTCGGTGGCGGACCGGCGACAGAGACCACTGCGGATCTCGCCGACTTCTATTCGCTCGATCAGCCTCCCGGCCTGCACATTCACCGCATCGCCCGGGGTCAGTCCATGGGCATGGATGAGAGCGGTCCCATCTATCAGGCTGCCCGCCAACGCATTTTCCAACTCGCTAAAACTGGCCCCGTCGCCGTCTTCAGTCGCGAGCCCGGTTTCCTCTTCAGCCTCGCCCGACTGCGCTACCGACGCAATATCCGCACCTTTTACGAGCTGCACGATTTCTACTCCGATCTCTCCTGGCATGAGCGCAAGGTGCCCTTCTCTTTCCACCGCAAAAAGTGGGTCGAGCGTGCCCTCCTCCCGCATGTGAGCGGCCTCGTTTGCATCACTCGCGATCAGGAGAAATTCTATCAGCGTCTGTTTCCCCGGGTGCCCACCATCTACGCCCCGCTCGGCACTAAACCTTTTCCCGAGACGGACCCCGAGGTGAAACGGCGCGCTCGCACGGTCTTCTACGTCGGCCACATGCATGGCATGAAAGGCGTGGCCTTTCTACGTCAGGCCAGTCTCGGCCTCGCCCGTGCAGGCATCCGCACCGAGTTCTGGGGCGGAGGTGAAAAAGATACGCGCCCCATCCTCAAGGCCGCGAGCGACGCTGGGCTCCAGTCCTGGATCTCCGCCGTGCCCTTCCAGCCGCCCAAGGCCATGCATGATGCTCTGGCGGATCGCGCCAGCCTCGGCGTCGTCATGCTGGCGGATACCTTTTACAATCGGCACCTCACCTGCCCGGTCAAAGCGCTCGACTACCTCTCCCATGGCATCCCAGCCCTAGGCACCGACATCCCCTCCGTGCGCGATATCCTTTCTGATACAGGCCACTACCTCCCCGAGAACGACACCGCCGCCTTTGTCGCCCAAGCCACCGCCCTGCTCGACGACCCCACCGCCTACGCTCAGGCCGCCACCGCCAGCCGTAGCCGCTGCGCCACCATCACCTGGCCCAAACGCGCCGAGTCCCTGCACCGCTTCGCTTTGGCTCAGTTTGAGAAGAAGACATGAAGACGTCGAGTTAGCTCGTTGAACCCTGAGCATCGTCCATCCTATGAGGTGCCTCTTTTATTCTTCTTTTGATAGATCACATACACCCCGCCAAGCAAAAGGAAGGTTATGATTTTGCACACTTCGATAGCTAACTCATGATCGGGGAATTTGGCCTTCAGGTAACCTGATGCAAAGGACACCACAAAAACAACCACCATCGCAATTAGATAAGGTAAGATAGTCTTCATCCGTTCATCGCGATAAGGTTTCATAGATGCGAACTGTAAAATCCGCGTCCTTAGTTCATGAGGGTCCGCCTTGGTCGATGCGCAATAGCTTCTCTCGCGACGCATGACTCCATAATGATCCAAAAACAACCAGTAGGACGACAGATGCGACACTCACGCGGGTGATGGCGTTACACGGAATCAACCCAGCATTGAGAAGTAACTTGCTGATAGCAGCCGCCCCACAACCCGCCAAAATGGATTCGAGGGCAAACCAAAAGAGCAGCAGGTATCTAAAAAATTGAGATGGGCTTTTCATTGAGATCTCCATGAGAGTCCAACGACATAACGAGTTGACGACGCCTTAGCAAGACAAGCATGCTAACGCATTTTCGCTCAAAACTACATCCAACTTTTGCAGTGAGAAGAAAGATGAGAGCCTCGATTCGTTAGCCCCAAAACCGCGCTATCCCGGATCTAGAGAATCTGCCCCCTTGATATCTGATACCGAGCGTCTCTTCGCTCGGGTCGAATGTTGCCTCACCTTGGAGAGGGGCCTGCATGGCAGAACATTTATCTCACTCCGCCAAGGCCTCCACATGCGCCGTCACGGCACTGGCGAGGCCACTGAGATTGTAGCCCCCTTCCAGCACGGAGACGAGGCGGCCTTGGCAATGTTCATCGGCGGCTTGCATGAGGAGACGAGTAAGTGCCGCAAAATCATCATCGGTGAGTTTGAAGCGACCGAGGGGATCATCCATGCGGGAGTCAAAACCGGCGGAGATCATGATGAGGTCGGGTTTGAATCGAGCGATCCCGGGGAGCAGTTTTTCATCAAAGGCGGCGCTGAATTCTTTCATGCCTGCACCGGCGGCGAAGGGGAAGTTCATCGTGGTTCCCTTGCCTTTGCCGCTGCCCGTTTCCTCGGCATGTCCGGTGAAGGGATACCAGGGGGACTGGTGCGTGCTGGCGAAGAGCACGCTGCCATCTTCATCAAAGATGTCTTGGGTGCCGTTGCCATGATGAACGTCCCAATCCACGATCACGACCTTGGCGGCACCATGCTTACGCTGAGCGTAACGCGCCCCCACGGCGATGTTGTTGAAGACACAGAAGCCCATGCCCTGCGCGGGACGCGCGTGATGACCTGGAGGACGCACGGCACAGAAGGCGCGTTTCAATTTCCCCTGCATGACGGCATCTACGGCATTGAGCACCGCGCCTACAGCATGGGTGGCGATGTCGTAGCTCTTCTCACAGACCTGCGTATCGCCTGTGCTCAGGGTTTCTAAACCGGCGGTGATTTCTTCACGGGCGAGGTCGATGTAATCGCGTGTGTGACAGAGTTCGATCTCAGCTTCCTCGGCGATACGTTTTTCAATGAGGGTGAGTTCCTTCAGCAGCCCTGACTCTGTCAATGCACGTGTGATGGCGGTGTAACGTGAGGGAGACTCCGGATGCCCCGGACCTGTCTCATGATCCGTGTAGAGTGATGCAAGGTGCAGGCCTGTGGTCATGGCGGATGATTTTTGACGGCAGGACAAGTTTTTCAGGATTTACACGAATGGCGAGCCATCTTTTCATCCCCCTGCCCTTCTAAATATCGTTCATGTCCCTTGCCCTCGATGCCTCTCTTTCAGATGTCCCCGGATTACCCGCGCGCATCGTCAAAGCCTTGGCCAAGGAACAGGTGACCCAGGTGGCGGAGATCGTCTGGTGGCTGCCCTTCCGCCATGAGGATCGGCGCCAGATGGACGGTGCCTCTTTTCAGCCCAGTGAGATCCCCGCTTGCTATCAGGTGCAGGTGTGTAAAACCGGCAATAAATTCTTTGGGCGACGGCGTGGGGCAGGTCTGTTTGAGGCACAGGTGGAACCCATCGGCGGGGCCATTATGGGCGAGCTTCTCACCCTGCGCTGGTGGAACATGTCCTTCATGAGCCGGACCATTGCCGAGGGGCAGCGCCTCATCGTTTACGGGCGTGTGAAGGAGAACAAAGGGCGACTGTTCATGGATCACCCCGAGTATGAGATCCTGAACGATGAGGATGAAGCGGCTCATATCCACAGTGGGCGCATCACACCCGTGTATCGGCTGCGGGCGGGCATCACGCAGAAGAGTGTGCGCACAGCAGCGTGGTATGTCCTGCAAGCACTCTCTGAAGACTTCATCCCGGATGTGCTCCCCACGCCAAGTACCCAGGGTGAATTCGCAGGCTGGAGCCGAGCACGAGCACTGCGCACGGTGCATATGGCCTCTTCACAGGAGGATCTGGAGAAAGCCCGACGCTATCTCGCGCTGGAGGAGTTTTATGGCTATCAGCTCCGCGTGGTGCGGCGTCGCCGGGCAGTTTTGGATGCGGGAGGTCATGCGCATCAGGCGGGTTCTTTGGCCCAAGAGTTTGAGGCCTCCCTACCCTTCCAGATGACGGGAGCCCAAAAGCGCTCGCTGGAAGAGATCCAGCGAGACATGGCCAGCAATGCGCCGATGAATCGCCTGCTGCACGGGGATGTGGGGAGCGGTAAAACCGTGGTCGCTTTTGCCGCCATGCTGGGTGCGGTGGAATCAGGCCGCCAAGCCGCGCTGATGGCTCCCACGCAGATCTTGGCCGAGCAGCATTTCAACAACGCTCGCAAGTGGCTGGAACCTCTGGGCCTGAACGTCGCGCTGCGAACGGGGAATCGTCTAGAAGAAGGCGGTGTGGAATTGTGGAGCACGAAAAAGGGATCGGATCGAAATCACATCCTCATCGGCACCCATGCCCTCCTTCACGATGAAAACCTGGTCAAGAATCTGGGCCTCGTCGTCATTGATGAGCAGCACAAATTTGGCGTAGCTCAGCGCGCGCGATTGATTCAGAAAGGCAACACCCCGGATGTGCTGGTGATGACGGCGACACCGATCCCCCGCACGCTGACGCTCACCATCTACGGAGATCTGGATGTCTCCACCCTGGATGAACGCCCCAAGGAACGAGGCAAGATCATCACCAAGGTGCGACCTGCCTCCAAACAAGCCGAAGCCGCCAAGTTCCTGCTGGAACAACTGGAGCAAGGGCGACAGGGCTATCTGGTCTTCCCACTCATTGAGGAATCCGAAAAGCTCGAAGCGACTGCCGCCAAAAAAGGTCATGAAGAGTGGTCCAAACTTTTACCTCACTTTCAGGTAGGCCTCTTGCATGGCAAACTCAGCGCCGAGGAGAAAGACCTCGTCATGCGCGATTTCCGGTCCGGGAAAACGGATGTTTTGGTTTCCACCACGGTGATCGAAGTGGGGGTGGATGTGCCCAATGCCACCGTCATGTTCATCCACAATGCCGAGCGTTTCGGTCTGGCTCAGCTCCATCAGCTTCGTGGCCGCATCGGGCGTGGTGAGCACACCTCTTACTGTGTGCTCTTCATCAAAGACAAGGATGAAGAAGCCAAGAGCCGCCTCGCCATCATGGAAGAGACCACGGATGGTTTCCGCATCTCCGAAGAGGATCTGAAACGTCGCGGTCCAGGCGATGTGCTCGGCCGAGCTCAAAGCGGCCAAGCTCCGCTGAAGTTTGCGGAACTGCTGGCAAATACTCGACTGGTGCGCCTCGCTCGACAGTTGGCTGAAAAAACATTGGATGAAGATCCTCGGCTAGAGTCACCACGCCTGGCGGAGATCCGTCCCTTTGTTTTCCAAGAGGACGCTCCGCAGGCGATGATGCAATAAAATCCGTTGTTAGTTAGGCCACAATTTCTTTTTGGAGAGGGCCTGCGTCACGGCGTCAAAGAGAGCCTGACCTCGCAGTCCCACCGCCAGAAATTCACCTGAATCTCCATCGATGAGAAAGTAGGCTGGAATGCCTCGGATTCCATAACTTCGGCAAAGAGTCGAACGTATGCCCTGCCCGTCGCAAATCTGCGGCCACGGGATCTTGCGTTCGCGAATGAATGGCGGCAGCTTATTGACGGATTCCTTTTCATCCAAGCTGATGCCTACAATCTCCAGGCCCTGATTTCCAAACTTCTCGTGTAAGGCCACTAGGTTGGGCAATTCGGCGACACACGGCCCGCACCAGGTGGCCCAAAAATCCAAGAGCACCACTTTACCTTTTGATTGCAGCGGCATTTCGACCAGACGCTGGTCTAAAGTTGTTGCTTTAAAAGCAGTCGCAGGTTCGCCCACCAAGGGCAAAACCTGAGCCTTTCGATGGGTGACAACCTCACTCAGCCGAAAGGAAGGCTTCGGAGGTTCAGGGGTCTCTTGAACCAGGAGGGGGAGATTGGACTTCCTCCACGTGAACCGATCTCCTAAAGGAGAGATATCGGTCACTTGATAGCGCACTCCGTTCACCTGAACGGCATCCATGACTCGAAAGTATTCGTCTCGATTGTCATAGCGAGCATCGCCATCGCTATCCACAAGCAGCACGGGATCGGTTGAAAAGTCGCCATCGCTGTCAGCATCTTTTAAAATGACAGCGGCCTGCTTCCCGCCCATCAACGAAACTTCACCGCGGCGGTAATAATCCAAGTGATAAACCACCGAAGGAAAAGCATAGCCACTGGCAGGCGTCGGCCCTGGCCTGGACAAAGCTCTCAAATTGATACGGACACGCACGCGTTTATCTCCCAACGGGAGGTCCACCTCCGATGATCCAGAGAATGTGAGGTCAGGGTTCACCCCTTGGTCAGCGACAAACGGTGGATCGTCCGTAAAGTCTCCATTCTCATTGGTGTCCAAAAATACCCGTCCCATCTGGGACGGAATGTAATCTACCAATAGAGGCACCTTGATCTTCGCATCCCGGGGGCCCATTTCCAGCACCCCATAACACGCCTGGGTGATATCGTCCGGCAGGCGCGTCACACTTTCGGGTTTGTTAGGCCCGGTGCGGAGAATCATGGGTTTATAAGCCCTGGTTTCACGATGAGCCCCCGCAGGCATCAACGTGAGAGTGACCTTCTCGGGATCCAATGGAACTGAAGATGGAGGGGTAACTTCTGGGCTCATCTTCATGACAGCTACATGCGGCTTCGAAGGTTTTTCCAGAGTCGCCCAATGAAAAGTGAGCATTCCTAAAAATAAAAACAGGAAGATGGCTCCCACAATCGATACTGCACGCCAGATGACTGAGCCTAACCAATTAAGACTCGGGGAATTGACTTTGGGGGCCTGAGTAGGCTTAATCTCATCCAAACGTGTGCGCATTTCGCTCACGGTTTGGAACCGACGTTCTGGGCTTTTTTCCAAGGCGCGCAGAACAACCTCATCCAACCGCACATCCACCTGCACACAATGGGAAGGTGGTAGCAGACTCGCACCAGGGAGTTCCCCCGTGAGCATTTCGTAAAGCACCACGCCCAGTGAATAAACATCCGCGCGATGGTCGGTCTTACTCGTGCCTTGGCGTTGCTCAGGAGCCATGTATTGCGGTGTTCCTCCTGTGAAAGTCACCGCACTGCTTATCGTTAGATCTTTTTGCGTTCCGGCTCGGCTCTGCTCGGTATCTGTGGAGTGAATAATCTTGGCAATGCCAAAATCTGCGATCTTCACCTTGCCTTCCTTATTCATCAAAAGGTTCTCGGGCTTGATGTCACGATGCACGATGCCATGGTCGTGAGCGTATTGGAGAGCTTCACATACCGGGGGCACGATGGTCAAGGCCTGCTCTGGCGTGATGCGCCCCGCTTGCATTGCCTGCCGCAGATTGACTCCGTCCACGTATTCCATCAGCAGATAATAGAAGCCGTTGGTCTCACCGAAGTCATACACCGTCACGATGCTCGGATGTGCCAATTGAGCGAGAGCTCGGGCTTCCGTGGCAAACCGTTGGGCGAAGGTGCTATCTTTTTCCGATTCAGGTGAAAGCAGTTTGAGCGCCACGTAGCGCCCCAAGGTCTTCTGTTGGGCTTTGTAAACCACCCCCATCCCACCACGGCCAATCAATTGCAAAATCTCCAACTGAGGGAAATGAGGGGCCAGCTCTTCCGGTGTCAAAAGTGGGCGTGGCTGCGAGACGGGTTGAGTTGCAGCTTGGCTCCAGTTCATGGCCAAACTCATCAAGCACACAGGGCAGAGTCCATAGCTAGTGGACTCTTGCATGGGTTCTCCACACTTAGGACAGGCGGTAGGAGATGAAGAGTTGTCGATCATACCGGATGCCTGACGGATGAGCCTGGAAAGGTTGCCAAAAATTTTAACGATTCCTCAGCGCACTGAAAAGCATTTGTAGCTCTTCTTCGACATCGCTGCCCTCAGGCAGGGTGGAGGCGACCTCCTCACGCACCCAATGACGGAACCTCTGACGCAGGCGATAGACCATGGACTTCAGCGAATTCAGGTTCAATCCGAGTTCTTCCGCCAAGGCGGCTTGATTCCCATGCTCCGACTCTCCGGTTAACCAAGGTTGCAATCGAATAAAGACTTGAGCTTTTCCTTCGGCTTCACTTTCTCGATGCAGCGCCTGCATGGCACGATCCAAGACAGTAAGAGCCCACTGCCGATCAAAGGCTAGGTCGGGAGAAAGCTGTGATTCATCGGACACCACGAGTGCAGAGGCCTCGTCATCATCGCCACTGAGAGAAATCGCCGCCTGACCCGCACCACGACGCAGTCGCTGAGCGGCCTCGTGGCGATGCGCCAAAAAATGTTTGATGGCCCCCAGGAGGTAGGAGCGAAAGCGCCCTTTCACCTTCTCCGCAGTGCGGATGGCCTGCCCCTCCAGCATGTAGGCAAAGAACTCGTGCGCCACTTCTCGCGCCACCTCAGCCTCACGCCCCTGCCGCCGCAGAAAAGCCTGGACGGGGGCATAGTAGGCCTCGCATAATTCTCGCAACGCGTCCTGCCCTTCCCTCGAAGACTCCTTGGCCTGGATGACCTGGGTCCAGCGGGTGGTGTGGAAATGACCTGCCGCTGGGGGCAGCCCTCCAGCATCAGAAATAGGCGTCATGGGCGTCAGCATAACGAATGCCTGACGTTCTGACTTGGAAAAGTTGCCGAGGTTTCTTGAATCAGGTCAAGATCAGGCCGCTACCGCAAGCTCACCCTGCTCATTGAACTCGAGTTCTTTCTCCACCCGCAGATTGTCCACGATGTACATCTGGCGATCGGGTGTGTTCTTACCCATGTAAAAGGTGAGGAGTTCCTTGATGCTCTTGTGCTCAGGCATCATGACAGGTTCGAGACGAATCTTCGGCCCAATGAAGTGCTTAAATTCATCCGGCGAGATTTCCCCCAGACCTTTGAATCGGGTGATTTCAGCACTCTTGCCACAGCGATGGATCGCACGCTGGCGTTCTTCATCGCTGTAGCAGTAGAAGGTCTCCTTCTTATTGCGCACTCGGAAGAGGGGTGTCTGAAGGATGAAGAGGTGACCTGCGCGGACAATGTCGGGGAAGAATTGTAGAAAGAAGGTAATCATCAGCAGGCGGATATGCATGCCGTCCACATCGGCATCGGTGGCCAGGATGATCTTTTGGTAACGCAGGTCTTCGATGTTCTCGTCAATCTGGAGAGCATTCGCCAGCAGGTAGAACTCCTCATTCTCATACACGATCTTGCGGCTAAGGCCATAGCAGTTCAGCGGCTTACCACGTAGGGAGAAGACGGCCTGGGTTTCCACATCGCGGCTCTTCGTGATGGAACCCGAGGCGCTATCACCTTCGGTAATGAAGATGGTGCTCTCCTCACGCCGCTTGTCCTTGGTATCGAGGTGGATGCGGCAATCACGCAGCTTTTTGTTATGCACCTTGGCCTTGCGAGCGGACTCACGAGCGGCTTTCTGGATTCCGGAGATCTCTTTGCGCTCCTTCTCGTTGGCGACGATTTTTTCCTGAAGGGCCTTCGCGGCGTTGGGATTCTTGTGGAGGTAGTTATCCAACTCCTTCACCACCGTGTTGATCACATGGGTGCGCAGGCTTCGGCCATTCGGCTCCATGTGGGTGGAGCCGAGCTTAGTCTTCGTCTGAGACTCGAAGACGGGCTCCTGCACTTTCACAGAAACGGCCGCGATGATGCCAGTGCGAACGTCGTTGGGTTCATACTGCTTTTTGAAAAACTCCCGGCACTCCTGGACGATCGCCTCGCGGAAGGCGGCCATGTGCGTGCCCCCCTGGGTGGTGTGCTGACCATTGACGAAGGTGTAGAACTCCTCGCCATAACCTGTGCCGTGGGTAAAGGCCACTTCCACATCGGTGCCATCGAGATGGATCACCGGGTATTGAGGCTCTTCCGTCAGTTTAGCCGCGATCAGATCCCGCAGACCGTCTTTGGACTTAAAGGTCTCTCCATTCAACTTCAGGGTCAGCCCGGGATTCAGCCAGGCGTAATAGCGCAGCATCTCGCGGACGTAGTCCAATTTATAATGCACGTGGCTGGTGAAGCTCTCCGGGTCGGGACGAAAGGAGATGCAGGTGCCATCCGCCTCGTCGGAAGCCTGCGGGCTCTTCATGTCTTTTTTCACGATTCCCTGGCTGAACTCCATGGCCCGGGTCTGCTGGCTGCGGAAAGCCTGGATGCGGAAATGACTGCTCAACGCGTTCACGGCTTTGATACCGACGCCGTTGAGACCCACGGAGCGCTTGAACACCTCGCTATCATACTTCGCCCCGGTATTGATTTGCGCACAGCACTCCATCAACTTCCCGAGGGGGATACCGCGTCCATAGTCACGCACCGTTGCCTGATGATCTTCCGTGATGGTGACCTCGATCACCTTGCCATACCCCATCACGTGTTCATCGATGCAGTTATCGATGACCTCCTTCAACAAGACGTAGATGCCATCCTCAGGCTGAGAGCCGTCCCCCAGCTTCCCGATGTACATCCCCGGACGGAGGCGGATGTGCTCACGCCAGTCGAGGGACCGAATGCTGTCTTCCGTGTAATTATGAGCTGGGGTGGCCATGAGATCGAGACGAGAAAAGGATTTTAAAAAGACGTGCTTACCTCTTGGTAGGGCAGATTAGCGGAGCGTCAAGGCTGGGGGGAAGCCTACTCTCAGCAGGATTGCCTTTTTATTGCAGAAGGCATGATTTGGACGGGACGACCCGAGACCAATAGCATCAAAAACCCCTTTCGTGCAGGATGCGGCACCCCTTGGAAACACCGATATTCCAAAAAAGTTTAATTTCCTCTAGCGCATCGCTGATATTTTATATAAATTTACATAACAGTTACAAATATCATATGGCGTTCTCTTTCTCGTTTTTTGCTCCACCGAGCACCGGGGATCTCTACCCGGTGACGGCTGAGAACGAGCAGGCTTCTGAAGAGCCAAAAGCCCCTGTAACTGCCCCCACGGTGATTGACTGGACACAGTATGAAGAGCTGTTGGGATTGATGGAGCAGCCGACTTCTGCTGCCGTGCAGGAGCCAGAGTTACCCCTCTCCCAACCACCAGCACCACTCACAGCAGGTCTCGCCGCTCTGGCCGTTCAGCAAAGCACCGCAGAGCCCCTCGCAATGGCCCCTCCCTCAAGGAAATTAGGCAGCCTGACACCGGGCCCCGCCATTGCCGCCAGCCTTGCTTTAGCGGCCCAGGCCTCGGGCCCCGTCCACCCGCCTCCACAGGCCCTCACTTCGACACCTTCCCCCTCGACCTCAACGCCATTCAACCATCTCCACGGCCTGCAAAGCCATGAGTTGGCCCAACTGCGCTTGGATCTGGAAAGGGAGATCGAACAAGTGCGTCAGGATCTTTTCGGCGCAGCTATGGGGGTCAGTGCCTTGAAAGACAGGATCGATGGCTTGGAATCCCACGTCGCCAAATCACCTGCACAAGATCCTGGACTCACGTCTGGTGAGATTGAGCGGCTGGTGAAAGCTTGGCTCAATGCGCACCTCCCCTCGCATCTGAAGGAGCCGGTCAAAAAGACTCTCGATCAGGCTCTGCAAGAGACCATTAACACTTTGAGCAGCAGCGAATTTTTCCGCCTCCCCGTGCGCTGCCCAGGTTTCTCCCCCGACTCTCTACTCTCCCAAGCTCCTCAGGTCATCTCCTCTTCCCGCTCATGAACTCCCTGCGACTCCGATTTTTGCTGCCGCTTATGCTCTTCGGCTTTTTGCCGGCGATTGGTGCAGCCCGCCTGATGGGCCATCCTTTAGAATGGTTCTTCGGCACTGAAGGCGTCCTGCTAGGCGGCGGCGTCTTCTTAGCTGGCTATCTTCTCAGCGGTTGGGTTTTAAAACCTGTCGCGGCTGTAATGAATGCCACCGCCTCCGTCCTGCGTGGTGTACCTCCATCCAAAGAAGTGGCCCAATGGCTGCCAGCCGACTTCTGGAAACTGCGCTGCGACATCAACATGCTTTTTGCTAAGCATCGCCAGTCTCTCAATGCTGCGGAGAGCCACGCCTGTCAGACGGCCCAGCGCCTGCTGAATGCCGAGCGTCTGCTGAGGGAAGCCTTCACTGCCCTGCAAGGCATCTTTGCCGCCAGTGATGAAGGGGTGGCCGTGGTGGACTCCCAAGGCACCATCATTGCGTCCAACACCAAACTGGATGAATTCCTCGGCAAGCCGCTGGAAGAGCTGGGAGGACGGGACTCGGATACTCTGCTCAAAGCCGTGGCGTCCCGGTTTGCTGAGAGTGAACAAATGACTCAGTGGATGAAGCGTTGCATCCAAGACTCGCGTGCCACCGACCGGATCGAGGCTGATTTGGCAGGTCGTGATGGTCGCAGCTTTAGCATCCGCACAGCGCCGATGCAGACGGACACGGGTGAAGTCATCGGTCGCCTCTGGATGGTGCGGGATTGCACGCAGATGCGCGGTCTCCAGCAGCAGCTACGCGAATCACAAAAGCTCGGCACCTTGGGGCAACTTGCGGGCGGCATCGCTCACGACTTCAACAACATGCTGACTGCCATCCGCGGGAACCTGACCTTGGCTGAACTGCAACCCGCTAGCAATCAGAGCCAAGTGCGCGAAAAACTGCAATGCGCCAACCAAGCGACCCAACGCGCCGCAGATTTGGTGAAAAGCTTGTTAGGCTACTCGCGCCGCAGTTCGGGGAACAGCCTGCGTAAGGTCACCAATGTGAAGAAGTTACTCGCAGAGGTACAGACTCTGCTCAAACACAGCGTGGATCCTCGCGTGGAAATCCGCATGCGTGCCGGCATGGACGCCTCCTTCGTCGTGTCTGACCCAACCCAGCTTGAGCAAGTGGTGCTGAATCTTTGCCTAAACGCCCGTGATGCTCTGCCCGAGGATCATGGCATCATCGAAATCGGTATCGAGAACGTGACCCATCGTAATCCTGGTGGTGACGGAGCTCCCGCGGAGTTTGCCATGATCGTCGTGCGTGACAATGGCAACGGCATTCCCGAGGAATCCCGCGGCCGCATCTTCGAGCCTTTCTTTACCACGAAGCGGGATGGCAAAGGCACCGGTCTGGGATTGAGCATGGCTCAAGACATCGTCCGTGAACATGGAGGCTGGATCGAGTTCGACAGCGTTGTCGGCCAGGGCACTGAATTCCGAATTTTCCTGCCCCGCACGGC
The DNA here is from genome assembly GCF_900167535.1 of Prosthecobacter debontii. Lineage (NCBI taxonomy): Bacteria > Pseudomonadati > Verrucomicrobiota > Verrucomicrobiia > Verrucomicrobiales > Verrucomicrobiaceae > Prosthecobacter > Prosthecobacter debontii. The sequence continues at coordinate 35,092 of NZ_FUYE01000002.1, forward strand.
TGACCCTGAGAATGTCGAAGACGAACCTAACTACGAACAGCCACAGACCGTCAATACGCCGGTCAACATTCGGGGCCATGTCTTAGTGGTGGATGATGAAGCACCTGTGCGTTCCATTGCGGTGAATATGCTCACCTTCCTCGGCTATCGGGTCTCAGAAGCAAGCGATGGCCAGCAGGCACTCAACATCGTGTTGAATGGTCCCGATAAAGTGGATGTCATGCTGCTGGACATTTACATGCCGAAACTGAGCGGGCGTGACACCTTCAAGCAACTGCGTGCTGCAGGCAATGATATCCCCGTCGTGGTATGCAGCGGTTTCGTGATTGATCCCGATGAGTTCGTCGTCCTCGGTGAGGGCCGCAATCCTCCGGTGGACATCATGCTAAAGCCTTACTCACTCGATGGACTGAGCAAATCCATGGCAAAGGCCATCAAGACCGCTCACTCCCCCGAAGATTTTGCCCGCGAAATGACTCCCGTGATGCCTGCTTAATCAGCTCATCAAGACACACGAAGGCGCAAAGGATACATTCCTTTGCGCCTTTGTATTTTAACGCTGAGCGGTTAAAACCGATACGTCACCCGGAAGCGGAACATGCGGGGCTCCACGGGATGCAAATGCACATCATTCACAGGAGCCACTTCGTTACGCAGCTGACTCTCGTAGTAGTATTCGATGTCGTTATCCGCCCGATTGAGCAGGTTCAGGCAATCCACCGCCGCTTCCCAGTTTTTGCGACGATAGCCGACGGTTGCATTGATCATGAGGCTCTCGCGGCCTTCGATTTGACCCGTCTCTTCGAGGGGGCGCCCGGTGAAGACACGAATACGCATTCCGGCGAACCAGCCATCGTCTCGGCCCTGAGCACCGAGCATAAAACCGCCGCTGAACATCACTGGCACACTGTTGGGGATACGGTCCGCGTTTCCACTGTCTTGGAGACGCGCATAAGTCAGCGCCAGCTCCGCATCCGCACTGAACCAGTGGTTAGGCCGCCAGTAAGTGGCCAACTCAACACCATAACGCTCCGAACCAGGGCCAGGTTCATTGGTGCCCGCATCCCCCACGTAAATCAGCTCGCTATCGCTTTGCAGCCAAAACAGAGCCAGCGTGGTGGTCAGGGTCGGGATCGTTTGGGTGCGCAGCCCGATTTCAGCCCCCATTGTGCGAACCAGAGGATCGGCTTGCATGGAACGTGCGGTCACGCCACGGGCATCGTTGCTGTGGAAACCCGTGCCGAAGTTCAGATAGAGCTCCGTTTCATGCCAGGGGCCGAAGATCGCGCTGAATTTGGGACTGATGATCCCGGCCCACTCCGCATCTTCCCCTGCCACGGTGCTTTCCAGGGAGTCGAAATAATACAGGTCTCCGCGCAGACCCACGACCGTGCGGAACCAGGAAGTCCAACGATTGACCATCTCGCCATAAAGCCCCGCACTGCCCTCCCAAATATCATCACGACGTGTCGTGGCTAAACGACTGCGATTACGTGTGGTGTAAAGGCCGATGCCATCGATCAAATCATGCCTCGTCTGGAAACCTAGTGTTAGGTCGGAATCGATGCCCAAGATCTTCCGGTCTTCCCAAGTGCGGGAGAGTTGGCCACCGAAAATCCAGCGTTCCTCCACTTGCTCAAACTGGTCCCCCTGCGGGCCACTGGTGAAGTAGGTGAAGTTAGAAAACAGATCGAGTGAGTAGTAGATGCCATAGACATTTGCCCGCGTGACCACGTCATCATCACGATGCTCATAGGCAATGTTGAGGCTGTAACGCTGACTCTCGCCACCCGCCGTATCATCGAGCGTGGAGTAACGATCCAAGAGACCGCTGCTCATCGCACGCTGGGGGATCTGATCAGTGCTGGTCCAGGTGCCACGATACCCCATGAAAGTGATGGAGAACTTGTTATCTTCATCCCCGGCGAAGTAACGCAGGAGGCCATTCCACCGATTGAACTCCTCCGGCTGCTGCCACGGGCCATCGTAGTAGTTGTATTCCAAACCATACGTGAGCCCCTGCTGGACAGAACCTTGCTCACTTGCACTGATGGGTAAAGAACCCGCAATCAGAGCGCGATAATAATTGTATTCTCCAAACTCCAGGCGCACGAGGTTCTCGGGCATCATATCCCAAAGCAGGAAGTTGGCACTGCCCGCCGTTGAGAGATCTCCATCCGCAGCCGTGTAAGTGCCCTTGGCGTAGTCGATGGATTGCACCAGTTCAGGGATCACCGGGTTGATGTCCGTGTAGCCCTGACCATGAGCATGGGTGCGCATGTTGAGCGGCATGCCATCCAGACTGATGGAAAAGTCCGTGCCGTGATCCAGATTGAATCCACGCAGGAAATACTGGTTAGCTTTACCCCCGCCCGCATGCTGGGTGATGATGACCCCGGGAATGGTTTCCAGGATTTCCCCACGACGCATCAGCGGGCGGGACAGGAAGTCCTCCTGAGTGGCGTGTCCTTTGGACGCACCATCGGTGGTGCCGAGCAGGTTGCTGGCTTTACCTTCCACCAACACTTCAGGCAGTGTTTCTAGATCTTGAGGTCTTTCGGCCTCTTGAGCGGCCAAGCTGCCTGCCAACAGGCAGGGAATGAATAAGCGGGAGAGTGACATGAATGAATAACAAAAAGAGTGACATGAATGTAGAGTGACCTGCCCGCGACACAGCGGAGCAAGTCAAAGGTTGGAGTCACGGACATGCACGGCCTGTCGTCCGAGGTTTTAAAAACCTCCGCAGGTCAGCGAGTATCCGTCAATTCATGCCCACCTTGGCGGCGGTAAAGGCGGCGCATGGGCCAGCCTTGGCGGGACCGGATCATGCTTGCCCCTCATCCATGTTTGCAAAGGTTCTGGGTAGGCCCAGGAAAACCGCGTCAGGTCATTCAGCACCCACAGCTTATCTTTGCCATCCTTCAGCTTCCGAGGCTGGGGTGCCTGAGGTTTGGCTGGCGGTAACAGGCCGTGATCTTGTGTCCAGATCCACTCTTCCCCGCGACCTGCCAGCGTGTCTTGCTGGCCATCCATGTGATGCAGCGTTGCCGAGACACTCTGAGCCAACGTCATCTGCTGCTCAGACATCAGCTTTGAAACCATCATGAGACCACCCAGCACAAGCGGCCCGCCCAAGAGTTGAAACAGGGCGAGCAGATAAAGAAGCCGGGCATGTCGCTTGAGTTCGGCCATTCGGGATGCGCCAGTCTGAAAGCCAGCGTCAGAAACGCAAGAAGCATCTCTGACACTTTACGGGATTCCGTTTGTTAAATCAGGGCGCATTATTCCGCAGAGTCATTTTACCTGAGAGAATGCGCGTGTTCGTTGGCACTTCAGATGTCGGCAACTCTGGCAGGAGGAAATAACCCACCCCGAAGTGAGTTCCCTCATCTTGAATCAGCATCCCCTGCACTTTCACCGCTCGTTTCACAGGCTTGGTGAGGCCAGGGCGGAGATCATCATCCACTAAAGTAAAGCTCCCTGATAAAAGCCCTGTCTTCAGATTGGCACTCAGCTTCGTCACCGCAGGATTGGCTAGAGGGTCAGCCGGCAAGATTTTACTTTTCAACCCAATACTCAGCCCTTGATCTGGGTTGTCTGAACTGGATTCGATCCCGCCGAAATCAAACTCCACGCGAGCATTCGCTGCGCCCGCTGTCAGACCGAGAATCACGGCATCCGTCCCCACCGGCGGCAAAAATCTGGCTCCAACAGCCTCCAGGTTCACAAAAGTTGCCACCGGAGTTCCCGGCAGGCCGAAGCCGTCTTTATATACCCTTACTTTCAAGGATGGGTCCGCAGGTCGGGTCCAGGTCAGTTCACCGCCCACGGTGTTGTCTTCGGTGTTCGCGAGATTGCCTACATCCCCCGCATCAATGTACAGTTCCCCCAGAAGACTACCTTTAATGATCGTCGCATAGAGAGCCTGATACACGAGCACCTGCCCCTGCGGGCCGACAAATGACCCACAGGTGATCTTCTGCCCGTCAGCAGTCACTCCAGCCACATTCACTTTGCCATCTTTCGCTGTTGTGAAGAACCCATATCCACACCCCTGAGGCACATCCGCATCACCGACCAGCCCACCAATTGTAGGCACTCGCAAACCAAAAGTGTGGAGCCCGAAGTAAGGCACAGCTTGCTGATCCTTCGCATTCCATTTTTGACGCCAGCCATGCACGACAGCGACAGAAGCCGATTGGGTCACCGCCGCATTCGTCAGCACTTGATTCGTCGTATTCACATCGAACTCCAGCGTCACCACAGCAGGGGCAGGCTTGCCCGGAGGCTGGACGGTGAGTTCCGCATGCGGCGGGCTACCACCATCAGCTTGAATCTCAAGGCTTCCTTTGAGCGCTGTCTTCACCTTTCCAAAAGTCAGGCTGCCGGTGAAACTCCCCAGTGCCGTGATCTTCAAATCCAAACGTCCCCCTACGGCTCCAAAGATCTGCTCATGTCGTTCCACCCATCCCACGTAGGTTCCCGCCAAGTTTTCTGGGTAAGGTTTCACCACCAGGAGGAGATCGACCGTCCCGGTGCCGGAACTGTTCTTGACGGTAAAAGTGACCAAACGACTGTCCGCCTTAGTCGGCTTACCTGTGATTTCACCGGTGGCTGGATTCAGTTTCAGCCCGGCAGGCAGATTCTTCGCACTGAAAGTCAGCGAGGTGCCTGCCGCTTCGTCATTGAGGATGAGTTTGTGATAAAAAGCCCCTCCAACGATGATCTCATCCATGTTTTGAATCTCCAGAATCGCCGGTGCCGTGGACGTTACTGCGACACTCAAGGGAGGACTGAAATGCCACAACCGCCCTGAAATGATAGGCCTCACCGAAAGCATGTAATCCCCACCTTCTGTCGGATTAAAATCAAATTCCTCCTGCCCTGCCTGAACGGTCTTAATCACAGTATCCGACGCGTCTAACAATCCCGTGAAAGCAATCTCGTCGATAAACCATCCGATTGAGTCCTGAGTGCCGGGAATGTAAAAAATGCCACCATTGTCGTAGTTGAAGCGGAGCTTGATCTGCCTCCCCACATAAGGAGCCAGAGACACGGTGCGAAGCAGAAAAGAGGTTTCGCCTGCTTTGATGTTTTCACGGTCTGGACTCGTGCCAGCCTGCTCATACACACTTTCCCAGCTTAGACCGTCGTTGATCGACACCTGCACCTTGGCGGTCTGATAAACACTGGCCGTTCTCAGACGGCTTCTGAAAGCCAGTTGAGCGCCAGGCTGCACAATGAATGGCTCTTTATAAGTCAGTGTTACTGCGGACACCCCCAGGTGAGTCAGACGGTAAGCTGCCGACCCTGAATGCTTCACCGTGGTCGAGCGCGGCGTGTAGCCCGCCGTTGTCACAGCATTCATTCGACTCAGGCTGTCGGCCGAGTCATTCGTGGCAGGTGTGGGAAGCACGGCCTGCCATTGATAGCCTGTCGCTCCACCCGTTTGTGGGAAGGTGTATGTGGTCGAAGCACCCGCCGCCGTAGTGGCAGGTCCAGTAGGGCTAGGCTCGATATAAACGGGTGTAAAATCGACTTTCACATTCGCCTGATTGGCAATGGCGGCAGGTCCCGAACTGTTCATACCTAAGCCTGAAAAGCTTGCCGTGCGATTCGCATTCGCCGTCGGCACAGGCACGGCATAACCACCTGAGGTGGATGTGACAGCATGAAAGCTGGAGCCGGATACATTCACCGTGATACCACCAATACCTTCACCGGGATCATAGAAGTCATTCCCGTTGATGTCATAATAAGCCACTCCTGTGACAAAGGCTTGGTTGGTATTCCGTGCACCGAAGTTCTGAGTGACCAACTGAGGCCCGACGGTCAGCCCTGAAACTGTATTTTTTTTGCTGCCCAGTACGATGCCAATACCCACTTCTCGGAAATCTTCGTCATGAATGTTGACGCGATGGCCTCGGCCCGACTGCATACCCCCCGGGCCTGCCCCCCAATCCACTTGGAAACCAGCATGCCCGTTCAAAACGGAGGCGGCAAAGGCAAAGACATTCTCGCCGAGGGTTGAAAAGTTATACCCGGCATCTAAGGCACGATCACCGACATCATCACCATTGGCACTGAAGTGGGTTTGCTCCGCGCGGACAAGCATGTCCTGCGAATGCAAACGTGCGCTATTGATCAGATTGGCATTCATCGCCAACGGCGGCCGGGCAGCGATGGCATCAAACTCATCCTGCATCATATCCACATCCACCTCAAAAGAATCAATGCCCCCCTTCACTGCCGGGTCCGTGCTGGTGGCCAGCCACTCCCCCTCAGCAGCGGGATTGGCGCGAGCGCGGTTGATCAGCTCGAGATACAACTGCTCGTCATCCGTGGGCACACCGATGGAATACAATGTGGTGCTCTGAGCGCCAACTGGGATGGCAAATGCCCATGCTAGGCAAAGCATGGCGGCTGCTTTTTTCATGCCAGCAATGTTCCATTCCTCCACCTATCAGGCAAGGTCCATAAGGTCAGAAATCAAGAACAGGCGGCTAGGTCAATATCCGCCCGCTCTCTTTTTAAACACTGCGTTTTGCATGCCCTAACAACATCTGATTCCCCACATACCTGCACACTACGGCTCAAACTACCTCCGCACCGTCACGGTGAGTCGGGGTCGGTTTACCCGGACGGAAATGCTCCTCATGCTCGAGCTTCGCCGTCAGCCCTGGGAATGCGGAAGTGGTCTTGTTTAAACCAGCCTGCACGGCCTGCATTAGAGTCGCAGGATCCGCCTCGGCACGCAGATTGACGATGAGCTGTCCACCCTCGCTCGGTTCGTCCAGTTCCATGCCGAGTTCCGGAATGTAGTCACTGCGAACGAGATTGATGGACGCCAGTTCCCCGGCAATGCCGTCATCCGGGCTGTAGGTCATTTTGAAATGAGCGATTTCGGTTCCCTCGCTCTGCAGGCGCTGCTGCACATTCACGGCGAGGGATTTCAGGAAGTCATTCGCTTCAAACTCATCTTCCGATTTCAGGGTCACTGTCGCATTCAGCCATCCTAGCAGTGCCTCTCCGTCGGCATACACCTCATAGTCCACCGCCATGGGATTGCGGCGTGCTTGTTCATCGGTCATGAGCTGGGAAAAGAGCGTCTCCAGACCAGCATCGAGGCGCGGTGAGGCGCTGAGAATACGAGCCTCGGGAAACTCACGCTGGAGGACCCCATGCAGTTCTTCACGCTGCTCATCACCGATCAAATCGCTCTTGCTGATAACGATGACATCCGCCTCTTCGAGCTGCTTTTTGAAAATGTAGGCCACCTTGCTGGAGAACGTGCCGCCTTGATCCAGACCAAACACGCGACGTGCCCGCACCGGATCCACCAGCACGCTCAGTGGAGCGATGGTAAAATTATCTCCATACATGCGGCGCAGCGGATAGGTCACGGTCGCCACGAGGTCCGTGCAGCTTCCCACAGGTTCGGCAATGAACACATCCGGCTTGGATTGATCAGACAGTTTGTTAGCCGCATCCACCAGCGTATTGAAACGGCAACAGAAGCAACCGCCTGCAATCTCCTCGGTGGCGTAGCCTTGACCCCGCAGCAATTTCGTATCCACCAGTCCACCGGCTTGATCGTTGGTGATGAGGCCCACGCGGAGGCCTTGATCCGTGAGGTGCTTGGCCAAACGACCGACCGTGGTGGTTTTCCCCGCACCGAGGAATCCACCGATCATGATGTAACGTGCTTTAGACTGGGTTGGCATGGCTTCTTTTGATCCACCGGGAGGTTCGATGCAAGCTTCAGCTCAGAAAGGCTCGGCAGAGAACCTCCGTCCATCCGTGGACACGGCGGGTAGCGGTGGAGTCTGTCGGCTCGTTGGCTTCATTTGCACAAAAACGCAAATACAAACCAGCTTCCCGGCCTGAGTCTTTCAACGGCCGTGCCGAAAATCCCCTCGATTTATCGCGCGCTCAGCACGTCAATCTTCACCACCTGCCTGACCCAGCGAAAGTGCCGCCGTTCTTTCGGCAACACGATGCGAAACGAGCCCTGAGCCGTATCCAGGCTTTGCCCGTTCACCGCATCAGCCAGGATCACGGGATCATCCGTGCAGCGGGGATCGAACTCCGGCGGAGCAAACACAGTCCGATAGCCATCCGCAGCAGTCACAAGAACATATTGGGCCAGGGCTGAGCCTCTCAGGCTATCGCCTAGGCGCAACCCAGCCTGTTGTAAAACCTGATACAACGGCACTCCCGTCCACTCAGCCTCCAGACCGCCGTGATCTTTGGCTTTCACAGTTTGGTGAGGTAGCAATTCCAGATCTTCGGCGGTGAGCTTGAGCGGCTTTTCTTCCCCGACTTTCACGATCAATTCAGACGCGTGAGACGTGATGGCTAACGCTAAGACCAAACACCCCAAGAATCCACGCAGGTAAGCAGTCATAAAATTCGCGGCCTAAAACTTCACCTGCATGTTCACAAAGAAGCTACGCCCTGCTTCTGGAAAGCCTTCAGCCAGTTTATAGTTCCGATCCGACAGGTTATTCACGCCCGCACTAAGTGTGAGATCGCGAGGCAGGTGCAAAGAGAGCTTCAGGTTCGTGATCGCCCAAGCACCTGCTTCGATGCCATAAGTGGTGGAGTAACGTGAGCCGTTGTATTCCACGCTGGGAATGATGCTCAGCCACTTTACCGGACGAATGTCTGCATAAGTGAAGAAGCTGTGCCGTGGCGTATCAATCAAACGCACATTCGGTTGGCTTTCGTTCTTGCGATCAAGGTAGGCGTAGTTGGCCGTGAGTTGAAAGAACTCCGAAGGTTTCCAATCAAAACCCAACTCAGTGCCGAGATGGCGGCTGCGGCCGACGTTTTGAAGCTGGTAAACACCGAGCTGCACGTTGTCCACGCGCTGAATGGTATCGTCAGTCTCCGCCGCAAAGACATTGGCTCGCAGCGTCCAGTTCTTCGCTACTTCGCCATCGTAGCCGAGCTCAAAATGCCAGGCTGTTTCAGGCTCAAGATTGGGATTGGGAAGTGCAGAACCCATGCGATAGGAATAGCGATCCTTGATGGTGGGGAAGCGGCTTTTCCGAGCCACGGTGGCGTGTAGCTGTTGAGCGTCATCCAACTTGTAGAACACGCCGAACTGAGGGTTGAAGGCCTCAAAGGCATCACTGCTCAGGGGTTCATTGAGCGCATCTACAGCCTCCGACACTTCACGACGATCATAGCTTACTCCCACCACTACACTGAGCTTGTCCGTAAACTCATGTGTATCCTCGATGCCCAAGGACCAAGTCGTATCCTCAAAGACAAAGTGATCACCTTCCACCCTTGCCGTCGGGTGATCGGGGAGAGAGGTCTGCTGTTCATCATGATGATCCAGTTTCGCGTGAATGGCCGCTTTCAAGGTATTGTGTTCCCCGAGCTTGGTGCCGAACTCGATGGCTCCGCCGAGAGTCCAATCATCGTAGAAACTTTGGAATGCTGAGTTTGCCGTCTGCGCATCATAGCCGTTGTTATCGTAAGCGAAGAGACTGTTTTCAAATTGGTCGTAGAAGAACCGAGTTTTCACATAGGTATCTGGGGTCAGATGCGTCTTCGTCATCAGATACACCGTTTGTTTATCCCAACTCGGCCACTGCCAGAAACGGGAACGCATCAGGGGATCTTCACCCACATAAGTTGGGTTGCCTTTAGAGCCACGCTGAATGACATAACCCAGAGCGAATTCATCCGTTTCATTGGGGGTATAACCGATCTTCGCACTGAAACGCCAATCTTCGCGCCAAGCATTGTTACGCCGTCCACCGTCTTCCAAAGCATGCCGCTGATAGTCATCCGATAGCGGATAAGAATCGACATTCAAAAACGAACCGCCGAGTTGCAGATACCCCTTCTCCCAACGCATGCCCACATTGAGCGCAGCCTGATACCCCCCTTCTTGAAACCACCCCGCTAACAAATCCCCTTCCAAGGGACGCTCGGGCCGACGGGAAACGATATTGATGGCACCGCCGAGTGTATTGGCACCATAGAGGACCGAGGAAAATCCTTTGTTCACCCGTATCTCGGCCACATCAGCGGTCGTGAAACGACGCAGGTCCACATAACCATCGTAGGGGACGTAAACGGGGATACCATCGATGAAGACCGGTGTTTGGCGCAGATCAAAACCGCGCACGTTCATACCCGCTTCATTGCGGGGCCCCGTATTGCTCATCGTCACACCGGGAGAGAGGCACAGTGCTTCCGCCAGGTCCATGCGCTCGAGTTGACGAATCGTATCTGCGGGGAGGACATCCGCATTGGCATCCACTGTGGGCTGATCAGCATAGGCCGTCACCACGATGGTGCCGAGTGTAAATGGTTCCGGTTCTGCCGCGCTAGAGGCGGGCGCAGCAAGGGCACACAACAGGACAGAAGCACGCGGGGGCATGCTGCCAAAAAATCATCTCGTTATATTTTGTCAAACATAACGACCTGAATTAAACCTTGGACGCCAGCTTTAGAAGGGTGCGCTGATGTTTTTTGACCGCCGCGTCCACCTCACCGAGCAATGCTTGATAAGCCTTGAGCACCGTTTCGCCCTGCTCCGTCAGACTGGCCCCACCTCTCACGGCTCCGCCGCGCGACGAGGCGACCAAGGGGGAGGGAAAGAGATCGTTCATCACCTTCACATGGCGCCACGCCCGCTGATAGGACATATCCATCCTCCGTGCGGCCTCCGAGATGGAACCCGTCTCCTGAATGTGCCCCAGCAGTTCCGCTTTGCCCGGGCCTAGAATGGTGACCTCACCCAGGAGCATCCGCAGATGCAGAGCCATGCGAGGGGTGGCGACAGTGTCCGGTGTGGAGGCTGTAACGGCGGTCATGCGGCTATCCTACGCGCATCCACCAGGAACTTCTAGCACCGCCTTTGACAAGCTGGTGTCCGCTCAATCTTCCTCAAACTGATCGAGATGAAACTGGCAGCAGCCCAGGTCGAGGGTCTGAGTGCCGGGTTTCATCCGTATGCGAAAGGCCTCGGCGAGCGAATAAACTCGCTGCTGGCTATGCTTTTCCACTTCGATCAGCCCGGCTTCGCGCAAGACTCGAAGGTGCTTCGAGGCATTGTAGGGCGTAGCCGCCAGTTGCTCGCACAGGTCATTGACGCAACGAGGGCCGTCCAACAAAGCACGCACTAGGGCAAAGCGAGTCGGTTCACCCAAGGCACGCATGGCGGTAAGGCAGTCAAAGTGGACACGACGGCTGCGAGGCATGGCAGGATGATGACGTGGAGAGGCTCTTTATGCAAGATCGGCCTCTCAAAGCCTCGGCAGTTAGTCGTCAGCGCCAGGTTTAAGCGGCAACTGCGGCTGGCTGCGGAATTTGTTCCAGTGATCCACCGCTCCCCAAATGATATAGGTCAGCACATAGCCCACGGGAGCAAGAGCCCCGCCTAAAAAGACACCGCCAATGAACATGGCCTTGGCAAACTCGATGCCTCGAGCGATTCGTTCATGTCCCTCGGCGATCTTGGCCACCGCGGCCGTGGGATCACCGAACTGATGCATGATCCAGGTGCCTATCCAGTTTTCGAGCAAACCGATGGGGGCCAACGTCGCTGGGTTACTGACCCAACACATGGCGATGGCGATGGGGATATTGACACGAAAAATAGCGGCCAAAATCGCTGCTGTGGGCATCTGAATCGGCAGCAGTTGCACTGTGACAAACAGCCCTACCGCCATACCACCAGCAAAGGTATGCTGCGTGGGCTTCCACACTCGCTTATCCAGAAAGTGCCGGGCAAACCAGCGCATGAGCGGACTGGTCTTCAGTTTCCTCGGGTGCTTGAGGAAACGGTAAGTCTTAAAGACGGAGCGGCGAAAATAGCCTTTAGCGTATTCAACCATGAATCAAATTTTCAATGTGCTGCTGTCGCAGCGTAAATCAGGAGTCCAAATCCTAATACGATCCGATAGACCGCAAATCCGTTGAATGTGTGACTTTGGACAAAACGGATCAACCATTTCACCACCACGAACGCCGAAAGCGCACTCACCACAGTCCCCAGGGCTAGCAGCGACCAATTTTCACCTGCCCCTCCGTGTTCGCTCAATTCAGAAACGATTTTGAGTCCTCCTGCAGCAATGAGCGTCGGGATGCCCAGAAGAAATGAAAACTCGGTTGCGGAGGGACGCGCAATCCCAAAAGCCATGGCCATCAGAATGGTGGCTCCAGACCGCGAAGTGCCGGGAAAGACGGCCGCCAAAAGCTGAGCGCCAGCAATCGCAACGACCACCAACCAAGACATATCAGACGTTCCTTCTTTGCCACGATACAAACGCTCCAGGACTAAAATAACGATACCTCCAATGAAAGTCGCCCAGGCCACGGGAGTCACCGTTTCAGGGAGCTTGACCTCCAGTTTCTTCAAGATCAGTCCGCCGATGGCCGTGAGCAGGAAAGCCACCGCCAACTTCGCCAGATAACCACGGGTTTCAGGAGATCCCAAGGTAGTGACCATCCCTTTCACTCGTTTGGCAAAGACCGCCAGCACGGCCAGCACAGCCCCGCTTTGGATCACCACATTGAACAAATCACTCCTGGGCTGAAGCCAACCCAGAGTCTGAGGAATCAGCAAATGCCCCGTGGAGGAAATGGGTAAGAACTCGGTGACACCTTCGATGATGCCGAGAAAAATCACGGAAAGCCAATCAGGCATGAGAAAATGGACGGGGGCAAGGGGATGAGAACTGAAGGGGCCCAATAACGGGCGGGAGGCATAGGTTTGCAAGTTTCACAGACAAACCCATCAGAATCATGTGACGCCTCCGCCGCAATCTACGCCCTGATTGCGCCATATTGACACCGAGATGCAGTTTCTGATAGCCTTCGCTGAAACCACCCAGTCCCGATTCGGTTTACACCATCTATGAAAGACCTGCTCACCCTTTCCTTAGCCGTCGCCCTGCTCACGGGATGCGAAAAAGTTCGCATCGTCAGCCCTGAACAGGCGGAAATGGAAAACCGCATGAACTCGCTAAGAGCCGAGGACGCTGGATTGCAGCAGAAAATCCAGACGCTGCGCCAAGTGCTGCCTCCAGAGACGAACTCACTCCAGGCGGCGACTCAACTCTCGGCCAAGCTGGAAGGTGATAATCAGCAAATCTCCCGGCAATTAACCCAAGCCATTCAAGATTACGAAGCGACCAAAACCTCAGCCGCCAAGCTCCAGCAGGAGGTCGATGTCCTGCGCAAAGCGTCCGCTCGTTAACCCTCCTCAGTCCTTCGCTGGTCACTTTCATCACTCTTTTTCCTGCCATGAAAAACTTGATCGCCCTGGTCATTTTCGGTGTCGGAGCCTTTGCGGCCTACAACTACTGGGAACATCTCAATTTCAAAAGCAACACAGACCAACTCACACGTGATCTGGCGGCTTACGAACAAGGCGTCGAACTCAAGCGAACCGAATTTCAGACCCTGGTGAAAGCTGTGGCGTGGGACCAAGACAACAGAAAGAAACTGGCTCAGATTTCCGAAGTTCAGAAACAGCAGGCCAGTCTCCAAGAAACTCAGGCCAAACTGAATCAAGAGCGCAATCAAATCATCACGTCCCTCCGCGCCTCGGTCCTCAACAAGCCCATTCCTGAACTCGCGCTTAAAGATGGCCGCAAGCTCAATCAGGCCACCATCACTCAGGCGAACGACAGTGTGATTACGGTCTCTCTTCCTAGCGGCATCGTAAAAATCACGCCTGCCGATCTAACACCAGAATGGCGTCAGCGCCTCCACTACTGAAGCCTCGAGACCTACCTGTAGCGAGAGCTAGTCGAATCCTAACTAGCCTCGCCCACAGAACTGTCTTCAGTGATTGAACAGGAAGGCGGGTGAATTGATCAACGCCCACGCAAGGTCTTGAGCGGCGGTGAGGCGCTTATCTTCGAGCTGTTTGCGGCTTAGCTCGGCATCGCGACGGAGTTGCACCAGCTTCGGATCTAACACGATCGGATTCGTAGCCTCGGTGTATTGATTCTTCAAGACGATCAACTGAGGATCCACTTGCACGGGTCTTTGTGCCGCCACCAGGGTCTTCTTCGTGGATTGGTAATCTTTGAATTGAGCCAAGAAATGCGCGGCGAGAGCTTCCTTCTGTTCTTGCGTGCGCTTTGCCACAGGAGCCTTGATCGCATCTGCCACCAACTTAGCAACCCCGAAGCGTGGCGCTGGGCTGGAGGTCACCCACAAGCGGAAACGCCCGAGGTTATACTTCCCATTTTGGAAGGGCTGACTCATCTGCACGATGATCTGCGCCCCACCTTTGTAGGCAATGGGCTTGGCAAACTCAAAGATGGCTTCATGCCGGTAACCACCCTCAGGTGACACGGCCCAGCCTTTGTCCCGGTTCCCCTTCTTCAGAGCCTCTGTCACAGGAAATCCAGTCTGCTCGAAGTCAGCCTTGGGATTGCGCACTTCCACGGGTGTTCCGCCTTTGACACGCTTACCGCCTTCGGCGCTTGCCGGAGTCGCACTGACATTGAATTCACTGAGCACGAAGTTGCCATCCGGGGCCAAACCTGGTCCATTGTTAGGCAGGCTGTCATCGGGCAGCACTTCCAGCTTGATGGCCGTGATCGTCTCCAACGGTGACTTACCATTCACCATGTAGTTGCCCGGAGTGACCTTGCCATCCGCAAGGGGTGTGGCTAAAACAGAGCCATCCGGCTGCACTTCCAGTTTTTCCACGCCTCCAGCGCGATTGACAGTCAACTCCAAGGGATACCACTCCGTGCTGAGATCCGCATACTGCTCCCATCGGGGTTGCTGGACAGGCGCGGTGTCAGCCACTTTTTTCACACCCTCTTCCGCTTTCTTGATAGCTGCCAGACGAGCCTCTTCTTTCTTCTTCCATTCGGGAGCCATTTTCACTTTATAACTTTCCAGTTCCCCCTTGGTCTTCTCCATGAGCGCTAGGCGATCTGCTTCAGCTTTTTCGATGACAGGCTTTTGCTCCACCTCCTTGGCTTGCCACTCTGCGGCCAGCACTTTGTTTTCGGAATCCATGCCTGCCATGCTAGCCAGGGCCGCATTGATCTCCTTACCTGTGGGTTTGCGATTGAGGATACGAACAAAGATCTCTTCCACGAGCTTGGCATCATCCTTCACCTCACGAGCCAGCTTGGCGATGGCGTTGTTCGGATCGCTGATCGCATCCCCCACGGTAGGCCCCGACATCAAGGCCATAACCGGCCCGAGGTTCACTTCATTGCTGCGTTCGCACTCACAAACGCTCTCACGTGCAGGTTTGCCAAAGTTAGTGAGGAAGCCATCGGGAAGCTGGGTCTGTCCGTCAATGAGCTGAGCCGCACGAGTTCCCTTCGGCACACCCGGAATGTTAGGCATGGAGCCCGTCACGGCAAAAACGGAGTCAAACAGCACCTCAGCGGGCAGACGGCGCGCCTTCGCATGACTGTAGTTCACCTTGTCGTCTTCATTCCATTTGTTGGTGGCGAGACTGAGCTGATACGAGCGGCTCTGGGTGATGATCTTCATCAGGTGCCGCACATTGAAACCACTCTGGATGAATTCATTCGTGAGGTATTGTAGCAATTCGGGATTGCTCGGTGGATTACCAGCGCGAATGTCATCCAGCGGCTCAATCACACCTGTGCCAGTGAGATAACCCCAGATGCGGTTGGCATAACTCATGGCGAAGTAGTCATTGTCCGGGCTGGTCATCCAGGTGGCGAATTGCTCGCGCCGTGTTTTGGCGGTCTTGCTCACCAACTCCATCTCGAAAGGCACCTTGGGTGCGACTGGGGCATTGGTGCGCAGGTGATTCATCTCCCCTTCAGTCTTGTCGCTGACAATCTCGTAGAGAGGTTTGGCTCCTTCGACGGCCGTGCCACCGATGGTCTTACCCGCACTTGCAGGATCGGTCTTCAGATCCACTTGGGCAAAGAAGGCTGCGGTTTGATAATACTGATCCCAGGTCCATTTCTCGAAGGGATGGTCGTGACACTTGTTGCAGTTGAAACGAGTGGCCAGGAACAGGTGCGTGGTATTCTCCACCAACTCTTCAGGTGTCCGCACGGTTTTAAAGTAAGCGGCGGCCGGATTGTCCTTGGTAGAACCCGTGGCCGTGATGATGCGATAAGCCATCCGATCATAAGGTGTGTTATCCGCCACCTGCTGCTTGATCCAATCCCGCAGAATTTTGACCCCCTCAGTGCCCAGGAATTTACTATTCACCTGAAGCATGTCCGCCCATTTGTTGGCCCAGTGATCCACGAAGTCTGGATTGCCAATCAGCTTATCAATGACTTCGTTGCGCTTGGTCCGGGTATCACGGTTATCAGCCACGAAGGCGCGCACTTCCTCCGGCTTCGGTGGCAAGCCCGTGAGGTCAATATGAATACGGCGCAGGAAATCCTCATCCGTGCATAAGCCGCTGGGCTCAATCTTCATGCGCTGCCATTTCTTGGCCACCAATTCATCGATCTTGGTCCACTTCTCGGGCTCTTTCCAAGCGAAGCCTGTGCGGTCTCCCATCACGGTCACCGTGGTGGCTGCATAGGCGCCTTCAAAGCGTGCCAGGATGGCAGCCTCACCACGACGCAGGCTGGTCATGAGTCCGCTCTTGTCGGCTTCGATCACATCGCCATTGCCGCTTTCCATGAAGGCTTCAGCGGTCACGTCTTTGACATAACCATCTGCATAACGAGCGATCACTCGCATCTGCTGACGATTACCGATGCGCTCAAGCACAGGGTTCTTCGGAAACACCTCGATGCTGGTCACGCGCGGAGTCTTCAGATCCAGCCTGGCCCCCTGGCTGATCCAGGCTTTCAAGGTCTCATAATACAGTTCTCCAGGAACGGTGAGCTGCCCACCTTCATGTGGCACAGAACCGCTGGCTTTCAGCAGCATAAGCGAGTGATCTGGGGAGGCCACATTCACACGCCGACTGCCGAGTTCGTCGGTGAAAGCCAGCACGTCATAAATCGGATCATAACCGCGCAGGCTGAGCTTGAAGCCTGCTTTACCATCCTTGGCACCGTGGCAGGTTCCCATATTACAACCCAGCTTCGACGTGATGGGCATGACGTCACGCACATAGTCCGGTTTCAAGGCTAAGTTCATGCCCGCAACACTGACGGGGATCACCGCGCTCTTGCCCATGAAAGCCACCTTCACCTCGCCTTTGCCATCCTTGATCGGACGCACCATGCCGCGTTCATTGACCGAGGCTGCGTCACCGCCATTGAAGGTCAGTTTAGCCATGCGGGTGATGTCAGCCTTGGAGCCGTCACTCATCGTCGCCGTGACCAAGAGTTGTGCATATTCCGTGGGTTTTGCCACGGAGATGGACGTGGGCTGGACCTCGATGGAAGCCACGGTGAGCCCAGGAACCAGAGTTTCCACCTTATCGTCCTTCGTGGCCGTGGCACGCACGCTGTCATCGGCGATCACTTCACTGGCAGCCAAGGCCTTGTTTTCGGTCAAGGGCACACTAACAAATTCCTTGGCAATTTTGCCTGTGCTTGCCTCGATCAAACGAATCCGGCCATCCTGACCCGCCGCAGCCACGGTTTGGCCATCGGGACTGAAGCTCACGGTGAAAACGCCCCCAGTAGGCATCGGCGTGCTGGAGATCAGCTTCACATCTTTGACGATCCAGTCATCCAACGCTTTGCCAGTGCCACTGCGAGTTTCCACGATGGTCTTCACCTCGTCCGGCATGGTGCTGTCGTAGTCGGAAGCGTAGATATTGACTTGACCCGTACCTTCATGGGAGGCGCCTGCGACGATGCGTTTACCGTCAGGTGCAAAGTCCACACCGAAGATACGACCCTGCATCACGGGGAATTTACGAATGAGGTTGGCGTTATCTCCAATGACGCGCTTGGTGATGCGCTCCATGCGGTAAATCGCAGGCATGCCATCGGTGCCACCGATGAGGATTTCATTCCGAGATGGGTGACGTGCCAAAGCCTGCACGCCGCCTTTCAGGGCTCCAGGAGTGATGGAGGTGATGTTGTCAATGAAGCGCTGGGTTTCCACCTCGGTCAGCTTCACACTCATGTCGCGGCCGCAGGAGACGAGCAGCTTGCCATCCGTGCTCCACACCGTGTCCAGTACCCAGTCACTGTGCCCACCCATGAACAGGGTTTCTTTACCCGTCGCCGCATCGATGGCCCGCAGGCCGTTATCCGCACAGCCGACAGCAATGAACTTGCCATCAGGCGCCCAGCTCACCCCATAGAGGGTGTCAAAGGTGAGTGACTTCGACAACTCCAACTTCTTCTTGGTCACATCCCAGACCTGAATCTCGCCCTCTCGCGCCGGGCTCCCCCCAGTCACGGCGATCTTTTTGCCATCGGGGGACCAAGCCAGCTTCTGAATGCGCTCCGAGAGCCCCACCAGACGCGCCACAAGGCCGCTGCCGTCCGCTTTGTGAATGAGCACCTCATGATATCCCGCCACCGCGAGCATGCTGCCATCAGGCGAATACTCCATCGACGTCACCGCCGGAGCCGTGACATACACAGGCGGATGCTCCATGTCATAGTGAGCCAAGGCCGAGGCCGGGGTATCATCCTTTGCTCCTTCGCTGATCCAGCGTTTGATGAGGGCCAGTTGCGTCTCATGCAGAGGATCGCCTTTGGGTGGCATTTCGACTTTTCCCTCCGCATTGGGAGAAGACAACTTGATCAAATTCGACTCCTCGGGCTTCCCAGGCACAATGGCATTTCCCTCTTCGCCGCCCGCGAGCAATTTAGCGAAGTCCGTCATCACGTAATCCCCCTTGGCCTTCGCTGGCTGGTGGCAGCCCGTGCAGTTCGCCTGAAGGATGGGACGGATGTGTTTGTAAAACGACACCGGCTTGTTCGGATCGATGCCCTCCTCCTTTTTCGGCGGTGCCGCGTGAACGGCCAGCGCGAGCATGGACAAGCATGAGAAGGTAAATAGCGGTGTCTTCATGGGTGGCTGAAGGAGGTCTAACAAAAGTAACGCACGAAAACGCAAGCCATAGCTGGTCTCTTGCCCTCCCCAGTGCAGTCCGGCGGGATCATCCATGCCAGATGGGGGGAAGTGACAGGGGAAGATGCCCTCTTGGCAAAACCCTTAGCCTGATTAAATTGCGTCTATGAACTTCGATTCCGTCCACCCAGGCCTCCGCCCGATGGTTGACGCTATTCAGCGGGACCAGATCTTGCGTGCTCGTCAAATGACGCCCGAGGAGCGCTTTGCGGAGGCTCTTGACCTCATGGATTTCGCTTATGAAGTCATGGAAAACGGTGTCCGCACCGAACACCCTGAGGCGAACGACGAAGAAGTGACTCAGCTCCTCAGGAAAAAGCTTTCTCGCCTGCGCTACAGGGAGGACTATGGCCTTTTTTCTCCGCCCCGGAAAATCCTATGAAACAGAGCGAGTCTGTCATCTTCATTCTCAGCGCACTCGAAACCTCAGGGATTGAATACATGGTTGGTGGTTCCGTCGCCTACATGAATTATGCCATTCCTCGGGCAACCAAGGATTTTGATTTGGTCATCCAGATTCATGAACCGGAATTCACTGAATTTCTAGGAGCCGTCGCGCCGTCCTTCGACTTGGATCCACAGATTTACGTGGAGAGTCTCACTGGAACCAAACGCTACATTCTCCAGCATCGGAAAACCGCTTTTGATGTCGAACTCTTCATCCGAAGCGAAGATCCACATCATCTAGAAATGTGGGGGCGCAAATTCAGGCGGCGCCTTGTCTTCTGCAATTACGAAGCATGGATCCCCACTGCGGAGGACATGATCATTCAAAAGCTCCGCTGGGGACGCCCACAAGATCTGGTGGATGTGGATAATATGATCACGATCCAATCCCCCAACCTCGACTGGCCTTACATCGAGCATTGGTGTGATCAGCATGGCACAAGGCCGCTGCTAGAGCAGATCCGAGCCAGCCTGCCGCCCCTGGACTGACCGCCGTTCCACACGAAAAGTCGGTCTCTCATCGCGCAAAGGTTGCAGTCGCCGTTTGTCCTGTCAGGATGGGTTCCCCCATGCCAGTCGAACACCTCAGCCAGCGCCTTTTTGCCAGTGTCTCTGCGGACTTCTTTCGTCCGTTGGTGCGCCCTTCGGCACCGGTGTATGTGGATGGTGCGGATCGCCTGATCGAGGAGGCCGGAGAGGCCGGCCGCCTGCCCCAGTCCGACGCGCTGGCGATCTTACGAGAGGTGCTCTCTCAGCATCCCCAGGTGGCCTTGCAAGAGGACGAAGGCGGCGGGCTTCAAGACATTCGCGCCCGAGCAGGCAAGCTGTTTAATCAGATGCTCCAGGTGCGCTGGATCGAGGACCAAGCTGTCAGCCTGAATGAGCGCTGGGTCATCATCTCCCCTTCCCTGCGCCCGCTGATGCGCACCCTGCGGGATCTGGCGGAAAGCGAGATCGCTGAATTGAAAAGCTTTGCTGATACCCTGCGCGGCGTTTGTGTCACTCTGGAGCAGCGGGATGTGCTGAACCCGGTGGTCACTCCCTCCCAGGAACTCCGGGCCACGGTGCACGATCTGCTCCAACGTATGGAGCACGCCATTCTCCAACTCCATGGGGTGGAAAAGCTGATCCACGGCTTTGAAAAACGCCAGCGAGAGACGGAATCCGGTGCCGAGACCCTACGACTGTTTTATCACGACTTTCACGAAGGCCAGCACATGGTCTGCTATGACGTGCTGCGCAGCGGTGGCCTGCTGCCTCGTCTCCAGCGTGCCCGCACGAAGGTGCGCGATGCCACAGAGAACCTGCTGCTCGTCCAGCACCTTGCGGATGGCATTCGCGAAAATCGCACGCACCTGGATGAAAACGAGGCCTGGGAATTGGCCAATACCCAGATCCAACGCCTGGAGCGCCAGCTTGCCGGTCTTCGCCTGCGAGCCGAGGCCATTGATGCTCGTGTGGCTTCCTTCAACCGCCTGTCCGTGCAGCGATATCGTTATCAGTCAGAGCTGCGTGGTCGCCGTCCGGACATGATCAAAAACTACTGCGATGCCATCAATGCCGTGCATCGCGGTAAGAAGTTCAATGAACTGCGGATCGAGCCGGACTTCCCGCTCATGACCCCAGAGGTAGATTTCTTCTATGGCTTCGCTTCCCTGGCCCGTCCGCGCCGCGCCCGCGCCCAGGTTGCCCTGGAGCTCGGCGAATCCCTTTCCGCCGAAGACGAAGCCGCCGATCTGGAGCGCCTGCGCCAGCGCCAGAAATTCGCCCTCACCCCACACCGCGCGGCCCGCCTCGTGGCCCGTCTTCTACGTGAGCATGGCCCTGGTGTCAGCACTGAGGGTTTCAAATTGGAATCGCCCGAGGAACTGCTCGACCTCATGGCCGCAGCCGCCTATCACCACGGCATTGATGCCACCTCGGGTGAAGAGCAGCGCTGGCAAATCCAGAGCACCAGCCGCGAGCACGCCCTGCAACCTGAAAACATTCCCCTCGATGCCCAGGCTGGCTGGCGTGTCGAACGTTTCGCTTTAGTCCGTCCCTCATGAGTTCCCTTCCCTGGCCATCCTTCTGGGCCGATGTGCCCGAGCGTGATCGCTCCCCCATCCGCGATGTCTTGTCTGACCTCCTGCGTCACGGCGTCATCCTCGGTGATGAGGGCAGCGGTCGTGACTCCTACCTCCTCGTTCGAGATCAGTATCCAGATCACATCCGCGAATACCTGGCTCCGCTCGGCCTGGAGCTGATCATTGACCACGAGCCTCCGCTCATTCAGGCACGGCCCGTGCCGGAGGAGTGCCAGCTTTTGGCCACCTTCACCAAGGATGAAACCCTGCTCGTGCTCGCCCTGTGGCGTATCTACGATGAATCCCGTGCCGAGCAAGCCGCCGAGGCTGTGATCGTCACCGCCAATGACCTGTGGGTGAAATGGCGCGTCTTCTTTGAAAACATCGAGCCCCCGGGCATCACCGCCCTGGAGGAACTGCTCGCCCGCCTGCGCCGCAAGAAGCTGATCCGCTTCCAACGCAGCGACGACAGCGCCCGCCCCGGTGAGGCTGTCATCGAGATCCTGCCCAGCCTGCCGCGCTGCATCCCCTTTGATAGCATCGAGGCTTGGTTAGAACGCGCCAAGCTCTACGAGCCCGAGCAAGTCGGCACCGCCTTGCCTCTGGAAGAATAACCCCCGTCCGTTTTTAGCCCTCTCCTCATGGATCGCCCTCAGCGAATCACTCTCAGCCGCGTCATTGCCATCAACTGGTATGGCTTCCGCCGCATCATTGACCTGAACGGTCTGGCTCTCCTTTGCGGTGAAAACGGCACGGGCAAGTCCGCCCTGCTCGACCTCGTGCAATTTGTTTTGTTAGGCAGCAAAGGCACGCGCTTTAACCGCGCCGCCACGGGCGATGGCAAACGTCCCACGGGTCGCGATCGCGACCTGCGTGGCTACTGCCTCTGCGACACCAATACCAAGACCCAGGATGGCCAGCCGCGCTACCTACGCCCTAGCGGCGTGACCTTGGCCGCACTCGAGTTTGAGTGGCCTGCGGAGGAAGGCGCTGCTGAACCTCGTCGCGAGACCTGGGGCGTGCGTGTGGAGTATGAGGGCCCGACTTCGGATGCCCGCTACGTTTGGTTTTACACCCCCTGCCGCCTGCATTGGTCGGACATCACGCGTGAGGCGGATCTGACTCAGCCCGGCAAACAAGAGTTGCTGCCGGAAGATGAATTTCGTGTGCGTGTGAAGCGCGATCTCCAGGGCGATTACTTCGGTCGTCTGGAAACCTATCTCGAAGAGATGGGTGCCCGTGAGCACCTCTTCTTTGACCGCACGCAGATGAATAAAACCCTGCCGGGAGCGATCGCCTTCCAGCCGGTGGAAAACTTCGAGCAGTTCATCCGTGACAATATCCTGGAACCCGGCCTGCCCGAGGTGCGTGAGGTTCGTCGAAGTCTCGATGCGCTGCGTGAAGCGGAACGTCGCGTTGATACCTTGGGAGATCAGCTCGGTTACCTCCAGCGCATCCGTGAGCATCATCTGACCTTCAGCTCGGCTCGGCGTGAAGAAGCCCTGTTCGGCCATCTACGTGCGGCTCTGGACCATGCCGAAGCCGAAGAAAAATTCCTGCGGGCCGGTGGCGATCTCCTGGCCCTGCGTGACAAGCATGCTGAGGATAAGCTGAACATGGCCAACGCCGTGAGCGAGCGTGATCAGGTGAAGTCCCGCTACGATGAGGTGAAGCTGGTCGCGGGCCGCGATGACAGCCTGCGCAAGCTCAGTGACCTGCGTCGTCAGCGCGAGGATCTGAAGCCCCGCATCGAGCGCCTGCGCCTTGCGGCACGCACCGCCCATGAGATGCTGAATCAACGTGCTCAGCATTGGGAGGAGTGGCTGCGCTACGGTCAACGTGTCGGTTTGAACGCCAAACTGGAACGCGCCGATCTGCTCTCCGAGCTGAGGCATCAGGACGCCCATGTCGGCCTGGAAGCCCTGCCTGGGCTCGCCCGTGAATACGACCGCATCAGCCGCCTGGGAGAGGACTGGATGCGCCCGAAGAAGGAAGAGCTGGATGATCTGGAGCAGGCCGAAATGGATCTGCAACGCCAGCTCGTCAGCCTCAGCGAGGGCCGCACCCAGGCGACTCCGCTGCTGGATAATCTGCGCTCCCGCGGTCACAAAGCTGACCTCTTCGCCCGTGTGGTGGAGGTCAAGCCCGAATTCGAAGCTTGGTGGCCACTGCTGGAGTCCGTTCTTGGACCCCTGCGCCATACGGTCATCATTGAGGATGGTTCTTATCTCGCCGCCTGGGAGCAATTCCAGAAAATCACCAGCACGGAACTGCTGGCGAACATGGATGAAATTCGCGCCCTAAACCCCGAAGCCGCCAAAGGCTCTCTGGCCACTATGCTGGAGACGAAGAACAGCGACGCACAGCTTCTCATCAATCACTGGTTAGGCCAGATCATCGCCGTCAGCAGCACCGACAAGCTGAAGCTGCATGATCGTGCCGTCACTCAGGAAGGTATTCTCAAAGAGCCAGGTCTGCGCCGTCACGTCAGCATCGAAAAAGAACTGACGCTGGGTGAAGAAGGTCTGCGCCGCATGCGTGAGGAACGTGAGGAAGAGATGGAACGCGTGCGTGGGTTCATCGCCGATTATCGCCGCGAAGTTCATGCCGTGCGCGGTTGGCTGCAGCGCGGTCAGGAATATCGCCTGGGTGAAGATGCCCCGAAAGCCTCCGCATCGGAACTCGCCCAACTGCCTGCTCTGGAAACCAATGAGCGTCAGTTGGAGGAGACCATTCAACTCCTGGCCACCCCTGAACAAGAGCGGCAACTTCAGGAAATGGATGAGCTGGAAATGCGCCTGCGCCGCTTGGAGCAGCGCATCGGTGCCCTCACCACCGCCGTCACCGAATTCGCCGTCAATGAACGCATCCTCACCGAGTTGGTGGATAGCAGCCGCGAGGAATTCCAGACCGCCACGCTCAGCCTCCATGAAAGCCTGAACCGGCTGCCACGGGGGTTGTCCCAGGATGAAATCTCCGCCGCTCTCACCGCAGCGCTGCAATCTGGAGGCAGCTGGCAGAAGCGCAAAGACCAAGCCGACTACGGACGTCAGTCTGCTCACGACCGTGCCGAACGCACGCGCCGGGATCGCAATGACGAGCGCAGCAAGCTGGCCGAAGCCCATCAGGAGTATCGTTACGACTTCGACATCGAGGACGATGACAACGCCCGCTATGACGCGCGCTGCAATGACCTGGAAACCCACGGTTTGAGTCACTATCGCAAGCTGGCCGAAGAACGCCGCCGCGAGTGGGAAGAGCGCCTGCAGAGCCAAGTGCTCGATGTCCTGCGTGAAAAAATCGATGATGCCACCCGCACCATTCGCGAGCTCAGCAAGATCCTCGATCAAGACATCGGCCGCTACCGCTACCGCATCTCGCAGACTCGTGATCGCGCCCAGTCCGCCATGTGGGGCCTTCTGGAAAACGGGGTCGGATTCAACTCCTCCGACGTGCTCTTTGCCGCCTCTCATCAGGATGAAATCAACAAGGCCAAGGAGGAACTCATGGCCGCCATTGATAACCCCGATGATCCGAAAGCCCAGCGCCTGCTCGACTACCGTTTCTATCATCGTTATGACATGCTCATGATCCCGAGCGGTCACAGCGAAGAGGCCGCCATCTCCCTGCAAAACAACGCCCGCAAGATGAGCGGTGGTGAAAACCAAGCGCCCTTCTTCGTTTCCATGCTCGCCGCCTTCCACCGGGTCTATGACCTGGGTCGTAAAGACGCCCGCAAAAACCTCGGTCTCGTGGTCATGGATGAAGCCTTTTCCAAGCTCAGCGGCGACCGCATTGACGACTGTCTGGCCCTGGCTCGAAACTTCGGTCTCCAGCTCCTCCTCGCCTTCCCCATGGACCGCCTCGGCACCATGATCGAACACGCCGACACCGTCATCGAGTGCCGCGTGGACCGCAAGCGCGACGGCCAAGGCCGCGACATTCACATCGAAAACTGGGTGGTGCCATGGAATAAGGACAAGCTCTTGCAGGCACTGGCGGGATAAAGCGGGGGCACTGTCGTTGGGCCCACCATGTTGAGTGGCGAAAAGACGTTCTCCCTCGCCCCACTTGTGGGGAGACGGCCGGGGTGAGGGGCCTTGTTGCTAAGCGCAAAACCCCTCCTAACCATTGGACACCTCTGTCCACTACCCCCTATTTTGAGCCATGTCGCCCGCATGGCTCAAAACCTTTTACGACCGATGGAATGCCGCGCGAGGCGAGCAGCTCACGCCCGGCAAGATCGCCTTTCGTTATGACTGGAACCAGCTCCTCGATGAAGCCAGTCTGCTGAGAGTTGAAGATCGCCGTGCCGCTGAACGCAACCTTCTGAAACTCTGCCAGACCACCTCGGCAAGTCCCGCCAGACTCCAAAATCAGGCACACAAATACCGCCGCTACATCATCGAGAAGATCATCCTTCCGGTCGCGAGCGAACCCTGGCTCATGGAGACCTTCGGACACATCCCGGCGGTTCAATTGCAGGCCGAGGCCTTGCAGATCGTCGAGGCGTTCAAAGGATGCCCCCATCCGCTCTACCCCGAACTCTGGACCTCCTGGTGTCTCCAGATCGAAGCCGCCTTTCAGCAAGGTCGAAACCTGCATCCGCTGTTTTGGAAAAGACCTTCCGAAGTCCGTGAGTTGCTCCAGCTCACTCACGCCTTCACTTCGAAGACCTGGCAGGACGGCACGAGGATTCGTGAGGCCAGCATGGCTCTCGTCCAGGACTCCAAAGCCTTGGAAGATCGCCTGACTCTTCTGGAATCCTGCCTGAGCAGCCTGTTCGAGCGCCCCTCCACCTTGGAGTCCTTCGGCATTGTGCTCTCGGAGAGCGAGGTCAAATTCGTCGGTGATCTGACCCTGCACTATGCAGACGGCAGCTCGCGCCTGATCCACAAACTGAAAGGCATCACCACCGTTTCTCTGTCGCCCGATCTGGAAGAAGCCGTGCGTGCCAGCACCTCCGCCACGCGTCTGCTCACGGTGGAAAACTCCAAGACCACGCTCCCCGCTCTGGCGGCCAAGAACACCGATGGCAGCACCTTGCTCGCCGCCTGCTCTTTCCCCAGCAAAGCCTTGGTGCGGCTGCTTCAACTCCTGCCGCCGGATCTTCCCGTTCATCACTTCGGTGATACCGACCCCACCGGCTTTTTGATCCTCTCCAAATTGCGGCAGCAAACGGCTCAATCCGTCCGTCCCTTCCTCATGCAGCGTCAGGCTTCAGGCCCGCCCGTGCCCCTTTCAGAGCGCGACCTCGCCCTCCTGCCTGGATTGCTCGCCGATCCCCTCCTTGCGGATGTCCGCGACGAGCTGCAACGCATCTCCGATACCCGAGACAAAAGCGGCTTCGAACAAGAAGGCCTCGGCAGGCCCGACCTCGATGGTTGGCCGTTTTACCGGAGTGCCGAGGGATGCTGAGGCCATTGATTTACACCGCAGAGATTGGAAGACCGCAGAGAAGACTTTGTTAATGTCCCTCTGCGGTGTCATTCCATTCTTGCCTGCTCCTGCGTCTTTATGACACGATGTCGTCATGAGATATGGCGTATGCCTGCGCTTCCTGCGTTTGAGCCTTTGCATTATCAGCCTGTTCCTCTCTTGGGAGGTCTGGGGCTGTCCCAATTGCAATGTTTACAATCACCTCGCGACCGCCGTTTATACCGCCGATTTTGTGGGCATCGGTTCCGTTGCCACGGTGTCGGCAGATCAGAACAGTGTGACTGTAAGGATGAAAAAGGGATTGCGAGGCAAGGTGACAGCCGCCGAAGGCTTCACCTATGAAAACCCTCTTCGGCACGCGTTGGCACCGGGGGCTGAGGTCGCGATCCTGGGCATGAATAGGTCCACGGGAATGACCGGTGCCCCGATGGTGCTCCCTGATTCGCTGATCCCGGAACTGCATCTGCTGCTCGCCCAGGCACCGGCTCAAAACGCCGATGAGGCGGCGCGCCAGATGACGGCGGTTTCGAGTCTTCTTCATTGGCAGGGAGTCGGGTATTACAAAGCCTTTCCGGATCCGGTGCAGCAGCTATTGAAGGAGAAGGTTCAATCCTTTCGCTACGATCCGGCAAGCACCTCTTTCCATGAGCAAACGCAATGTTTGTTCGGCATCGCCGCCATCATGCGCGGCCCGACCGCAGGCGCGGAGGAGATCGGCCTACAGATCATGGACGAGTTTTGGAAGCTGCCCGAGACCGGGATGGATCCGCGGCAGGTTCAATGGGCTCTCACCCGGCTGACCGCGGTGTTTGACATGATCACCGCCCTGAACTTGCCACGTCTCAAAGAGCAGGCTGTCAGTATGATCGGGTCCGCTTCGGGAGGCCAGTTTTTGCGCCTGGCTCAATGCCTGATCGTTTCACGGCTGATGACTCCGGCCGAGATCGCCGGAATGATCCGATACGCCCCGAATCTGGCCTTGCTGAAACAGGCGACGGTCCTGGCGGCACTGCGGTTTCAATCCTACTGGTCCAGGGATGAGGCGAGAGATCTGGCCAAGGCGGCGCGGGCCCTGTCGCCAGGACAGAAGGATCTCGTTCTGGATGGCCTGGAGCGGGAACTGTCAGGACAGCCGATGGCCTTATCCTTCAGACGCCCTTCGTTGGAAGAAACGCCGGATGGCCCTGGCTGGGCGGTGGAGTCCGCTCTTTACAGCAATGACTTCTGGAACCGCATTGAGCCCTATCGCCCCGTCAGCTTGCTTTGGAAGCTGAGCCTGGGAGTCCTCGGTCTCGGACTGCTGGCCTTGACGGCATGGGGTTTCAGCCGTCTCAAAAACCGTTGCCGTGGCAGGATGGAGGCCATTCCAGCCTGACAGATAACAGAGGTTGCCAGACCTGCCCGACACCGCTTCAATCGCGGCCATGAAAAGCATGACAGGATTTGGCCGTGGTGAATCGCGGCAGGCAGACGGCACCACGTGGGTGGTGGAGTGCAGCAGTGTGAACCGCAAGCAGCTGGAGGTCTCCGTCAATCTCCCGCGTGATCTGCATGATCTGGAAACGCAGGTGCGCAATCAGGTGGCTCAGGTTTGCTCGCGCGGACGGGTGAACGTGCACATCCGCAGCGATGCCGCCGATGCAGTGAAACTCCCGCATGTGGATGAAGCCGTGGCGCTGCGCTATGTCGAGAGCCTGCGTGAGCTCGCGGGTAAGCTGAAAATATCAGCGGAGATCAGTCTGAGTGAGATGCTGCGTCTTCCGGGTGTACTTAGCGGTGAATCGGTTGAGGCAGACCCCATGATGGCTCTAGAGCCCATCCAGGAGGCGCTCACGGTGGCACTGAACCAACTCTGCCTCATGCGGGGCGTGGAGGGTGGGCATCTGCGTGAGGAGATGGAGTCAAGGTTGAAAACGATTGAAGCTTTAGCGGCGCAGATCGCCGAGAAAGCTCCTCTGGTGCCTGAGCATCAGCGGACGGTTTTGCGCCAGCGTTTGGAGCAAGCTGGGTTGCCACTTCCCCTCGACGATGAACGTCTGCTCAAGGAGATCGCGCTCTTTGCAGATCGCACCGACATCTCGGAGGAACTCTCCCGTGCCGCGAGTCACTTGAAGCAATTCCGCGCTT
This sequence comes from Prosthecobacter debontii, assembly GCF_900167535.1. NCBI lineage: Bacteria > Pseudomonadati > Verrucomicrobiota > Verrucomicrobiia > Verrucomicrobiales > Verrucomicrobiaceae > Prosthecobacter > Prosthecobacter debontii. The sequence goes on from NZ_FUYE01000002.1 coordinate 64,164, forward strand.
ACCTCGCCTCCGAGGAACCGGTCGGGCGCAGCCTGGATTTCCTCGTGCAAGAGTTTTTCCGTGAGTTCAATACGATGGGGTCCAAGTGCAACAACGCCGAGATCGCCCACGCCGTGGTCAGTGCGAAGACGGAACTGGAGAAGATTCGGGAGCAGGTGCAGAATGTGGAGTGAAGTGGCGCAGCATGCGCACTGCTAATCCGAGAGCGACAAGCGAAAGCAAGGCACTGGCAAAGAAAGCGGCCCCTGGCAAATGCACGGGGGCCCGATCACTGATGAAATAGCCGAAAAGGCTGGTGCACATCAGAGGCCCGATGATGCCAGCCACACTCGCCAGGCTGGTCAAAGCGCCCTGCAAACCGCCCTGCTGATCCGGCGCGACGCTGCGTGATAAAATCCCCTGTACCGCTGGGCCTGCGACCCCCGAGAGGCTGCCGACCAAAATACAGAGGTAGATCATCCACCCCTGACTGCACAGTCCATAGCACACATACATGGCCACACTTAGACCCAGACCATAAAGTGCCGCTTTCATCTCGCCCAATTTACCAACCACCATGCGGGTGAGGCCGCCCTGCACAATAGCCGTCATGACTCCCACGAAGGCCAAAGACAACCCATTATCCTTCGTATCCCAGCCGTAGCGGTAGCCCGTGTAGAGCACCCAAATGGCGGGATACACTTGATGCCCCATCGTGAACAAAAAGGTGGTGCTGATCAGGCCCAACACATTGGGAAATTGGCGCAAGGCCATCAGGGAACCCACCGGATTGCTTTTAGCCCAACTGAAGACGCGTTTATTTTCCGGGGCCAGGGACTCAGGCAAAACGAAGAGACCATACAACCAGTTGATAAGGGTCAGGGCTCCAGCGGCAAGGAACGGCACCCTAAGGCCAAAGTCGCCCAGCCATCCCCCCAAGGCAGGACCGATGATGAATCCCAAGCCGAAAGCAGCACCGATCAGACCAAAATTGGCGGCCCGCTTTTCTGGCGGACTGATATCGGCAATGTAAGCCGTGCCCGCCGCGAAGTTTGCCCCGGTTATACCCGCAATGACACGCCCAATCACAAACCAGGTGAGATTCGGAGCGTAGGCGATCAGCAGGTAATCCAAGCCAGCGCCAAAGAGCGAAATCAAAATGACGGGCCTGCGCCCAAATCGGTCCGACAAGCTGCCGATCAGCGGCGCAAACAAAAATTGCATCAACGCGTAGGTGGCATGTAAAAGGCCATAGGTCGTGGATGCCGACTCCAGATCCCCGCCCTGATATTGCTCGATCAACTCGGGCAAAATCGGCACGATCAGTCCGATGCCGAGAATATCGAGAGTCAGCGTGATGAAGATGAAACCAAGGGCGGGGCGGCGGCCAGACATGCGGGAGGCTCATTCTGGAGCACGAAAGCATGCAATGTGCAAACGACAGGTCGGTCATTTCCAGGTCATCCCCCCTACATCTTTCGCATTGCTGCAAACGCAAAAAGAATGAACTTTCCCGACCTCAGAATCATCTGAGTGTGTCATGTCTCGCCCCCCCCTGGTCCACCACCTCATCCTGGGCATCTGCATTCAGTGCTTTGCATGGATGCTCCTTCCGCTCCATGCCCAGGAGCCGAAGGACTATGTGGAAGGTGAGGTGCTTGTTACCTTTAAGGCCTCAGCAACTGAGCAAACGGCTGAAACCGCACTGAAACGAAAATCACTGCGATTCACACGTCGCTTTGATCGCATCTCCAGGATGCGTGGTAAACCCATGGGGCTCGTCAGAAACAGAGACAAGACGACCCAAGCTCTCATCGAAGAACTCAAAGCAGATCCAACGGTCGAAACGGTGGAGCCTAACTATTTACGCTATATCAATGCCTTACCCAATGACACTCGTTTCAACGAACTCTGGGCTCTCAAGAATACAGGCCAGACGGTGAACCAAGTTACAGGCATCAGCGGAGCCGATGTCAGCTATGAAGCGGCTTGGAGTAAAGGCCGCGAAATCTCAGAAACCGTCGTCGTCGGTGTCATTGACACGGGCGTCGAGTATGTCCATCCAGACCTCCTGCCGCGGATGTGGACGAATGCCGGGGAAATACCAGGAAACGGCATTGATGATGACCACAACGGCTACAAGGACGATTACTACGGTTTCGACTTCGTTGGAGGCGATGCCAATGTTCTCGATTCCGGTGAGCATGGCACCCATGTCTCCGGCACCATCGGCGCTCAGGGGAATAACAATCAGGGCGTCATCGGCATCAACGATAGGGTTCAAATCATGGCCCTGAAAGTCTCTGCAGATGGCGACACCATGAGCACTTCTGCGGTGGTGGATGCCATCGAATATTCCATCGCCATGAAGCAGCGGGGTGTCCCCATCCTGGCTCTCAATGCTTCCTATGGAGGGAGTAGCTTCAGCAATGCTGAGCGTAATGCCATCGCCAGTGCTGGCAGCGCCGGAATCATTCTGTGCGCGGCAGCAGGGAACGACAGCAAAGACAATAACAACAACGCCTCCTATCCTGCCTCTTACAATCTCAACAACATCATCACTGTCGCAGCGACGGATCAAAATGACGCTTTGGCCAGTTTCTCCAATTATGGCAGCACTTCAGTAGATATCGCCGCTCCCGGCAAAAACATCTTATCCACTGTCCCCACAGTCGAAATCCAAGTCGGAAATAAAACCTATGAAGCTGAACGCATGGCCTACAGTGGGCGGGTCGTTGGGCTTTCGGGGCAAATCGTTTATTGCGGCATCGGTAACCCGGCGGACTTTCCAAGCGGCATGAGTGGGAAGATCGCTCTCATTGAGCGTGGTAGCTTGTTTTTTTATGAAAAGGTCGCCAATGCGCAAGCCGCTGGGGCCGCTGCCGCCATTATTTACAACAACGTTTCGGGTAGTTTTGGAGGCACACTGCAAAACTCCGACGATTGGATCCCTGCCGTTTCCATTTCGCGCGCCGATGGTTTAGCCATTAAAGGTGCTTTACCCACGTCAGGTTCGATGAGTCCTGGCATTGGCTTCTCCTTCCTTGATGGCACCTCCATGGCTGCGCCGCAGGTCACTGGCGCCGTGGCTTTTGCGGCCATGAATTTCCCGAATGAAACAGTCACCCAAAGAGTTCAGCGCATCCTCAAAAGCGTGGATGTTAAAAGTAGTCTGCAGGGGAAGATCATAACGGGAGGCCGTCTGAATCTCCAAAAAATCGTCGATGCCACCCTCGATGGCATTCCAGATTGGCTGGCGCTCGACCTCCCGATTGAAAATGCAGCTCTTCTACCGGGCAGTCTGATCCATCAACCCTATAACGAGTCCATCATTGCTACCCAAGGCACGGCTCCCTATACCTTCCGGCTGACGAACGGCAGTCCTCCTGCGGGCTTATCCTTATCTTCATCAGGCGTCCTTTCAGGCACGCCCACCGAAGCAGGTCAATTCACCTTCACCGTGCTGGTCGCAGACAGTAGTGGGAAAACCGGAGGCAAGGCATTCACGCTTTACATCGCTGCGGAGCCTCTACAGGTCACCAGCACGGAAACCTTGCCCTCAGGGACAACGGAAGGACCCTACAACGTGACGCTCTCGGCCACAGGCGGCAGCGCTCCTTACACCTGGACACTCAGCGAGGGCAGTCTTCCAGAGGGCATCACCTTGAGTTCCAATGGTGTTCTCAGCGGGCTACCATTGTCGACCAGCAGCAGCACTTTTACTGTGAAGGTTGAAGACGCGGGAATGATGGTGGACGAACAAGAACTCAGCCTAACCATTCTTCAATCTCCCATCACGGTGCTGACTGAAAGCACTCTGACTTACGGCATCAAATCGCTTCTTTACACCCTCAACATGGAGGCGGAAGGAGGCACACCGCCTTATACCTGGACACGTTACAGTGGTAACCTCCCCTCTGGGTTAGGCCTGAACTCTAACGGGACCCTCACGGGTAAACCAACCACTCCGGGGACCTATCAATTCAGACTCCTCGTCGAGGACGACGTGGGCATTACCACGTCACGACAGTTCAGTCTGACAATCCGCAGTGTTTACACCGCTCCAACAATGAACCCATTGAACTTGGGTAGCACCTATGTAGGAGCGGATTATTCCGCCACACTCACCGCGTCTGATTATCCCACCAGTTTCAAAGTCACAGGATTGCCAAAAGGCCTGAAATACTCCTCTAAAACCGGCGTCATCTCGGGCCGTCCTCAGCAGCACGGAGATTTCACCGTCGTCGCCACGGCTAAAAACCCTGGAGGCACGAGTGCGGAAGAATCAGCCCTCCTAACCATCCGAGCCTTGGATGAAGAATGGATCGGCAGCTTCACGGGCATCATTCATCGCGATGACGCAATGCCCCAATCGTTAGGCAGTCGCTTCACGTTAACCACCACCTCATTAGGCGCCTACACATTGAAAGTCACCACAGGGACCTCCAGCAAATCCGCCAAAGGTTATCTCGTGGAAGCGGCTCCTCAGATCCGTGTTTCGATCCAAGACCAACCCCTCGAACTCACCCTCGATCCAGTCACGGAGTTGATCACGGGGACCCATGGTAACGCAACGGTTGAGGGCTGGCGCATCCCATGGCATGCCAAGATGAAACCCGCCTCGTCATTCATCGGTTATTACAGCGCAGCGCTCAATCCTATAACAGATCAGGGGTTGGGTAATGCAGCCATTCCCCAAGGCTCCAGCTACTTCACCATGAATGTAAAAACATCGGGTATTGCTTCCATCACAGGTCGATCCGCAACGGGGGATAAGCTCACCAGCTCGATGGGCCTTGGGCCAATAGGACAAGCTTATCTCTACCAATCTCTCTACAAGAATAAAGGTAGCCTCCTGAGCACCTTCGACACCAATGCAGGCGCTCTGGAATCCGCCGAAGATAATACTCTCACGGGCAGCGCCTCCTGGCTCAAACCCAGTGATACCTCTCGCCTTTATCCCGCAGGCTTCGGCCCAACTCCGCTGACTCTCAAAGGTGGTTATCTGGCCTTGAAATCCTCAGGAAGTATCGCGCATGGCTTGCCCGTGACTGGCTCTGCGGATCTCATCTTTGATGAAGCAGGTCTATCGTCATCCGATACAGATCCAAATATCTTAGACTTTGATTTCACGGCAGCCTTCGTCCCAGTTTTACCAGCTCTGAATCCAGCCCACACCGCCCTGAAGATCAATAAAGCCTCAGGGGCTGTTACGGGCAGTTTCACACTGATAGAAGAAGACTCCGGCCTGAAACGCAAGGTGAGCTTCCAGGGCATCGTCGTGCCGCAGGCTCAAGCAGGCGTGAAGGCGCAGGGTTACTTCCTCCTCCCACAAATCCCAGCGACTGGTCAAAAGGCCAATACCACCTCGATTCTCAGTGGCGGCTTCCAGATTCAGCAGGGTTTGAATGAAGAATGAGATTCTGCGCAGAACCAATTGGCACGAAGCGAGTTTCATGCACCACACCATGAACTCGATCCCCCAGCCTTTTCACATTCGCCTGAACCGGCGTCGCCTATTGAATAGCTTGCTGATGACCACCGGCGGCATCATCACCAGCGCCATTTACGCGGAGGCCCTGGTGCTGACCCCACGTGCGACGGAAGGCCCTTATTACCCCGATCACCTCCCCTTGGATCAAGACAACGATCTGGTTCAGATCCAAGACAAAGCAGCTTCTGCATTGGGGACCATCACCGAGTTTGGGGGACGCTTGCTCAATGCCGATGGCAAACCCATCCAGAACGCCATGATCGAACTCTGGCAGGCGGATAACAATGGCTGCTACATCCACAGCAATGGCGTGCAGCGGGGGAAGGAGCGTGATCCAGGCTTCCAGGGTTATGGCAAGATCATCACCAATGAAAAAGGTGAATATCGCTTCCGCACCATCAAGCCCGGCCTTTACACGGGGCGCACCATCCACTGGCACCTTGCCGTGAAACAGGGGGATAAGCGCATGCTCACGACCCAGCTCTTCATTGAGGGCGTTCCCCAGAATGACAAAGACGGCATCCTCCGCCGCATGGGCACGGATGAGCAGCGTCTTTCCGTCATCCGCGAGTTCAAACCGAAGTCAGCAGGCAGTTCCGAACTTCTCGGCACCTGGGACATTGTTCTGGGAACCACGCCCGAAGAGCCAGAAGAACGTCGTGGTCCTGGCCCACGGGGACCGGGAGGCCCACCACCCGGCTTCGAAGGTGGACGTCGGCCTCGTCGTGAAGGTCCTCCTCCAGGGATCTGAAGAAGATCACGCAAGATCGCCCCATCCCCCATTCGTTTCAGCGCGGTCATGCGACCTCTGATTTTACTCGCCCTCAGTCTGCTCTCCATCGCAGCCGCTCAGGCCACCCCGCCTAACATTATTTTCATCATGGCGGATGATCTGGGTTATACGGATGTCGGCAGCTTTGGCAGTCAGTATTACGAAACACCGAACATCGATAAGCTGGCCAGCCAAGGCCTGAAGCTGACCAACCATCATCATTGCCAAAACTGCCAGCCCACCCGGGCCGCTCTGATGAGCGGCCAGTATGCTCCACGCACGGGTGTTTACACGGTCGGGGACATCGGTCGGTTCGAGTGGCAGACACGACCTCTGCGTCCAGTGGATAACCTCAATTATCTGCCCCTGGAGAAGATCACCATCGCGGACTCCCTGAAAAAAGCAGGGTATGCCACCGGTATGTTTGGGAAATGGCATCTGGGGCAAAAACCCGAGTATCATCCTTCCAAGCGTGGGTTTGATGAAGCCCTCGTTTCCGAAGGGAAGCATTTCAACTTCAAGACAGACCCGCTCGTCGAACACCCCAAAGATCAATATTTGGCCGACTTCCTCACGGATAAAGCCCTGGACTTCATCCAACGCCATAAAGACGGCCCATTCTTTCTCTACCTGCCCCACTTCGGCGTTCACTCGCCACATCACGCCAAGGAAGAGCTGATCGAGAAATTCAAAAACAAACCGGGCGTGGGTGGCCATAACAACCCTGTCTATGCCGCCATGATCGCCAGCGTGGATGAAAGCGTCGGCCGAGTGATGGCAGAATTGGAGAAGCAAGGTCTTGCTGACAATACCGTGCTCATCTTCACCAGCGATAACGGCGGTGTCGGTGGTTATGTGCGTGAAGGCATCAAGAAGGCGGGCGACATTACCGACAACGCCCCGCTGCGCAGCGGCAAAGGCAGTCTCTATGAAGGCGGCACTCGAGTGCCTTTCATCGTCCGCTGGCCCGGAGTGACCACCGCCGGCGCCAAGACGGACGTGCCCACCATTCACGTGGATCTGTATCCAACCTTCCTAGCCATTGCGGGAGCCCCCGCACCGGCGGACTACCCGCTCGATGGCGAAAGTCTCGTCCCCCTCTTTAAAGACAAAGAAGGCAAAGTCAGTCTCAGGCGAGAGGCTATCTTCCAGCATTTCCCAGGTTATCTCGGAGCCGGTGAAAATACTTGGCGCACCACCCCAGTCGGCCTCATCCAAAAAGGGGCGTGGAAGCTCATGGAATTCTTCGAAGACCACCGTCTAGAGCTCTACAACCTCGACAACGACATCGGCGAAACGAAAAATTTGTCGGGCGAAATGCCTGACAAAGTGAAGGAACTTCAGCAACAGATGCTGACCTGGCGGGAAAGCGTCGGCGCCAAGATGCCAACACCCAATACCCCCACTGAAGCCCCTAAAAAGAAGGGCAAAGGCAAGAAAAAGAAGAAAGCGGAATAACCTCCCAGTGCTTTGGATTTGAAGCTCATAACAGCAAGTCCTTCAGGCTTTCTCAAAGCAGCGAGGGGAGCCTCCGCTGATTGAAAAGTTTGACATAGGGCCGGAATGCGTGCCCTTGGTGGCCCCCATTTCGTAACGTTGTCTCATCATGCCTAAGGCCCTCATTATCGCCGAAAAACCCAGTGTGGCTGCCGATCTCGCCCGAGCTCTGGCCAAAGCCCCGGGAATGACCGCCTTTAGCAAGGAGAAGGATTATTATGAAAACGAGACCCACATCATCTCCAGTGCTATCGGTCACTTGATCGAGCTTGGAATGCCAGAAGTGAACGGCAAAAAGATTGGCTGGGGCTGGACTCACCTGCCCATCATGCCGCAGGAGTTCGAGCTTAAACCCATCGAAGACAGCGCAGATCGCTTCAAGCTGTTGAGCAAACTCATGAAGCGGAAAGATGTGGATAGCCTCATCAATGCTTGCGATGCCGGGCGTGAAGGGGAGCTCATTTTCCGCTACATTGTCGAGGCCGCCGGGATCAAGAAACCCGTGCAGCGCCTATGGATGCAATCGATGACGCAGGGGGCCATTCTGGACGCTTTCCAAAAACTGCGCAGCGATGGCGAGATGCGCCCGCTCGCCGATGCTGCCAAATGCCGCAGTGAATCTGATTGGCTCGTGGGCATCAATGCCACCCGCGCCCTGACTGCGCTGAACTCCCGCAACGGCGGTTTCCGCCTGACCCCTGCGGGTCGTGTGCAGACCCCCACGCTCACCATCCTGGCCAAGCGTGAACTGGAAATTCAGTCGTTCGTGCCCCGCACCTATTATGAAGTGCATGGCCTCTTTGGCGTGCCTGCCGGTGAGTATGAAGGCCGCTGGTTTGACGAGTCCTTTAAGAAGGACGAAACCGACGAGCACAAGAAAGCGGAGCGTCTCTGGGATCTGGAAAAGGCCCAGGCCATCGTCCAGCGCTGCTTGGGTAAACCTGGCAAAATCGAGCAGATCACCAAGCCGACCAAGCAAATCGCTCCCCTGCTCTACGATTTGACCAGCCTCCAGCGTGAAGCCAGCAACCGCTTTGGATTCTCCGCCCGCCGCACCCTGCAAATCGCTCAAGCGCTGTATGAGAAATACAAGGTCCTGACCTATCCACGAACCGATTCCCGCTTTCTTCCCGAAGATTACCTGGGCACCGTGAAAGGCACCCTTGGCACCTTCGCCAAACAAGATCCGCGGAAAGGCAGCGCCCTGCCCACCGACCTGAGCACGCATGCTGCCACTGCTCTGGACAAGGGCTGGGTGCGCCCCACCAAGCGTGTCTTTGATACTTCCAAGGTCAGCGACCACTTTGCCATCATCCCGACCGGCCAGATTCCTCCGAAGGAATTGCCTGAGGCTGAGCAAAAGCTTTTCGACATGGTATCCCGCCGTTTTGTCGCGGTCTTCTTCCCACCCGCTGAGTTCGAGGTCACCACCCGTATCACGCGCATTGAGAAGGACACCTTTAAAAGCGAGGGCAAGGTGCTTGTCGAATCTGGCTGGCTGGCCGTTTATGGCAAAAAAGCCGCCGAGGAAGCCGCCTCCGATGGCGAAGGCAAAGGCAAGCTGCTGGTGCAAGCCCGCGACGGCGATGACGCCAAGACTCTGGATGTCAAAGCTGAGGAGCAGCAGACTCGTCCGCCCGCTCGCTACACGGAAGCCACCCTGCTCTCCACGATGGAAGGTGCAGGCAAATTGGTCGAAGACGAAGAACTCGCCGAAGCCATGAGCGAACGTGGCCTGGGCACACCCGCCACCCGCGCCGCCATCATCGAAGGTCTCATCTCGGATAAATACATCGAGCGTGTGGAGCGGAACATCGCCGTGACCACCAAGGGCCTGTCCCTCATCGACCAGATCAGCCAGATCGGAATCGAGGCCTTGAGCAGTCCGGAACTGACCGGCCAGTGGGAATACAAGCTGCGCCAGATGGAGCAGAACAAGCTCGACCGCAGCAGTTTCATGCGGGACATCCGCAGCCTCACCAGTCAGGTGGTGGAAAAAACCAAGGCTTATCAAAAGATCGCCAAGGAGCGTGTCTATCCCGACTTCGAAGCCAAATGCGGCACCTGCGGTCACTTCGGCTTCGAGCAGAAGGAAGACTTTGTCTCCTGCAAAAACCCGGACTGTAAGGTGCGGGTTTACAAGGTCATCGCTGGCCATGAACTGAGCGATGATGAGCTGCGTCAACTCCTCGAAACCCGCTTGCTTCCTCCGATGGAAGGCTTCAGGAATCGCCTTGGGAAAGAGTTCACCGCCGGCCTGGAAATCAAAGAAGACGGCAAAACCGGCTTTGTCTTTCCTGGAGGCGAAAATGATCCCGACGCTCCACCTCCCTTTGATTTTGCTGCCGCTACACCCATCACCCGCTGCCCGGTGTGTGCGCTGAAAAAGCGGGACGGCCAGATTTACAACACCCCTGAGGCTTACGTCTGCAACATTGCCGCCAAGGAACCCAAGGTCTGCAACGCCCGACTACCCAAGGTGCTCTGCAAAAAAGAGATCAGCGTCGAGAATGCGATCAAATTCTTCAACGAAGGCAAGACCGACGTTGTCGAAGGGATGATCTCTAAAAAGGGCCGACCCTTCAGCGCCTTCCTCCTGTGCAAGCCGGGTGAAAAACGACTGCTCGGCTGGGAATTCCCTCCGCGAGAAGCCAAACCTAAAGCCCCCCCTGCCGCTAAAAAAGGCCGCTTCGCTAAAAAAGCCGCCGCTCCTCAAGGTGAGGACTCCTAATGCCTGCGTAAGGTGGAAGGAAGCCCATTCTTGCAATTTGCATCCTGCGCCAAAGCTCCGCAAAAGTGTGCCAATTCTGCCGCCTTTGCAGCGCGTGGTTGCTTTTTTGCAAATAAGTGTCAAATATCGCACCTCTTTCCTTCCACGTGACTAAGCCCGCCTTCCAAATAACTCCCGGTTGCATTTTGTTTTTCGGCATACATGCACTCGCTCTCGCTGCTTTCTTCGTAAAGCCTGACCTCACCGCTATCCTCCTCTGTGTGGGTCTGTTTTTGCTCCGCAAATTCGGTATCACGGGCGGTTATCATCGTTATTTCTCCCATCGCTCCTTCAAGACCTCTCGCTGGTTCCAGTATGTGTTGGCTTGGCTGGGTGGCATGTCTGCTCAAAAGGGTGCGCTCTGGTGGGCAGCTCATCACCGCCACCATCACCAGCATTCCGACCAGGAAGATGACATCCACTCGGTGAAGCAGCAGGGCTTCTACTGGGCTCACGTCGGCTGGATTCTCGCCCCTGACTACAATGATTATGACGCCAAGCGCGTGAAAGACCTGACCAAGTTTCCAGAACTGGTCTTCATCGACAAATACCACTTCATTCCCCCGATGGTGCTGGCCCTGGCTACTTACGTCTTCGGTCTTCTGATGACAGGCACCGCCATGGGTGGCCTCAGTTATTTCCTCTGGGGCTTCTGCCTCAGCACCGTGATCCTTTATCACACCACCTTCGCTATCAATTCCTTCTGCCACCTGCTGGGCAGCCGCCGCTACGAAACCGGTGAATCCAGCAAAAATTCCTTCATCCTGGCCATTCTGACTCTGGGCGAAGGCTGGCACAATAATCACCACTATTACCCGCACTGCGCACGCCAGGGCTTCTTCTGGTGGGAAATCGATCCAACCTACTATGTGATCAAGGTGCTCAAAATGGTGGGCATCGTCCACGAGATCAAGGAGCCGACTCGTCGGGTGCTGGAAGGCAAGGAAGCTACGGCTGCTCTGGGTTAATCCCGAGTTCATCCAACTTTTCACGTGAGCGGAGGTCCCCCTAAGGATCTCCGCTTTTTTATGCCTCCGATGACGCGTCTGCTGGACGGATGCCTCGGAGTTGTGGAGACTCAGGCACTCCATCATGCTGACTCTGACACATCCCGCTGCTCTATGGGCTCTGCTCGGGATTCCTGTCGTATTAGCAATTCATTTCCTTCAGCGCCGCAGCCGACGGGTCACCGTCACCACCCTCTTCCTCCTTCAGCAACTTCAAAAAGAGTCTGAGCAGGGCAATCGCATCGAGCGCCTGCGCCTTTCCATTCCCCTCTGGCTGCAACTGCTCATGGTGCTGCTTTTCACTTGGCTCCTAGCCGGGCCTCGGTGGTTAAGACAGGACGCAGTGCACCGCATCGCCATCATCATGGACGATTCCGCCTCCATGCAGGCTTTCCGGGAGGCTGCGATCGAGGGTGTCCAACGCGTACTCAGCCGGAGTGTGCCTTCGGGCTCGAAAGCCGAGCTCGCTCTCCTCGGCTCGGATGTCCACGAGGCAAACCTCTACTATGGAGGTAGCGCTCAGGAACTGGTGAAAAGCCTTGCTTCCAGATGGCATCCCACTGCAGGCGTTCACGATTTCACCCTGGCCCTGCGACAGGCTCGAAGCCTAGCGGGGCCAGAGGGGGCGGTTTTGCTCGTTACCGATCACCCACCCGCAACGCCCCTGCCCTACGCTGCCAAAACCCTCTCCGTAGGGCGACGGATTGAAAACGTCGGCTGGGCAGGTGTGACGGTGGAAGAAAAAGACGGTCAGTGGTTTTGGCGTGCGCTGGTCCGCAACTATGGCGAGAGCCCTCAGCAGCGACAATGGCACGTGGAGACCCAAGGGCAAACCACCCCTCCCATGTCATTGGCCTTAGCCCCACGGGAAACGCGAACTTTGAGCGGACCCTTCCCTGGATCGGATGCCACACAGGCCCTGACCCTCCAGCTCACCCCGGATGCCTTCGGAGTGGATGATCAGCTCCCGCTTGTGCAGCCAAGCCCCAAAAAGCTGAGCGTTCATCTTCCCCGCAGCCGTGATGAATCTTCCACTCAGCTTGCCGATCTCTTTGGCCGGTTCGCTCATCTGAATGTCTCACCTCTCGTGACAGAAACCGACGTCCGCGTCATGACGTGGCCGCCTTCCACCGCTTTGGAAAACCATCAGCATGCCTGTGTCTTTGCCTCCCCATCCCGAGCTGACAAGCCCGCCCCTGTGCGCGGTGCGGTCGTCAGCGAATCTCACCCTCTGGTGGAAGGGCTGAACTGGAACTCCCTGCTGATCCCTGAAGGCATGGTGATGCCGCGAGATCCTCAAGATCAGGTTCTGCTCTGGCAGGGGGAGCGACCTCTCATCAGCCTGCGGATCACTCCCGTCGGTGCCCGCCAACTTTTCTGCCATTTCGATCTCATCGGCAGTAACGCCCGCAAGCTTCCAGCCCTGGCGATTTTGCTACACCGCTTTCTCGAGACGATTCGTCAGGATAAACTGGCGGCAGAATCCGCCAATTATGAATTACGTCAGTCCCTCAGCGTCGCCCATCGCCAGGGAGAGGCGGCTCAGCCTCTGGTGTTAAAAGGCTCAAACGGGCTCCATGAGACCATCCCTCAGACCCAAGCACGCCTGCTCCGCTCCCCGGCAGTGCCCGGATTTTTTCAAATCTCGCAAGGACCTGACACTTGGCTCACCGCTGCCGCGCACTTTGCCGATAGCCGCGAAGCCGATCTCTCCAAGGCAGCTCCCTTTGACGAAACACCCCAACTCGAAGCTGAACAGGTAGATGCCCTTCAAGAAGCCGATCCTCATTGGCAATGGTGGACACTGCTCCTCCTGCTCTGCCTCCTGGGAAGCTGGTGGTGGGGCAAAAGAGTGCTGACATCCAATGCGCCATTCGGTGAGCAATCCTCCCCTGCACCATGATCCTCCTTCACCCAGAATGGCTCGCCCTTTTTCCTATCCTGCTTCTGGCAGGCTGGGGCTGGCCTCGACTGGGTTTGTTCAAGCCTCTGCGGCTTCTCTTGTTAGGCCTGCTCACTTTCAGCCTGGCCCAACCGCAATGGCAAAAGCAGGCGGAGGGTGTGGATTTGTGGCTGTTACTAGACAGCTCCGTTTCTGCCGAGGAACCTATGGCCAAGGGCTTACCCGAGTGGGAAAAGCTTTTGGAACAGAGCCGTGGTCCTCAAGACCACCTTCACCAGCTTGCTTTTGCGGGGGAGGTGATGAAGCCAGAGGCTGAGGGAGCAACTCTCTACGATCACCAACGGCAAGCTACCCGCACGGCCCTCGCCATCAACCAAGCGCTCGCTCACGTGCAGAAAGAAAGTGCCGGACGCCCGGCACGCCTACTCATTTTTACCGATGGTTATGCCACCGAGCCACTCTCTGGCGTGGCGGAAAAACTGATTCAGCAGGGGGTCGAATTGGACATGCACCTAGCTCGTCAAAACGAGGTCACTGATTATCGTATCGCGGCTCTACGCACCCCGACAAAGGCTCAACTCGGCGAGCCCTTTCTTTTGGAGGTGGAAGTGCGTGGCAGCCAAGATGGGCGCGTGCCGCTCAAGCTTCTCCGACAGGGCCGCGAGATCACCGCCGCCCAAGTGGATGTGCGTCTCGGCACCGGCATCGCCCGCTTCACGGACCGCTCAAACATGGCCGGAGTGATCCGCTATGAAGCCGTCATCCAACCTGCGGAAGACGCTCATCTGGGCAATAATCAGCATCAAGCCTTGGTGGAAATTGCCGGTGGGCCACGGGTGCTCTTGCTCACAGCCTACACAGATGATCCGCTGACTCAGATTCTCCAGCAGCAAGGCTTCACGGTGGACCTCGTCACTGACCTCCACCATGCGCAACCCGGACAGCTTACCGGTGCCCGCTGTGTGATCCTCAACAACGTGCCTGCCTTTGAACTGAACAACGACTTCCTCGACGCCATCGACTTCTACGTCCGTGAGCAAGGCGGCAGTCTTCTCATGGCCGGGGGTCAGAAAAGCTTCGGTGCGGGAGGTTACTTTGAGTCCGCCATCGATTCCCTCCTTCCCGTCTCCATGGAGTTGAAGCAGGAGCATCGGAAACTCATGGTGGCCATGGGGATCGTGCTGGACCGCAGCGGCTCCATGAGCATGACCGTGCAGAATGGTTTCTCCAAGATGTCTCTGGCTGACGAAGGTGCAGCCAATGCGGTTCGTTTTCTCGGTCCTCAAGATCTGCTGACCGTCTTCGCCGTAGATAGCGAGGCGCATGTGATGGTGCCTCTACAGCCAGTCGGCCCCAACCGCGACAAGATGGAGAGCGCCATCCGCCGCATTGAGAGCACAGGCGGAGGCATTTTCGTCTATGAAGGCCTGAAAGCCGCCTGGGATGAACTCAAGAACGCCGCCGCAGGCCAACGCCACATCATTCTGTTCTCGGATGCCGCAGACTCCGAACACCCCGGTGACTACAAGAAGCTACTGGCGGAAATCACTACCAATGGCGGCACGGTGAGCGTGATCGCCCTCGGCACGCGACAAGATCCTGATGCACGGCTTTTGGAAGACATCGCCAAACTCGGCAAAGGACGCATCTTCTTTACAGATCGGGCCGAAGAACTACCCAGCATCTTCAGTCAGGAGACCGTGACCGTCGCCCGCAGCGCCTTTGTGCAAGACCCCGTCAAAACCAAGGCCATTAGCGGCTGGCTGGAAATCACCAGTCAATCGCTCAATTGGTTAGGCGAAGTGGATGGTTACAACCTCAGCTATGCACGAGATTGGGCCAGCCAAGCCCTCATCAGCCAGGATGAATACGCCACCCCACTGGTCGCCTTCGGACAGCGCGGAATCGGCCGAACTGCCGCCGTGAGTTTTCCTCTCGGGGGTCCCTTTTCCGAGCGTGTGCGAGCTTGGCCCGCCTACGGTGATTTTTTGCAGACCCTCACCCGCTGGCTTATGGGGGAATCTTTACCTCCAGGAATAGGGCTCAAGCATCGCCTGCAAGGCACCACGCTCACACTAGATCTCCTGCATGATGAAAGCTGGGAAGCCCCCTTGATGGCACGTGCTCCACGCCTCGTTTTGGCTCAAGGGCTCAAGGGCACGCCCCAGGAAATTGCCTGGGAACGCCAATCTCCCGGTCATTACCAGGCCAAAATCGATCTGCCGGAAGGCGAGATGGTTCGAGGCGCAGTTCAGCTCAATTCACAGGCCCTTGCCTTCGGTCCCGCCCTTGTCGGAAAAAGCACCGAATGGGCCTTCGATGAAGCCCGCACCGACGAACTCCGCCAAGTCGTGCAAGCCAGCGGTGGGCGCGAGCTGTTGGAACTCAGCCAAGCGTGGCGCAGTCCAGACACGGATCGTTTTGTCGATCTTCGTAACGAGCTGCTCTTGTTCACACTGGGCCTCATGCTGTTCGAGGCTTTCGTCACCCGCACGGGTTGGCGGTTGCCCAAGTTTTCGCTTCCGGTTCGGAAGACTCGACTGGCATCCGCCAAATCTCCCACTCCGGCCACGGTCCACCAGAAGCGCTTGGCAAAACCCTCTGACCAGCCTTCCCCGACAGAGGCTTCCAAAAATTCTACCCCACCCATCATTCAGGCCGAACCCCAAGTGGATCGACAAAGCCGCTTTGACCGAGCCAAACGTCGGTCACATTGAGACCCTGATGCAGAAACCAGAAAAAGTTCGTTAAATCCCGGCGGGTTTTGGAAAATACCCATAACCCGCCATCATGTCCCCTGCCGAGATCGAACAACATCAGCGTTTTCTGCGTGCTCTCTCCACGCATGAGCCGACGGTGCGTGCCTACATTCGCCGTCTGGTCCCCAGCCGTAGCGATGCCGATGATGTGATGCAGGAGGTGGTGATCCTGCTGTGGGAAAAGTTTGGAGAGTTTCGGGAAGGTGCGGAGTTTCTTCCCTGGGCCTTTGGCATCGCCCGCTACAAGGTGCTCTCCTGGCTGCGAGATCGGGGGCGAGATCGGTTGGTGCTCAGTGAAGAAGTGGTGGACCTCATCGCCGAAGAGACCGCTCAGGATGAAACCCGACTGGATCGTCAGCGTCGCGCCCTGGAAACCTGCACGCAAAAGCTGGAGCCTGAACAAAGAGATCTGCTCATGCGTGCCTATCAGCCGCAGGCCCAGATTCAAAACATCGCGGTGACCAGTGGCCGCTCCGTAGCGGGCTTCTATCAATGGCTACATCGCATCCGACGCTCTTTGTTAGACTGCATTCAACGTGAAATGATTCGGGAGGAACCGTCGTGAATCTCGAAGAACTCACCCATCGTTATCTGGATGGCCACGCCACCGAAGAAGAGGTGCGGAAACTGGATCGTCTGCTTTTGGCCCAAGCCGATGCCCGCCGTGCCTTTGCAGAACTGGCCAATCTGGATTCTGCGCTGGCTGA
Organism: Prosthecobacter debontii; assembly: GCF_900167535.1. Taxonomy (NCBI): domain Bacteria; kingdom Pseudomonadati; phylum Verrucomicrobiota; class Verrucomicrobiia; order Verrucomicrobiales; family Verrucomicrobiaceae; genus Prosthecobacter; species Prosthecobacter debontii. The sequence goes on from NZ_FUYE01000002.1 coordinate 81,052, forward strand.
ACAAGCTGCTGGATGGCAAGAGACCACGACAACTCCCATCAAAGCAGCTCCTCCCGCGCGGATGAATACGTGGCGTTGGCTCACAGCCGCCGCAGCGGTAATCGCGATATTTCTAGGCATCTGGGGCTGGGTTATCAACGCTCAACCCTATGCGACCGTGGTGCGGGGCATGGGCAGGCTAGACTTCACTCCCGGCATGGAGGTTGGTTCCGGCTGGCATGACATTGAGGTTGGCACGGTGGAATTCGTCACGACACGCGGTGCCCGTGTGGTCATCGAGGCACCGGCCTCCTTTGCTTTTGAAAATGGTCAAAGACTGCGTCTGAAACATGGGCGGGTGGCAGCGGATGTGCCGCCTCCGGCAAAAGGTTTCACCGTCATCACTCCCACCGGGAAGGCCGTGGATCTGGGCACCAAGTTCGGAGTCGATGTCTCCCGGCAAGGGCAAGCGGAAATCCATGTGTTTCAAGGCGAAGTCATCGCACAGTCGGCTCAAGGGGGCAAACGCCAGAGCCTGCGCGATGGTGAAGCTTTCTCCCTAGAATCTGGAGCGGGCACCTCACGCGAAATCCGCTCCGCGGCGTTCATTCAACCGGATGAAACCGCAGCACTCCAAGCAGCGCTCGCCGCAGGTCAGCAAGCCCACTCCGATGCCGCCACTGCTGCTTTACGCAAGGACCCCACTTTGATCGCCTATCTCGATTTCGAAGGCAGCTCGCTCCCTGAAGGTGTCTTTCACCTCACGCAAGGCCGTTGGCCAGGTTCGAAGGCCCCTGAGTTTGTGCATGTGGGGGATCACATGAAGCTCAATGTCGGTGGCGATCATTCCTGGCCACAACTGACGCTTGCCGCATGGGTGCGCCTGGATCGGCTTGGGGCTCCTTACCAATCCCTCTACCACACCGATGGCTGGGATGAAGACAAGTCAGGGCAGGTGCACTGGATCATCAACCGAGACAGCACCATGCGTTTCGCGCTGAAGCACAACACGCTGGCTCCAGGCTCCACGGAGACTCAAGGCTTCCCCGATTCACGGACTCCGGTGCTACCCGAGCAAGGACGCTGGGTTCATCTCGCCGTGGTTTACGACTCGGTTGCCAAGACGGTGCGCTTTTATCTGAACGGTCGTTTCGACAAAGAAACGCGGCAAGCCATCGCGCATCCAGCTCGTCTGGGCCCAGCGCAAATCGGCAACTGGAACTCACGCGACCGGAAGCTGAGCGGACGGGTGGACGAACTCTTTTTGTTAGGCCGTTGCATGCGTGAGGATGAAATCCGCCGCCTGTATGAGGCAGGCAATCCCTACCGCTGAAGCCCTCTCCACTTTCAACCATGAAGCTGCTCTCCATCACTTGGGTTCACCTTGTCGCCTCCGCGTCTCTCGCGGCGCCTGTCGATTTCATCCATCAGGTGCGGCCCATTCTGGAACAGCATTGCTACTCCTGCCATGGCCCGGAAAAGCAGAAGTCCGGCCTACGCTTCGACATCAAGAGTGAAGCCTTACGCGGCGGTGATTCCCATGCGCCCAATATTCACATCGGCAAGGCCGCCGAGAGTCCGCTGATCCACTTCATCACCACCCAGGACGAAGACACCCGCATGCCACCGAAGGGCGAACGCCTATCGGCGGAAGAAATCGCTCTGCTCACGCGTTGGATCGATGAAGGAGCTGCTTGGCCTGATGGTGTCGATGTGGCTCAGGCAGTGGATAAGCGGGACCATTGGGCCTTCAAACCCATTCAGCCGCTCAGCGGATCTCTGGATTCCTTTGTCGAAACCAAGCTGAAAGAGAAACAACTCAGCCTTTCTCAAGAGGCCGACAAACGCTCGCTCATCCGTCGCCTTTATCTTGTGCTGCATGGCCTTCAACCCACTCCTGAAGAAGTCGAGTCCTTCATCGCTGACAACGATCCCAAAGCGTATGAAAACTTAGTGGATCGTTTGTTAGCCTCGCCACGTTATGGCGAGCGCTGGGCGCGGCATTGGCTGGATGTCATCGCCTTTGGTGAAACCCATGGCTTCGAGGTGAATACCCCGCGCCCCAATGCCTGGCCTTATCGGGATTATGTGATTGAGGCTTTCAACAAAGACACGCCTTACCCTCAGTTCATCCTGGAACAGCTCGCTGGGGACACCGTGGGCAAGGATGCAGCCACCGGCTTCATCGTGGCGAATGCCGCCTTACTCCCAGGCCAGATCGGCAAGGACGAGGAGTCGAAAGCCAAGGCCCGACAGGATGAGCTCAATGACATGGTGAGTATCACGGGTGGGGCATTCCTAGGCCTCACGCTCCATTGTGCACGCTGCCACGATCATAAATTCGATCCGGTTTCCCAGACCGACTATTACAGCCTGCAAGCGATCTTTGCCGGAGTTCGCCATGGAGAGCGTCCCCTGAAGAGTGCCGATGCTCAAAAGCACGAGGAGGATCACGCCACCCTGCTGCTTCGGCTTGCCAAGGCGACTCATCGTTTGCTGAAGTTTGAGCCCCCGGCACTCTCGGGCACTCAACGCACACCGGTGCATCCGCATCGCAATCTGGAGCGCTTCGCTCCAGTCACGACGCAAAAGCTGCGCTTCACCGTCTCGGCCACTTCGGATAACAATCGTTATGAACCCTGTCTGGATGAGCTGGAGATCTATTCCACCAGCGGCCAAAACATCGCTCTAGCCAGCCTAGGAGCCAAGGCCAGTGCCTCTGGAAGTTGGAGCTCTGACAGACATCGGCTGGAGCATGTGAATGATGGTCTGTATGGCAACAGCCGGAGCTGGATCAGCAAGACCAAGGGCGGAGGCTGGGTGCAGATCGAGTTTCCGCAAGCCACCCTCATTGAGGGAATCGCTTGGGGGCGCGACCGTTTGGATGAATTCAAAGACCGACTGCCTGTCAGCTATCGCATCGAGGTGGCCCAACCAGATGGTTCGTGGCTCAAAGTGGCGGACTCCACGGATCGTCAAACTTACCCCGGCTCGAAAGCCAAACTGGCCATGCCACAGCCCGAGAACGTGGAGGCTTCCGTCATTGCTGAATGGCATGATGCACGTGGCGAACTCAATGCGCTGGAAACCCGGCTCAGCAGCAGCAAGACCGGCCCCATGGTCTATGCAGGCCGCTTTGAGCAACCTAGCCCGATTTTCAAACTCAATCGAGGCGATGTCACCCAACCGAAGGAAGAAGTCGTGCCTGCCGCCGTCAGTGCCATCGGTTCCCCTATGAAACTCGCGGGCGATCTCCCTGAGCAAAAGCGTCGGGTCGCCCTTGCTCAATGGCTGGCAGATCCGGCTAACCCCTTACCCGCGCGAGTGTTGGTGAATCGTCTCTGGCAGCATCATTTCGGTGAAGGCATTGTGGCAACACCGAATGACTTTGGCCGCAATGGCGCCATGCCCACGCATCCCGAGCTTCTCTCCGGGTTAGCCGCCGAGTTCATCCGTAGCGGCTGGAGCATCAAGCACATGCAAAAGCTCATTGTCATGAGCCGCACTTGGCGACAGAGCAGCGCTCCGAATGAGGCAGGTCTCGCTGCCGATGCGCAAACGCGTCTGCTCTGGCGCTATCCGCCTCGGCGTGTCGAGGCGGAGGTGGTGCGAGATGGCATGCTGGAGGTCGCTGGCACTTTGGATCTCAAAATGGGGGGGCCTGGATTCAGCGTCTTCGCACCTAACAGCAATTACGTTCGCGTCTATGATCCCAGGGCAGAATTTGGCCCCGAGGAGTGGCGGCGGATGATTTACATGACCAAGGTGCGCATGGCTCAGGATGCCACCTTTGGCAGCTTTGACTGCCCCGATGCCGGGCAAGGTCAACCCAAGCGACCGCGCTCCACCACGGCCATCCAGGCGCTGAGCCTTTTCAACAGCGGCTTTGTCAATCAACAGGCGGAGCTCTTTGCTCAACGCTTACAGAAGGAGGCCGGGAATGATTTAACACGTCAAATCGAACGGGCCTTTGCTCTCACGGCGCAACGATCTCCTGCACCCGATGAAGCTCAGGTCTGCGCCACCCTCGCTCGTGAACATGGCCTGCCCGCCGTCTGCCGTGTGTTGCTGAACACTAACGAATTCCTCTTTGTGCCATGACTGCCCCTCTCTCCTCCCATGGACTCGGTCTGCTCGACCGTCGGCATTTTCTCTCCAGTGCAGCCGGGTTAGGCTTAGCATCGCTGCTCGGCTCCAGGGCTACTCAGGCCTCCACCCCACCGATCCGTCCTGTGATAGAGGCAACGAATCCGTTGCATGCTCGCGCACCCCATTATCCAGCCAAGGCCAAACGTGTGCTGGTCCTGTTTTGCTCCGGTGCCGTCAGTCACCTGGACTCCTGGGACTGGAAACCCGAACTACTGCGCATGGATGGCAAACCCATGCCTGGAGCCAAGGAGAACTTTCTAACGTTTCAAGGCGAAAACGGAAACTTAGTTAGGCCGCTGTATGAGTTCAAGCCACGTGGTCAGACGGGCAAGATGGTGTCGGATCTTTTTCCACACCTCGCCTCGATGACGGATGACCTCACGTTCATCCACTCCATGACGGCCAAGTCTAATACCCATGGTCCAGCGGAAAATCAGATGAGCACGGGATTCATCTTCGATGGCTTCCCGAGTCTGGGTTCCTGGGTGAGTTACGCACTTGGTTCGGAGGCCGATAATCTGCCAGCTTATGTGGCCATTCCTGATCCTCGTGGCGTGCCTCAAGCCGGTGTTAACAATTGGGGCAATGGCTTCCTCCCCGCTGTCTTCCAAGGCACCGCCTTTAACTCCAGTCGCCCGATTTACAATCTGGCACGGCCTAACAACGTTTCAGTCGCCAGTGATCTGGCCTCACGAGACGTGCTGAAGTTTCTCAATGACAAGCACCTGGAGCAGTTCCCTGGCGACACCGAACTGGCCGCCCGAATCGCCAGCTATGAACTCGCCGCAAAGATGCAGCTCTCCGTGCCCGAGGTGAGCGATCTCTCCAAGGAATCGACCACCACGCTGAAGGCCTATGGCGTGGATGATCCGAATCCCATCAAAAGTGGCTTTGCCAAAAACTGCCTGCTTGCTCGTCGCCTGCTAGAGCGTGGAGTGCGCTGTGTGAAACTCTACAATGGCGCTTATGCCATGGGTGAAGGCATCGGCAACTGGGATGGTCACAAGAAGCTGAAGGAGCAGTATGACAAACACGCACCGATCTTTGACCAACCTGCCGCCGCACTGATCCGTGATCTACGTCAACGTGGACTGCTGGAGGATACCCTGGTGGTCTGGTGCACCGAGTTTGGCCGCATGCCTACCTTCCAAAAAGGGGCCAGCGGGCGCGATCATAATCCGCAAGGGTTTACCGTCTGGATGACTGGGGCTGGCGTGAAGCCCGGCATCAGCTATGGCTCCACCGATGCCTTAGGACACAAAGCCGCTGAGAACGTCACCACCATCTACGACTTCCACGCCACCATCCTCCATCTCATGGGGCTGGACCACGAGCGCCTGAGCTACTATCACAACGGCATCGATCGCCGCCTCACGGATGTGCATGGACATGTGATCCGGGACATCCTGGCTTGAATATCAGTGATGTGGCCACTCCTGGCCGCAGGTTCCCGGACGTAGTTGTAATCCATGGTCCTGCACAGCCTTGCGTCTCTGCCAGTGCTGTCTTTGGCTGGCGCAGATGACGACTCTACCTAGCTATGCGGAAATGTGGCTGGCAGCAGAATTCCTAAACGTGCAGCCAAGAGTGGCTGCATCACTTCTGATTTCCTCTCTGGACATTCGTTGGTGCATCATCTCCAATAACGCCCTGCATGAACCGGACCGCCTTTTTTGCCCTCGCCCTGACCTGCTCCCTGAGTGGAGTGGCCGCCATTGCTCAGGAGACGGCCGCCCCTTCACCCGCGCCTGTGTCTGCCTCTGTGCCGCCGCAGAAAAAGACCTTTGAATTCAAAGAGGGAGATCGCCTTGTCCTGTTGGGGAATACGGTCATCGAGCGTGAGCAGCACTACGCCACCTTCGAGCCTCGCTTGGCTCTGGCTTTGGGAGAAACCAAGGTCACTGTGCGTAACTTGGCCTGGAGCGGCGACACCGTGTATGGTCATGCCCGGTCCTACTTTGGCCCGCCTGAGGAAGGTCTGGAGCGTCTCTCCAAGCATCTGGAACTGCTGAAGCCCACCGTGGTGCTACTATGCTACGGATCGGAAATGGCCTTCGAGGGGCTGCAGGATCTGCCTCGTTTCCTGACCGGTTACCGCAATCTAATCAGCCTCATCCGCAAGCAATCCCCCGGCGTGCGCGTCATCATCGCCTCCCCACCACCGCTGGAAAATCTGGCTCCCCCGATGCCCGACCAGACCGATGCCAACAAGGACCTCTCCAGCTTCCGCGATGCCCTGCGGAAGTTCGCCGGTTCTCAGAACGCCTTCTTTGTCGATTGGTTCGAGCTCATGGGCGGCATCCCTAAACCAGGGCAAACTGCCAAGCCTCTAACCGAAAACGGCGTCCATTACACCCGTGCCGGTTATGAAAAACTCAGCGCCAAGCTGGTCGAGGGCCTGGGATTGAAGACGCCTGCCATCGCATCCGCTGAGCTCGCCCCCCTCCAGCGTGAAGTGCTCAAAAAAGACGAACTCTTCTTCAACCGCTGGCGCCCGCAGAATGAAACCTACCTCTTCGGCTTCCGCAAACATGAGCAGGGCCAAAACGCCAAGGAAATCCCCATGTTCGACCCGCTGATCGATCAGGCGGACGCGAAGATTCAGGAGATCAAAGCGGGGCTGCTAGCTTCGAAAAAGACTCTTTGAGTTGATATCGAGCTGTTTAGTTGGCGCGCATGAGCGAATAGTGGCGCGATTCGTTGAGCGGATTGACTCGCCTCCTGGAGGGAGGCCAGATAAACGACTGTTTGAGTGGCGGCCGGTGGGACTTAATCTAGAAAACCCCCGCCCAGGAATCACCTCCCGCCGCCCCCCTGTTTTTCCCCTTGCGAAAAGGCGCTGACGCCCGACAATGGCGGCCCTTTTGTCCGGTAGCCCTCAGGTTATGCGGGACATCAGCCCGCGATAGCCCTCAGGAGTGGAAGGCTGTGCGCGGTTATCATTGCCAGCACTCCCAACCCAAACACACATACATGAGCGCAAGCACACTCGCGGAGATGATCGCAGGATCCTTCCGTGAACTCTCCGAAGGATCCATCGTTAAAGGCCGGATCCTCGAAATCAAACCGCAGGTCGTCCTGGTGGACATTGGCTACAAGTCCGAAGGCGCTATCCCTGCCAGCGAGTTTGAAGATGAAGACATCCAGGTCGGCGATGAGGTCGAAGTCCTCCTCGAGAAACTGGAAAACGACGAAGGCATGGTCGTTCTCTCCAAGGAGAAAGCCGCCTACAAACAGAACTGGGAAAAAATCGCCTCCGTGTTCCGCGATGGCGGCCTCGTCAAAGGCAAGGTCAAGTCCGTCGTCAAAGGTGGCCTTATGGTCAACGTCGGCGTGGAAGCCTTCCTCCCAGGCAGCCAGATCGACATCATCCCGCCGAAGGATCTCAACGAATACGTCGGCAAGGTGTTCGAATTCAAGATCGTCAAGATCAACGACGACCGCAAAAACATCGTCCTTTCCCGCCGCGAAGTCATCGAGGCTGAGCGCGCCGAGCAGCGTCAGAAGTTCCTCGACTCCGTCAACCCTGGCGACAAAGTCGTCGGCGTGGTCAAGAACATCACCGACTTCGGTGTGTTCGTGGACCTCAACGGTATGGACGGCCTGCTTCACATCACCGACATGTCGTGGGGCCGCCTGAACCATCCTACCGAAATGGTGGGTATCGGTCAGCGCCTGGACGTCGTGATCCTGGAAGTGAACCGCGAGAAAGAGCGCGTCTCCCTGGGCCTCAAGCAGCTCCAGAACAACCCTTGGGAAAACATCGAAGCCCGCTATCCTGTCGGCCAGACCGTCAAGGGCAAGGTCACCAAGCTGGTCGCCTACGGTGCTTTCTGCGAAGTGGAAGAAGGCGTGGAAGGTCTCGTCCACGTGTCCGAGCTCTCCTGGACCAAGCGCATCGCCCGTCCATCCGACGTGCTGCAGGTCGGTCAGGAAATCGAAGCCGTCGTCCTTGGCATCAACAAGGAAGAGCGCAAGATCAGCCTGGGCGTGCGTCAGCTCGACGCCAACCCATGGGACGATATCGACGTCCGTTACCCGATCGGCACCGTGCTTACCCGCCCGGTCCGCAACCTCACCGCTTACGGTGCCTTTGTGGAACTGGAAGAGGGTATCGATGGCATGATCCACGTGTCCGACCTCTCCTGGACACGCAAGGTCAACCATCCTTCCGAAATGCTCAAGAAGGGCCAGGAAGTGGAAGCCACCGTGCTCGGTATCGACAAAGCCAACCAGCGCATCAGCCTGGGCATGAAGCAGCTTGAGACCGATCCATGGTCCGAAATCGACAACCGCTTCAAGGTGGGTGACGTCGTCAAGGGCAAGGTCGCCAAGATCGCTTCCTTCGGTGCTTTCGTGGAACTCGAAGGCGATATCGACGGTCTGGTGCACATCTCCCAGCTGAGCGAAGACCACGTGGCCAAGGTCAAAGACGTGCTGAACGTCGGCGACGAAGTGGAAGCCCGCGTGATCAAAGTGGACAAAGTGGAGCGCCGCGTTGGCCTCTCCATCAAGGCCATGAACTACAGCGACGCCGAGATCCAGAAGGAAAGCCAAGCTTTCGAAGCCCTCCGCCCAAGCACCGACCTCGTCGGTCTGGAGCAGGCCTTCAAGTTTGCTACCGAAGACTGGCGTCCAGGCGGTCAATAATCCGCCTCGGTCACAACTTCAAAACCTCACGGAGGGACGTCGCAAGACGTCCCTCTTTTTTTGTTGGAGGCGCGAGGCGAAAGATCCACGCGTAGCTCGATTTTCCAAAATCGAGATGGGGAACGGGCTAGCGACATGATTCGCGGCATTATTTCAGAACATCGATAACAGCCGAGGCTCAGAACATGGGTCACACATGGGAGCCACAGCCCCACCTGCTGAAGCTCTTCCAAGCCCTCGATTTTGGAAAATCGAGCTACGCTTCTCGATGAAAGGCTGCTTCTCTACCGTTCTGTCTTTCCCAACCATGCGCCTTTCCATCTTCCCCCTCGCAGCTTGTTTGTTGCTGCATCTCGCCCTTCCCGTCTTCGCCGGTGAGCCCACCAATGCCAAAGAAGCCGAGGCCCAGAAGAAAGCTGCGGAAGCCCAAAAGGTCGCCGAACAAAAAGCGCTGAATGAGAAGTTCGCCGCTTGGAAAGCCACCCTGTCACCAGAGCAGCAAGCCTGGGAAACCGTGCTGGAGCAAAACCTCGGCATGGGCTTTTACCTGCCGCTTTACCAGAAGGACAAGCTCGCTGGCCGGGTCACCGCTTGGGATTATGTGAAGGCTGATCCCAAGCTGCCACGAGTGCTGCTGATTGGCGATTCCATCTCCCGGGGTTACACCCTCGCCGTGCGGAAAGAATTGGCCGGTGTCGCCAACCTCCACCGTGCGCCCGAGAACTGTGGCCCAACCGCCAACGGCCTCAAGAAACTCCCCGTCTGGCTGGGCGAGGGCAAGTGGGACATCATCCATTTCAACTTCGGCATTCATGACCGGAAGACACCGCTGCCGGATTACGAATCGCGGCTGGATCAGATCGCCACGCAGCTCAAGGCGACGGGGGCGCGTGTGATCTGGGCGAGCACCACCCCGGTGGCCGAAGGCGGCATGAAGGACGCCACGAATGCGGACCTGATCGCCCGCAACGAAATCGCCGCGAAAGTGATGCAAAAGCACGGCATTGAGATCAATGATCTCTACACCTGGATTGAGCCTGATCTCGCCAAGTATCAGAACCCGAACGATGTGCATTTCAGCAATGACGGTTATGATCGCCTGGGCGAACAGGTCGCCGGAACCATCCGCAAAATCATTCCTACGCTGCCCGGCATCAACACCGCGCTCATCCCCATGGGGAAGCTGGAAAAGGACGGCTATGACTGGGAGGCCCGTCATGCTGAGATCATGAAGATCAAAAACGAGGTCAATCCGGAAGTCGTCCTCATTGGCGACTCCATCACCCATTTCTGGGGCGGCCTGCCGGAGGGCGGGAAGATCGGCAATCGCGGTACAGAGACATGGCAAACCTTGTTCGGTCAGCGCCGCGCCCTCAACCTGGGTTTTGGCTGGGATCGCACTCAAAATGTCTTAAAGCGGATTCAGTTAGGCGAGTTGGATGGCTTAAACCCGAAGGCCATCGTGATCCACATCGGCACCAACAACCTGGCGAAAACCGTGAATGCCCGCGATAACACGCCCGAAGAGATTGCCGCAGGCATCAGCGAGATCGTCGCGCAAGCGCATCTGAAATGCCCGCAGGCCAAGATTATTCTCATGGCCATCTTCCCGCGCGGTAAAACAGCAGCGGAACCTCGTCGGGCCATTTTGCGCGATATCAATCAGCGCATCGCCCCTCTCGGCAGCCAGCCCTACGTCACCTTCCTGGACATCACAGACAACTGGCTTGAAAAGGATGGCTCCATCTCCAAGGAGATCATGCCGGATGCCCTGCACCCTAACCAAAAGGGCTATGGCATTTGGGCCGAGGCGTTAAAAACCTTGTTGCCTGAGTAAACGGGAGCTCTGGGGCCTACCAGCCTCCCCTTCAGTTCCCTCGACTTGTTAGTAGTGTGGATTTAAGCCCAACGGGCTTGTGTCATTCAGCCCGGGGTTGGCTCAACCCCGGATCGTGGGACGAAAGACATCCCCAGCAGAGGCGAAGCCTGAAAGGCTTCCGTCCATCCCGGAAAGACCAAAAAGACAGGGCACCTCCTCTATCGTGGACGGAACCCCGTTGGGGTTCGTCTCAGATCCGAACGTTCGTTCTTGGAATATCCCAGGGTTCAGAGAACCCTGGGCTCAGTTCCACAAACCCTTTGGTTTTGAAGAAGAAGGTATTCTCAGTCCACCTAGCGGCGGCGGCGAAGCAGCAGGCCCAGGGAACTGATCAGGAGAAAGAGCAGACGTGAGGGCTCAGGCACCATGCTGGAGGCCCCGGCGGTGCTGTAGGCGGCCTGGATTCCTTCGCCAAAGTAGTTGCCGGAGTGAGCGGTGGAACTGCCCCACAGGAGGGTGGCATTGCCACTGCTGAGGTCGATGATGGCGGAGGCGTTGAAGAAGGGGGAGTCCTCTTGAAAGAGGCCGCTGTGCTTAAAGATAAGCAGCTCGGTGGAGTCGGCCAGCGTGGCGGCATTGCCGATGATGGAGTAGATAGACTCGCCGATGAAGTCGCTACCTTCCAGGATGGGGGCCTGGGCATTGCCTTCCAGAGCTCCGGCGCCAAAGGCCCACCAGGCGCTGGCTTCATCCAGAGCCTCGAAGGCACCGCCGGAGGTCACCAGATCAAAGGCGATGGCGTCCAGGTTCTGGAGTTGGGTATCGCTGAGGCCGGAGAAGTAACCCACGCCGACATAGACGTTTTGCAAAGCCGTGCCGGTGCTGGAGACGATGGCATTGGTGGAGCCGTCGTGGGTGACGTTGGTGATCAAGACCGAAGCGGCCGGGCTGACGACGGGCAGCAGGGTCATCAGGGCAGCGATGCCGAGGGTGCAGAGGGAGAAACGCATGGGGGGTTGGTGCGAGACAGGGTTGGAAAAGGCAGACGGGGAGGCAGGGAATTAAAGATCCCCGTAGAGGCTGCTGTCTGGGGCCAGCTTGATGTTGGAGGCGGCGGCTTTGCGCTCGATGATGAACCCCGGTGTCAGGGCCACTCCGGCTTGGTCGGCATTCCCTGCTCCAATGGCGCGCCACCCGGCAGTGATGCTGGGGGGCTGGGCCACGGCGTAGTAGTATTTGTCATAGCCGCCGGAGGCATTGGTGAGCCAGATGACATCCGCTGTGGTCGGGGTGCCGGACTGGAGAGAGGTGGCCAGGCCCGAGTTCCCCAGGGTGGCTCCCAGAGGGTAGCTGCGCTCCAGGTAGTTGAATCCGCTGGTGATGGGGATGACGCTGACGGTCGTCTTCACCACGCCGGAGACCGTCAGCCGCAGGTCGCCTGGGGCGCGGCGCTCAATGATGATGCCCTCCACGTGATAGATGGGGGTCTTCGCCATATCCGCGTTCCCGGCCCCGATCATGCGCCAACCGGCGGTGAGGAAGGGAGGGCTGGCAGCGGCGTAGTAGAGCTTGTCAAAGCCGCCGTTTTCCTTGGGCACCCACACCATGTCCGCCGTCTGGGAGTTTCCCGTTTTCAGTCCCGCCTCGTTGTTGAGGCCAAAGATGTCCGCCAGGGTGGTGGCAGCGCGGATTTCGTAGCGCACGCCTGCCGTCACATAGGCGGAGAGGTCGCTCACGGTGTCCAGGGTGGTGGCACCGATGGGGGTGATGATGGACCAGCAGCCTTGATTCACCCCATCCACCAACTCCAACCACAGCCGGGTGCCGGGGGGCAGCGCGGTCTGGAAGTCTCCCTGAGCATCCGTCACGCTCGTGGCGGTGGCGGATTCCAGCGATCCCGAGGCGAGCACGGGACGCAGAAAGTTGATCCCGATCAGGCTGTAGTTTCCGCCTTTCACCGTCAGGGTCTGGAAGCCGGAAGGCTCCGTCTTGGCCTCCTGAGCTGAGGCAGAAGTGAGGGCTAAAACGGCAGCGGCCAGCCAGGGCAAGGCGGCTTGGGGTTTCATCGGGGGCATCTCAAACATGCCAGGGGGATAGCGTGAAATCTCAGCCTGCGTTATTGATTTAGCGTGACGATCTCGAGCCAGATCTCGGGGTCTCGTGGACTTTCATTAGGGCTGGTCGGGGGCCTAAAAACCCGTTCTGTAGGATCAAAAAAGCACGCGGTAGAGGCCAGGGGTGGGCTGCAAACTGTCGCCGAGTTGAAACAAATACCCGCTTTCCCTGGCACAGATTCGTATTCACTGTCTGACCGCGTGATGTTTTTTTCCTCGACCATGATCGTCCGGCTGCTGCTGCCGATGCTCATCCTCCTGGGATGCAGTTCTTGCAGTTCCATGCAGAGACTGGCGAAAGCCGGTGCTGCCGAGCCCTCCGCCTTCCTCGCCAACGGACCCAAGCTGCAGAAGACCAAGGCCAAGTATGACCCCTTCCTGCGTGTGTGGCGGAATGACTCGCGCGAGGTCTGGGCCAAGGCGGAGGCGAAGAAAAAGCTCTACATCGCCCCGGTCTCCCTGGACTACCTGAGACCGATGACCCAGCCGCTTTCCCGCGTGGAGGTGAGGGAGAAATCCCGGCAGAAGGAGGCCCAGAAACTGGCGGTGTATATGCGGGAGCAGTTTGCCCTCGCCTTTAAAAACTCGCCAAACGCGCATTACGAGATCGTGGACGAACCGGAGAAGGACGCGCTGACGCTGGAGATGGCCATTGTGGAGTTCAACCCCAACTCGATCGTAGCCGGGATCACAAGAAGGGCCATCAACCTGATCGCCGTGCCCGGCGCGGAATCCCTGGTGGGCCGCCAATTGAAGGGGAATATCGCCATGGAGGGTCGCGTGACCGATCCGGCGCAGAAGCAGAGCCTCTACGAATTTGCCGATGCCGAGCAGAATCAATCCGCCCTGATCCTGTCCGTGCACGATTACAATGCCTACAGCGCCGCCCGGAAGATCATCCGTGGCTGGGCGACCCAGTTTGAGGAGGTGACGCGCACCAAACCGGGCGAGCGGGTGAAGGACAGCGCTGCCTTCACGCTCTGGCTGTGGTGAGGCCGGACCTAGCGGATGGGATTAGTTAGCCTTTGCGTTTCAAATTCAGCCACGCTTTCCGGTAAGTGAAGGCGATGGCCATGATGCCGACTCCCAAAAGCACCGCCCGGGAAGGCTCGGGCACAGGCAGAACATCCGCAGCACCCGAGGGTGCCCAGAGAAGATCTGCCGCCTCACCCGCCGCTGACTGCCCAGAGGAATGCGCCATCGCCACAGCAAATGCTGTCGTCGCCAGCCAATAAAGAATCGTGCGCATACCGTCGGGGGGAACCTCTTGATTAAGAAATCAAATTTAAGAAGACAGGGCAAGACAAATCCATCTTCTTCAACGGATTACGTTTCTCAGCGGCGCCACTGATACATCCAGCGCTCGGAAATGATACGGTCGCCATCCTTCATCTCACACATCAGCTCCAGGAGATTGGTGCTGTCAGGCACGTCCAGTTTGAAAAAGGCGCGCCAGCCACCCGTCTCGCGGTTAAACATCACACGCTTATCCAGCACCTTCGCCGGATCGCCGTTAACCACCACGTCCACATCTGGCACCCAGTCCTGGGGTTTCTTCAGATTCAGGCCTCCCTTGGTAAAGTCGATGACGTACTCGTGATCGTCCGCCTTCATCACAAAACCACGGCGGGTGGAGATAACCTTGCAGAGCAGGCCAGGGAGTTGCTCATCCTGCCAGGCGAGGCGGTATTCGAAGCTGATCGGCTCGGTCGGGCTCTTCGGCAGCTCGCTGGGCCGCCACATGGCGACAATGTTATCCCAGGTCTCCTCGCCGGTGGAGAGCTCCACGAGGACGACGGAGCCCTTGGAGAAACCTTTGATCGGCTCCACCCACACGCTGGGGCGGCGGTGATACATGGCCTCGAGGTCCTGGAAATTGGCAAAGTCACGATCGCGCTCGCCCAGACCAAAGCCCTTGAGTTTATCGACATCGAAGACGCTCAGGCGGAGATCTCGGCTGACATCCAGCGGACGCCAGATGGAGGGGCCGTTCTCGATCTCGATCTGGAGACCATCACTGTCATGCACCTCCGGGCGGAAGTCATAGGGCTTCGGATGGCTGTTTTCACCAAACCAGAACATGCTGGAGAATGGGGCGATGCCGAGCATCTCCACGGGTTTACGTAGAAACAGCGTGGCTTTCACGATCATGTCCGTGGTCTTGCCTGGGCTGGCATCGAATTGATACGCTCCCGTGATGCTGGGACCATTGAGCAGGGCCAGCACAGTAAAGTATTTTTCACCGGCCTTCGGCTGCTTGAACCAAAAGTGGGTGAAGTCTGGAAACTCCTCCGGTTTCCCGCCGATGGTGTTCACCGCCACGCCACGAGCACTGATGCCGTAACCCAACTCCGTGGTCACCGCCCGATAGTAGCTGGCCCCCATGAAGACCATGAACTCGAAACGCTTGCCCATGAAGGCATGCGGGGCCAGGACGCGGAAACCGGCATAACCTTCGGGCTTCTTCAGGTTCTCAGGCAGTTTCAAATCATCGTAATCAAAGAGCCCTTGATCAAAGGCGATCGGTGTGGTGGTGACGCCATCCACATTGTAAAAAACGACCGGCTTTTTAAACATCCAGCCAGGATGGAAGAACTGGACTTTGTAAGTATCCCCCAAGTCTGAATACACCGATTTCTCCTCCCGGAAACGGATCTTGCGATGGCCGTCATACTTCAGTCCTTCAAAGAACGGATCGAGCTGCTGAGAGGGAGCCTCGTATGGCTGCTGGGCCAATTGAGCCGCCAGTTTCTGCAACGACTCATAGTCCGTCACCTCCGTCAGGGGAAGATCAGCAGCATGAGCGGCCAGGGAGGCAGCAGCGGATAAAGACAGAATCCAAGACCCAAGGGAGCGGGGGGCAGTCATAGAGAAACGTAAGAGCACCGCAAGCATGCCCTTACGCATCTGACAGTCAACACCCAGACACGACGCTCAAGCCTCAATTCCGAGCTTCGTTTTCAAACGTGAGAGCTGGGCCTTTAATAGCTCGATCTCCATCTCCATGCGTCGCTTCCACTCCTGATCCTCCTGGCTCACAGGCTGCGCCACCGTCGCCGAGACGATCTCCTCCTGTGGGGCCAGACCTACTGGATCTCCGGTGAGAAGCTGGGCATACAGCGCCACACGACGGCCAGGCCCTGCGGGGAGACAGGCTGCGACCGGGCCTTCGGGATAAGCGATAAGGTTATTCAACTCGGCCTCCACGCTCTCCAGATCCGGGAAGGTCTGCAGACGCTCCGTGCGCTGGCGGAGTTCCCCCAGCGTCTGAGCCCCACGTAGCAACAGCACTGCCAGCAAGGCAATGCTTGGCTTCTCTAGCCGTGGCAGTTTGCCTTTCACATTGTGCCGAAACTTCTGCACGCGTGCTCCTACAACGGTGACCTGAAAGACCCAGCCACGGGTCTTCATGTTCTCCAAAGCACGCTGCACCGTGCCTTCATCCAGGTTCATCACCGGCTCTCGATTCGTCGATTGGTTACAGGCAGAAACCAAGGCGTTCAGAGTCAGAGGATAATAATCGGGGAGAGTGATTTCCTTCTCGATCAGGCAACCAAGGATGCGCGCTTCCGTAGCCGTGAGAGTTGGAGAAGAGGGTTGGGGGTCTTCCATGACTACAAACTATCCGACAATTTCTTATCCGCAAGACTGAGCCCCGTAAGCGGAGCAAATCCTCGAATGTGAATTTCCCTTTGCACGGGAGCGACGTATCCCGCATACATCCGCCCCCAAACGTTTTCACAGTCCCCCCGAAACTCGATCCCCAAGGAGAATAGCCATGCCCACCTACGACTACGAATGCCAGACCTGCGGTCATCAGTTCGAAGCTCGTCAGTCCATGAAGGACCCGCATCTCACCGATTGCCCCGTCGAGTCCTGCCCTGGTCCCGTGAAGCGTAAGATCGGCCTCGGCTCCGGCCTGATCTTCAAAGGCAGCGGTTTCTACATCACCGACTATCGCAGTGACTCCTATAAAGCTGCTGCGAAGAGTGACGCCGCCTCTTCATCCTCTAGCAGTGGCAGCAGCACTACCTCACCCCCCGCCAGTCCCAAACCCAGCGGCAGTTAGGGAGTCTAGCTCCAGTCCACCTGGTGGCTGAGCATGGTGTCGTCGTCGAAGAGAAATCTGCCGACGAAGTGCTTTTGTTCAATCAGCACTCCTGCCAGCCAGAGCTGATCATCGGACCACATTTCCTCGAAAGGCAAGGCAGACAGCGGCGTCCATAGCGGCACAGCCTCGTCGGTTTCCACCGCCTCACCCGTCCACTGCGTGGCGCGGTAAACATCCACATGCAGAGCCAGCCCATCGACAAACTGGAACCAAAGCTCGCCATGATGAACGGGATTCATCGCGGTCACCCCCAACTCCTCCTGAGTCTCCCGGACGGCACATTCTTCGGAGGTTTCTCCGGGGTCCTGCTTCCCCCCAGGGCCATTGATTTTCCCTGCACCCAGGCCGCGCTTCTTCCGGATCAGCAGCACTTGGTCTCGCCCCTCGTCCACGATGAACATGAGTGTCGCGCGAACAGAGGGCTGCCAGTGATTCCAGTCAGGGGTCATAAGGGACGGCGATCATGGCACGACGCAGAAAGAATGCCACCCCGGAAGCCGCATGGCATGAAAACAAGCTCGGGGTCGCTCCGCCCGCCCTTCTTTCTCTTCGTCGTTAGTTTTCCTGTCCAAATCTCCGCTCTCTCGGCCTATCTTCCTGAGAGAACCAATGTCTGCCGATAAGACCACGACCTTTTTAGAGCTGTTGACCGCGCATGAGCGATCTCTCTCGCTCTATGTCCATGGCCTCGTGCCGCGTGACAGCGAAGCGGAAGACATCCTCCAGCAGACGAAGCTGCTGCTGTGGAAGCATTTCGATGATTTCACCCTGGGCACCAACTTCATTGCCTGGGCCAGGAAAACCGCTTTTCACCAAATCCTCACGCATCGCCGGCAGAAGAAGCGCGAGCATTTACCCCTGGATGAGGAGGCGCTGGAAGCACTCGGACACGCCATTTCTGAATTGGCGGAGGAGGGCAGTGCTCGGCAGGAGGCCCTGCGCGCTTGTTTGACGCGCCTACCCACGGAGCACCGCCAACTGGTGCACTTACGTTACTTTGATGACCTAGAGATTGATCAGATCGCTGAGCGTGTCGAGCGCACGGAGGCGGCCGTCTATCGCGCACTCAGCCGTGTGCGCATGACTCTGATGCAATGCGTGCAAAAACAGATGGAGACTCATTCATGAAAACTGACGAAACCTGGCACTGGCTGGAGCTGTGGGAGCGTGCCCGCGATCATGCTCTGACGACTGATGAACAAGCCCGGCTTAACGACGCACTGAAGAACAATGCTGAGGTGCGTAACCTCCTGGCTGAAGCCGCCCTTCTCGAGGCGGAGCTACGGAGCGGTAGTCTGGAGGAAGCCCCGGTCTCCCCCGCCGCTGGATCCACTTCCCCTTCCCGCTCTTGGGCCTCGCGTGTGGCCCAGGTGGTGCTGCCCCTAGCCGCAGCCATCGTCTCCGCCGGAGCCGTTTGGCTTCTGAGCCGTGAGCCCGCCCCCGCAGCCACACTCACGAAAGCCAGTGCTTGCAAGTGGGGTAACAGTGCTCTGCCCACGCTGGAGGGATCCAGCTTACAGCCTGGAATGCTCGAATTGCTGGACGGGATTGCCACCTTGAAATTCGCCAGTGGAGCGGAGGTGGCCCTCGAGGCCCCCGTCACCCTGGAGGTAGTCTCGGCCATGGAGTGCCGCGTGAAAAAAGGCACCGTGGTGGCTGAAGTGCCGCCTCAAGCCAAGGGCTTCACCATTCACACGGATGAAACCACCGTGGTGGACTATGGCACACGCTTCGGGGTCAGTGCCGGAGAGGATGGCAAATGCCTCGTGCATGTGATCGAGGGCCTTGTGGAGGTGGAGCACGCCGGAGTGAAAGGCCGCAAAGAACTGCGCGCGGGCCAACGCGTGGACTACGGTGGCTTCATCCAGAGCGCCGCCAATCCCGACGCCAACGTAACGGACTCCCAACCCGAACCCGGCCGCTGGCTGCCTAGCCCGATTAACGACTTGGGTGACGGCTGGCAGATCCTCACCACCGCTTTTGGCCGTGGCAAGGATTCGTGGATTCAATCCAACCTCAAGCAAGACGTCACAGGGCGTGAATCCTACCTGCGCATCAAACACACCACGCATGACATGAATCTGGATCGCAAAGCCTATGTGGCTTTCGATCTCACACGCTTTGCCGACAAGCACATCGCAGAGGCTGAGTTCACCCTGCACGTGGAGCCCAGTGATCTCGGCTTTGCCTCTCTCGTGCCTGACGCCGTGTTCAGCGTCTATGGCCTCACGGATGAAACCCAAGATAGCTGGGATGAAAAAGAGCTGCATTGGTCGCATGCCCCCGCTCACAGCATGGCCTCTGAGCACCGAACCGGAGTCGTCGAAGGACAAGCTCTGAAGTTGGGCCAATTCACCGTGCCCCAGGGCACCACCCGTGGTGGGTTCACCGTTAAAGGCCCAGCCGTGGCAGATTTTCTGCGGTCTGACACCAACGGTTTGGCGACCTTCATCATTATCCGTGAGACCGATGAAACGGCCCGAAACGGCCTCGCCCATGCCTTTGCCAGCAAGGAAAATACCCGTAATACGCCTCCCATGCTGAAAGTGCGCTTAGAAGATTGAGGGGCTTCCGCTCCTGCAAGAAAGGTCGGGAATTCACTGCGCAACGGTTGCCTTTATTGAGGCCCCGAGTTTAAATTCCCACATGAATCGTGATGTCATCGAGATCCAAGTGCGCGCTGTCCTGCCCTTGGAGGGAAGCTTCGCCGTGTTTCTGGGGAACGCCGACAAGACCTTTGTGATTTATGTGGATGAGTCCGTGGGCACCGCCATCTCGATGTTCATGCGAGGGATCGCCAAAGATCGTCCGCTAACGCATGATCTATTGGCGAGTGTCTTGCTCGCCTTCGGGGCCAAAGTGGAACGCGTGATTATCAATCATGTGGAAGGCAGTGTCTTCCATGCCCGCATGATTCTTTCTGCCTCGAATGAATTGCATCAGCGGAAACTCATCGAGCTGGATGCCCGCCCGAGCGACAGCATCGCCATGGCTGTGCAGCAGGGCGCACCACTCTTCGTGGCCAAATCGGTGTGGGATAGCGTGGAGGATGTGACTCACACCCTTCACGAGATCGAAAAACAGGGTCTGGAAGGCACGTCCGCGGGCGCCGACCTCTCCGAGGACGAAGAGGATGAGGAAGAGGAGGGCGCGGATGAAGAAGACGATGAGGATACGGAGGATCTCGATCCTGACGATATCGACTTAGACGACCTCGAAGATTTAGAACTGGAAGACGACGAGGGGGAGGATGACGACGACGGCTATGACGACGGCTACGGCAACGATGACGACGACGAAGGCGAAGAGTGGAAAAAGAAGTGAGGCGGCGAACCGCAAGCCGCCTCAAGGCCTGCCAACGCACTTCTTTAGGTCTGCCTCCTCCGACTAACGTGCCTCCAATCCAGTGCCTACTTCTCTGCCAGATAGCGGTGATGTTGCTTCACCAGCGGTGTCGGGAAAAGAATCGCGATGGCCACGGTCACGAAGGTGCCCAAGGTAATGCGCCAAGGAAACGACAAGACGAACGGTGTCTTCATGCCCAAGGCCTTTTGAACCCCGAGCACATTGCTCAGGAAAAGCACAGCCAGAATACCACAGGTCATGGCAATGATGTTCCCAGCATCGCTGCCTCGTGTGCGAGTGAGCACCGCCAGGAGGAAGACTCCCAACAAAGATCCAAAGGTAAACCCAAGGATGCCTAACACCAAGGGTAGGATCTCGACCTTCGGATTGTGGGCCATGAACCAAGCGGTCCAGACACCGACTCCGATGATGAGAATGGCAAAGAAGACTGTGCTCCAGCGTAACACAGAGATCTTTTTCGCTTCAGGCGCATCCTCGCCAAGGCGAGGCAGGATGAAGTCGCGAGACAGGCTGGTGGCCAAAGCATTTAGCGCTGTGCTCAGGGAACCCATGGCCGTAGCGAGAATACCAGCGGTGACGAGGCCGCGCATTCCTGCGGGCATTTCATGCATGATGAAGAAGGGGAAGACCTCCCGGCTTTCAGCAGGTAATTCTGCACTCGGATGGGCCATGTAATACGCCTTCAAAAGCACGCCAATGAGGATGAAGGCCGAGACAATCGGAAGATCCACGATGCCTGACAGAATGGTGGCAAAGGCGCTCTGGCGGCGGTTCTTCGCCGTAAGCATCCGCTGCACTGTATCCTGGTCGATCCCATGCGTGCTCATCGTGACAAAAGTACTGCCGATGATGGCGGCCCAAATGGTGTATTCGCTGGTGAAGACGTTTTTAAACCACGCCCAAGCGCCGGCTTCGGCGGGTTTTGCAAAGTCAAAGAACACAGGATTTTTGATCACCTCGCCCACCGTTTCCCAACCCCCTGGAATTTTCATGAGCAGGTAGGGAATGGTGAAGCCTAAGGAAGCAACGAGCACACCGACCTGGATGAAATCCGTCCAGATCACAGCGCGGATACCGCCCACGCTGGTGTAGAGTGCGGTCAAGAGTGTGACCACCACCACAGCACCGGCATACAGCCAAAACTTGGTTTGAGCATCCACGGCTCCCCCCTGCCACAGCGCCACCGCAAGGACGAGAATGATGGCGGAAACATACAACCGTGTCCCCATGGCCAGCACCCGAGTAAACATAAACGTGATGGAAGCGAACTTACGCGTCACCGGGCCGAAACGGGTCTCGAGAAACTCGTAGAGCGAGATCACACCGTGCTTGTAGAAGACCGGGATGAACAAGAAGCTAACGATGATGCGCGCCATCACAGTGCCGATGGCAAACTGCGCATAGCTCCAGTTTTGCCGGCTGTATCCAGCCTCCGGTGCACCTAAAAAGGTGGCGGCACTGATCTCCGCCGCGAGGATCGACGCCAACACTGCCCACCAAGCGATCTGACGATCCCCAAGTGTAAATCCCTCAACGCTACCGCTCTTACTCCGCTGAGACAGGCCAATGCCAATGATGAGGCCGAAGTAGGCTACGATGACGATGGCGTCGATGAGGTAAGGCATCCCGCAATCTCGCAGGTAATGCCCGAGGTCGCCAAGTGAATTGTCAACTTATCCCTGGAAGCCTTTACGCAAGATGTGAACTCCCAAAAGACCGAAGGCGATCATGGCGGGTACAGCTAGGAAGTGCAGCCAAATGACCAGGGGCCCGATCTCATTCAGCCCACCGAAGCCAGCCAATGTCCACTTCGCAAACAACCAAAGGATCACCGCACCAATCGCGGTCATCAGGCTTGACAGCAAAAAGAAGAGACCGCCTTCATCCATCTCAATGAGGCGGCGGGTGATCGCTCGCGGTTTCTCCGTCTTTTGTAAAAACATGGCGGCAGACAGCATATAAATCTGCGTGCCCAAGAGTGCAGCCAGCATCAGCAGCACTTGGCTGTGGATGTTGAAAATGTTAAACCCGCCCAGATTGATCGGTCCGGTGAACCCGGCCACAGCTTGCAGGATTGAGGCCAGAAGAATCAGCGTGAGCCCCTTCAACTCAAACAACCGGGGACGCTCAGAGAGAATGAACAGCAGGTGCCGCATGCCATCCCGCCAAGTGCGCAGGTGTGGCACACGATCAACCGGCGCTGGACGCAGGCCCGAAGGGATCTCAACCGTGCTGGCTCTGTGCTTTAGCGCTTTGATCAACAACTCCGAGGCAAACTCCATGCCGCTAGCGCGGATGTCCCATTTTAGATAAGACGTTTTTTTCAGACAGCGGAACCCGGAGTTACAGTCACTCAGGCGCCCCTTGAAAAGCAGATTGATCAGCGTGGTCAGCACGGGCGTGCCCAGGATGCGGTGCAGCGTGGGCATGGCACCGTCTTCGATCTTCCCTTTCATCCTGGAGGCGATACCCATATCCACATCCGCGATAGACGTGGTCTTATAAAGATCCAGCGCGTGCTCGTAGCAGTAGGTGCCGTCCGCATCCGCAAACATGACGTATTTGCCCTCAGCCGCTTCGATTCCGCCCCGCAATGCAGCGCCGTATCCTCGCTGAGCGACAGGCACGACACGAGCGCCGAGCCCTGCCGCGATTTCCCGGGATCCATCCGTGCTGCCATTGTCCGCAACGACGATCTCATACTTCAGCGCCGGATCAGCCCGCAGAGAGTCGTTCACGGCGTTGATACACAGAGCGATCGTGCGGCATTCATTGAGGCAGGGGAAGACAAAGGTCAGATCCATTACAGGCATTGGATGGCGAGCACCTTCGTTTTCGCCAGCAAATTGTCTAAAAGTCCGCTTCAAAAGATTCGTTTCACAAACAAAGGCGCGATTTTAGGCATTCTTCCTGTCAAATTTTCGTTTCGTCTGACGAGCCAGCGCAATGAGGACAATAAAGTTGCTTCCCATCGGGCATGGGTTATAATTATTATAACACCCTGCTC
Source organism: Prosthecobacter debontii (assembly GCF_900167535.1). Lineage (NCBI taxonomy): Bacteria > Pseudomonadati > Verrucomicrobiota > Verrucomicrobiia > Verrucomicrobiales > Verrucomicrobiaceae > Prosthecobacter > Prosthecobacter debontii. Next base: position 104,247 of record NZ_FUYE01000002.1, read on the forward strand.
CGTGATCGTTTCCCCTCGTCATCAGGCTTCTTTACCGTCCATGTGGAGCCAAGCGTTCAGTTTGGTGGAGATGCTCATCGTCATCGCCATCGTTGGTGTCATGTCAGCGGTGGTCATTGCCTTTCTCGGTGGCGCACATCGTGAAAGCATGACGCGAGTGCGCGATCAGCGGAATGCTCAAGAAGTGGTCAGCCTGTGCATGGGGGCCGTTGCAGTGGGTGCCCCTGTCGTGGAGCCTGGAAATATGCGGACCACGATCGAGAATCTCATGGAGGGGAAGGCTGCATCATCCGGCATCTTTCAAGGCCGGATTTTCCGCATCAGCCAAATGAGTGAAGAAGAAATTGATGGCGCTCTTAAATATCTCTCTTGGCACGACAGCCAGCCTGTCTATGACGCCAAAGCCCATTAAAACGTTTTTCTGGATGGGGCCGAGTTCGCCACTAACAACAGGGTAAACAAGCCTCAAACTCTGGTCGGCAAGCGGGAATAGCTAGCGCCTCGTCGTGCAACTAATCTTTTTCGTGATTTTTTTGTAACGGGAGACTCTTAGACCCGGTAAAGTCTCTACTGAGTTGAGGCCTCAGCCCCGCTCATCATCCCGCTCCCCTCATGTTATCCATCTCGACCGTTATTCAAAAGCGTGCAGCGCTCTTTGCTGTGGCCGTCTTGGGGTTATCCAACCTCCAAGCTGCCTCACTGCCTTACCCTGGTAAACTGTTGTCGTTCTCCGCAAAGGAATCATATACGGATTACGTTTATTCATACAAGGATTCTGAAACCCGTGATACTTACACGGAGCAAGCATCGAAAGGAACCACCACCGTCTCTTTCTCCATGGCCCTCGGCCAAGAAAACGAGGAGACATTCGAGATTGAAGGGTTGGATTTATCCACAATTACGAGCGAAACTGCCTTTTCGTTTAACGTGGGGGAGGCCCTTTACGAAGGAACTTTGGAGATGGATCCCAACATCGATACGAATCTCCCTAAGCGTCGTGCCATTATTCCTCTCGGCTATGATGACGAAACGGGGGAGCCTTCTGCAGCTTATGCCAGCATCAAGCTATCTTGGACTGCGACAAAACTGACGGTAACTAGCGTGTTCCCATCAACTGAGAGCAACATTTATTTGTCCAATGTTCTGGGCGTTGAACCAGGCACTTCGGAGACCGTCCGAGGCAAGGCAGCCATTATGATTAATTTCGGGCCTGTGGAATCCAGCAACTACTACAGTGACGGTCTGGATGGCTACGTTTCTGGCACCACAAAAACGGTTATCAAGACCGTTGGAAAAGGAGAATCTGCGATGGAATTCGAACTTTCATCAGCGAGCCTCTCCGTCGTATTGGATACAGCTCCGCCGAAGATTACGCTACTGCCCCCCAAAGGTGGCTTCGTCGCCAAGAACGGTATGGTTACGCTTAAAGGCAAAGTGACTGATGCCTATGGCGTTCCGACGCTCTATTATTTCAATCCGAATGCAGAAGAATACGTTTACGAAGTTATTGACGATATCAACATCATCAAGGGGATAGAGCCTGAAGATGGACCTCCAGATTGGTGGGGGCCCGCAGAGGTAGAGTGGGAAGCCACCCTGCCTGTGGTTGAAGGAGTCAATGAATTTGAAATTGATGCTTATGACCAATCTAGCAACTACGCCTCCGTGCCCGTAAAAGTCATCGAACAAGTGTCTGATGTAAATGTGGGGCAATGGGTGGGCTTGATGGATCCTGAAGCGGGAGGAGGCGGCGGCTACATCAGTTTTACGGTCACTTCGACAGGTTCAGTGTCAGGCAAGTTGAGCCTCGAAGGCGGCCTCACAAAATCCCTCACTGGAATCTGGCATGGGCCTCATTTCCATGCCTACATCGACAAAGGCAAAAGCAGTGAGCTTTATGTGAGTGCTTACGCTGACGGCGAAAGCGTCGAAGACGTTCAATTGGTGATCGATGTGACGGATAACTTCGGTGACTATTCCTTCTCGGGCATTGCTTTCCGTGCACCGTACTCCACGACCAACAAGATACCAGCCGACAACACCTTGTTAGGCCAATTCAATGTGCAGATCGGTCAACCCGAAGAAACCTCTCTGGGTTACGGCTACTTCTCCATGATCATTGCAAACAAAGGCATCAATACTGTCGCCGGACGTTTGGCGGATGGGACTGCTTTCACCGCCTCTGGTTTGGTCGGGGCAGCAGGCCAGTTGCCGTTCTTTACACATCTCTACAAATCCGGGGCTTTCCAAAGTTCACAGTCCACTCTGGACAGCAACTCACTGAACATAGGCAATGCCTACTGGTCCAGACCTCCACTGTTCTCTGACAAGCAACTACCTGATGGCATTTGGGCCTCCCTCCCCACCAATGGTAGTCGCTACATCGCTCCAGGCGCTGGTGAGCGTATCCTCAATTTGGGCTCTGACATATCCCCAATCGGAGTTGTCGCAACTTGGTTCGGAGATGAAGTCATCATTGAAGAAAGCCAAGAGATTTTCATCTCGAACAAAAATGGCATTTCGGTGACTGATGGTGCGGCATTCACAGGAAAGGTTGATGCCAAGAAAAGCCTCGTCACTGGCTCCTTCAAGCTTCAAAACGATGCCACACGTGTGGCCACCTATTCGGGAATGATCGTCGGGGATAGCGTTGTCGGCCACTATATCCTGCCGCCCGAAAAAGGGACTGGCCCCGAAAAAGGCTTCGGAAAATTCAGGATTGCACTGCCATAGTGAATTGAGACTCTAAATTGGCGATCGTCTCCAAAACCGCAATTCAGGCTTTCTCTGGCCATCCAGAGAGAGCCTTTTGTTATGGCTTATCGATGAGAAGTCTACTGGCGGATGCTCAGGAAACTAGACGTGAGGAGGCTCCTTTTCTCGTGCTGCTCTGACCCTAAAATCGATCAATGGATCGGACCACCATCGCTATCTTCGAGATCCATCGCGCGAACACGTTTGCGGTCCCGTTCTGCCTGAACGACATTGCGCAGCTTTTCACGCACGTCTTCGACTCCCGCGATCGCTTTCATCTCCACCGTTGGCGTGGAGGCATCTGAGGTAATCATGGTAAGATTCCCAAGCCCCATGAGACGCAGGAAGAGCGGCTGGGTCATGGAATAATCTTTGACACGAAAAAGCTCCAACTCATCCAAATGCTTATTCAGGATGCCAGTGCTGATTCTCAAACGCTGTGTTGTCAGTTCATAGGAGGTGCACTTGGTCATCCACCAGCGGATGATCCACATGAAAAAAGGCACCACCAAGCCAATCGCGGACAGACCGGCAGTAAAAGGAATGCCTCCGATGGCCGCTGTAGCCAAAATCAGACAGAAGAGGTAATACCAAAAATGGACCCACTGGGAAGTGTGTCCTTTCCAGAGAGTGGTCTCAGCCGGTGAATTTAAGGGAGCAGGCGTGGACATAAGTTTTAAGTTTGGGAACGTGCGTGGCCAGAATAATCCTGGAGCGATCTTCGCGCCAAGTCTCTTTCGAGGGTTTTATTGTAACGAGATCAGATAGGATTTTTAGCATTTGCAGAAACATGGCTCCGCCCGAGTGCTTTCAAAGCCTCTGTGGTCTCAATTCGAGTCTCGGCCCAGTCGCCCAACCCAGCCGCAGGGACAAAGAACATCCCAGAAACACAGTCTCTGAGACGAAGTGATTGATTCGGCGCGGAGACGCGACACGGTGGCGGCCCTGACATGCTCACTGACCTGCACAATTACCTCTATCATCTGGAGCCCACCGGGGGCATCCCGCTGAAGCCTACGGGCGTCGTGCTGGGTCTCGCCCTGCTGGGCAGTCATCTCTGGGCTTGGCTGAAGGCGGATCAAGCCCGCGCTTTTTTGAAGGCCTTTCCCCGCCACTACGGCTGGGGGGTAGCACTGCTGAGTGTGGGTTTCCTGTGGGGAATGATGTGCCTGTTTAACATGGACATGGGGGAGTTCTTCTTTTTGCGGAAGTGGTTTCTCATGGCTGTGCCCATCGGCTTTGTGCTGGTGCTGACTCAGGTCAAGGAATTCCTGGCCGTGCGCGCGCTGGGTAGCCTGATGCTGCTGGCGGCTGGGCCGGTGTTGGCGGCGGCTTTCCTACAGCCGCAGGTGACTCGCCTGCTGCTACCACTGCTGGCCTATGTGTGGATCATCGTCGGCATGTTCTTTGTCGGCATGCCTTATCTGATGCGGGATTGGATCGACTGGGTCTTGGCCAAACCTGTGCGCTGGAGCTTGGCGGTGTGGTCAGGGGTGGCCTACGGGGCTCTGATGCTGATCCTGGCGATCACGACTTACTGATCTCCCATGAAAGGGCAGCCACCGCGTGTCCTCGTTATCCGTGGGGGAGCCATTGGGGACTTCGTCCTCACGCTGCCTGCCATCCGGCTGATCCGGCAGAACATTCCCGGCTGTCACCTGGAAGTGCTAGGGTATCCGGGGATCATGGATCTGGCCGTAACGGCGGGTCTGGCCGATGCCACGCGCAGCTTGGAGCACCGCAGTATGGCTCTACTCTTTGCCAAAGGGGCTGCCCTGGATCCAGCATTGGTGGATTACCTGCGCAGCTTCAACCTGGTGGTCAGTTACCTCTTTGATCCCGATGGTATTTTGAAAGGGCAAATGGAAGCGGTCGGCGTGAAAACCTATCTCGAATGCCCGCATCAAGTCTTGCCTGGCCAAGGTCATGCCGCTGAACAACTCGCACGACCGCTGGAGAAGCTGGCCATGTTTCTGGAACCTGAGCCCGATTGGCGCAGCCCGCTTTTCCAATTCGGTGAACCTCTGAGCAAGAAACCCCGCATCGCGCTCCACCTCGGCAGTGGTTCGGTGAAGAAAACCTGGCCCGTCGAGCATTGGCTACAGGTGACCAAGACGCTTCGGGAGGTCATGCCGGAGACTGAACTCGTGCTGATCACCGGGGAGGCCGAGCAGGAACGCGGCCTCACCGCAGGCTTTGAAGAGGCGGAGCGTTGGCACAGTCTGCCTTTACCAGAACTCGCCGCACGGCTTTGTACCTGCCGTCTTTTCCTCGGCCATGACAGCGGCATTTCCCATCTCGCTTCGGCTTGTGGAGTGCCTAGTTTTCTCCTCTTCGGGCCTACCGATCCAGCCACCTGGGCTCCACCTCAGGCTCAGGTGACCGTCGTGCAAGCCGAGGGAGGGGTTTGGGAACTGCTTCTCCCTGAGAAGGTGACTGAGGCACTCGTGACCAAGGTGCTGCCAGCGATGCCCCTCTGAAACAAGAAATGAGCATCTGGATGGTTTTACCATCCAAAGCTGATAAAGGGGCACCTAGATTCCTTTTCCTCAGGTATGCGGGATTGACAGTGCCCACTTCTTTCCGTCATAAAGTTCTGCCCCTCCCCGAATGTCCCAACCACCCCCTCCAACCCCTGCCGTAACTGTGGAGAACCTGACCAAGGTCTTCAAAGCTGGGCTGGGAAAAAAAGCGTTTATCGCCGTGCGCGAGCTCTCCTTGCAGGTGCAGCCTGGCGAGGTGTATGGCCTGATTGGGCCCAATGGCTCTGGCAAATCCACCACGATGAAGGCTATCCTAGGCCTTCTGTCTCCCACTCGCGGCAAGACCACCGTGTTTGGGAAATCCAGCACCGAAGTGGCCAGCCGCCGTGAAGTGGGTTTCTTACCGGAGAACCCTTATTTCTACAAACATCTCAACGGTCTCGAAACACTGCATTTTTATGGGCGCCTTTGCAGCATGAGCGGTAAGGATCTGCAAGATCGTGCCCGAGAAATGCTGGCCCTCACCGGCTTAGAAGATGCGTCGGATCGCCGCGTTGCAGGTTACTCCAAAGGCATGCTCCAGCGCCTTGGTCTGGCACAAGCGCTGTTGCATCGTCCGCGCTTGATCGTTCTGGATGAGCCCACAGCCGGGGTGGACCCGGCAGGCTCACGGAAGATTCGTGATCTCATTCTCGGATTCAAAGAACAGGGCATCACGGTGCTCGTCACCAGTCACCTGCTGGAACAGATGCAGGAAGTCTGCGACCGCGTCGGCATCATGGCACACGGCCAGATGATGCGTGAGGGCCGTGTGGATGAACTGATTGCTGTCGAAAACCACACGGAGTTGGTTCTTGAAGATGCCAGCCCTGAACTGCTCACCGAGATCAATCGTCTCATCAGTCAAGATAAACGGGCAAAGCTGCTGCATCAGGGCCACCCACGCACGACCTTGGAGCGCCTCTTCTTAGAAGCTACGGAAGACCCCAAGAACTGATCCAGCCGTCCTCCCCCCCACTCCAATGTCTCACTCGAATTTCTCTCCAGCCCGCATCTGGACCCTTGCCTCGGCGACGGTCACTCAGTTGCTGCGCATGAAGATCCTGGCCTTTCTCATTGTCTTCAGCGTCATCGTTGTAGCAGCCGGTTTTGCCTTCCCCGTGCTGAATCCTGAGCAGCAGCTCAAACAGCTGAAAGACGTCTCATTCGGGGCGCTTCAGGTGTTCAGCATCGTGATCGGCATCGTCGCGACCGCCCTACTGCTACCTCGCGATCTCGAAGACCGCACGCTCTACACGATCTTGTCGAAGCCTGTTCCTAGACATGAATATTTGTTAGGCAAGCTTCTAGGCGTCTTGCTTCTCATTGGCGGGGGACTCATTCTCATGGATCTGGGTTTCAGCGCGGTCCTCTGGCTGCGACAAAAGCTACTGTTAGCCCAAATGATTCAGTCACTGAATGCGCAGCGGCCCGAGGACGTCGCTCAATTGGAAAGCATCGTGGCTAAGCAGGGCCTGACCTGGAATCTTCATCTCGGCGTGCTTGCCGTGTTTCTCAAAGCCTCGGTCGTTTCTGCTCTAGCGCTCATGGTTTCCTGCTTTGCCAGCAGCACTCTTTTCACCGTCGTCATTACATTCTGCATCGTTATCATCGGCCATGGTCAAGGGATGATGCGGGAGTATTTCTTGAATGGTAAAATGAGTGCCTGGGCCGAGAAAGGTTTCTCTGCCTTGCTCGCCATTCTTACCCCCGACCTTGCCGTCTTTGACGTGGTGGAAAATGTCATTCAGGGGGAGCTTGTGACTTGGGGAGCTACCCAAGTGATGCTTGGCACGGCTGCCATGTATGTGGTGGCTTACTGCGTGGTGTCACACCTGTTGTTTGTTGAGAAGGAGCTGTGACCGCATGAAACGCAACATTCAGGCTCTGCTCGTTCTCCTCCTCCTCGGTATCATCAAGTTACCCGTGGAACAGGCTGCCACGGGCTATCTGCGCCAGCAACGTCTCCTGAGCCCCCCGCCCGATATGAGTGTGCGGGATAGCATCGGTCAAATGGGCTTTGCAGCCTCACTGGGAGGTCTGCGCTCTCTGGTGGCTAGCATTCTCTATCTCCAAGCCTACGATGCCTGGACGAATATCAACTGGGCCAAAGTGGATAGCCTTTTCCAGCTCATCACCAGCCTGCAACCTCGCTTTGATCGCTACTGGGATGAAGCCGCCTGGCACATGGCCTACAACGCCGCCTCCAGTTATTTGAATAACCAAAAGTTAAACTCCGCAGTGCGAGGCAAACTTTTCCACGATCACATCCAACGTGGAGTGGACATTCTTCAGCAAGGGTTGCGCTTCAATCCCAACAGTGCCCGTCTCTGGAATACTCTGGCGGAGACGTACGAGCGCCGTGTGCATGACCCCAAGAAAGCCGCCGAGTGCTATCTGGAAGTGGCACGTGTCATGAACAACGCCCGCTATGCCCGTCTCGCTGGCTATCAGTATGCACAGACCAGCGACCCTGAGCTGTGGAGGAAAGGCTATGATTTGCTCAAGGCCTCCTATGATCGCGGCCAGCGCCAGCCGACACTGATCAACACCCTCAAGCAGCTTGAACACCAGCTCAAACTCCCGGCGACTCAGCGCATTCCTGATGCCCCTGTGCCTGTCCAGATAGAGCGTGGTGCAACCGGGCCTTAGAGAGAAGCTATTTATCGCGCAGTCGTAAAATTCTGACCTCCGCTCTTCGTCAGAAAAAGTTGGACTTTCGTTCTTTCAGACCACGACCTTTTCGCCTGTATAAGTGTATGTCGTCAGCCTCCACTCTTCGGTCTTGTTGTGCCTTAATTACTTTCGTTTCGGTCTTTGCGTCGCTTTTGCCAAGCCTAAGCACGGAATTGCCACTCCGAGTGACGCTGACAGGCAAGCCTGGGCTCTACACCCAAGCCCAGTGGAAGATGGACTGGCCAGGTTGTGAATTTGAGGGAGGGGTGACTCCAGGTCGTGTCGAACTGCGACCCGCTGATCTGGCGGCGAAGATGGGCCCAGCTCTACGTATCCACTTTGCCCCCGGTCAAATCGGTCCCGAAGAGGGTGGTGCTGGCTGGCGCTGGCCCATCGGCACCCATGACGCGGTAGAGTTGCTCTACACGGTGCGCTTTTCCCCCGACTTTGAATTTGTTAAAGGTGGCAAGCTTCCCGGCCTTTGTGGCGGACCTGAAAATGTCAGCGGTGGCCGTCGTGCGGATGGTCATAATGGCTTCTCCGCCCGTCTGATGTGGAGACGTGAGGCTCGTGGTGAAGCTTATCTCTATCACAAAAACCAGCCGGAGAAATACGGGCAAAGCTTCGCCTTCCCCAAGGACTTTCATTTCCCCGTCGGTGTGCCTGTGAAGGTGCGCCTAGCTGTGACAATGAATCGTCCAGAGCAAAAGGATGGCAGTGTACGCGTCTGGATCACGTTACCTAACGAAAAGGAAAAAATGCTAGTAGAACAGACCCACATGGAGTGGCGCAGCTCGGCCAAATTCGGAGTGGATGGCCTCTATTTCGAAGCATTCCACGGTGGCAGCGATACCACTTGGGCTCCTAAAACTCCCTGCTGGGCTGAGTTTAGCGACATCCAGGTGACCGCTGCGAGTCGGTAGAAGGAGTCTTTTCAGCTCGCTGATTGATAACAGTCCGTCCTGGCTTTCAAGTGCAGCACGGACAAGGTTGCACCCAGTGACCGGGACTCACTTCCTTGAGAGAAAGGTCCATGCCCACACTCTTTTCCCAGAGAGGATGCTTCATCCGGTGACCGAAGGCACAGCCTGGGGGTGGGTTGATGGGAGATGGGACGTCGCCTTGCAGGAGCAGCCGCTTGCGGCGCTTCGTCGGATCAGGTTCGGGAATGGCATCCAAGAGAGCCCGCGTATAAGCATGTCGAGGCTGGCGATAGAGTTCCTCGGCTGGGGCGAGCTCGACGATCTTGCCGAGATACATCACCGCTACTCGGTCGCTCATGTGCTTCACCACGCTCAGTCCGTGTGCAATGAAGAGGTAGCTGAGACCCATCTCACGTTGCAGGTCTAACAGGAGATTGAGAACCTGACTTTGCACGGAGACGTCCAGGGCCGAAACGGGTTCATCGCAGATGATGAGCTTGGGTTTCAAGGCGATGGCTCGGGCAATCCCAATGCGCTGACGCTGCCCCCCCGAAAATTCGAAGGGGAAACGATCTGCGGATGCGGCAGACAGCCCGACTTTATCCAGAAGCTCGGCCACCCATTTGCGCCGTTCGTCTTTCGTGCCCAGTTTCTGGACGATGAAAGGCTCTTCAAGAATGTCGCGCACAGTATGCCGAGGATTGAGGGACTCAGCGGGATCTTGAAAGATCATCTGCATGTATCGGCGCATGGGACGCAGTGCGCCGATGCCAGCCGTGGTGATGTCCTTGCCCTCGAAGTGAATGCTGCCACTGGTGGGTTTCAGCAGGCGAACGATGGCTTTGCCGAGCGTGGTCTTACCACAACCCGATTCGCCCACGAGCCCCAGCGTCTCACCTTCCTCCAGAGAGAAACTCACCCCATCCACGGCCTTGCAGGAGGCGACGGAACGGCGAAGCAGACCACCCCGCACCGGGAAATGCTGCTGAAGATTTTGAACAGTGAGAAGGCTCATGCGACGCAAACAGGGCAGTTTTCCACCCAGTGACCCGGGGAGATTTCGATGAAGGGGGGACGATTTTGCAGATGTGCTTCCGTGTGAGGACGACGTGAACGGGCTGCAAATCGGCAGCCGGGTAGGAAGTCGGCAATCCCAGGCACGTTACCGGGGATCGCTTTCAGAGGCGTCTTGGGCACGCTATCCAGGCGGGGGATGCTGGCCAGCAGGCCTTGGGTATATGCATGGCGGGGATGGGCAAAGACATCGTTCACACCGGCTCGCTCGACGATGCGACCCGCATACATGACCGCGACTTCGTCACATACTTCGGCAATGACACCGAGATCGTGCGTGATCAGCACCACACTCATGCCCATGTCCTTTTGCAGATCAGCCATCAGTTCCAGGATCTGCGCCTGCACGGTGACATCCAGAGCCGTGGTGGGTTCATCGGCGATGAGGAGCTTCGGTTTGTTGATCAACGCCATGGCGATCATCACGCGTTGACGCATGCCGCCGCTGAGTTGGTGCGGGTATTCGTTCAGGCGAGTCTCCGGCGCGGGGATTCGCACCTTGCGCATCATGTCCAGGCTGCGAGACAGCACTTCGTTCTTGCTGCACTGAGTGTGTAGCAGGATGGCCTCAGCCAATTGCTTGCCGACGGTTTGCACCGGATTCAGCGCCGTCATGGGCTCTTGGAAAATCATGCTGATTTCCTGCCCACGCAGCTTTTGCATCTCCTCCAGGGGAAGCGTGCGGAGGTTATGTCCTTCAAATTGGATGCTGCCGGAGAGAACCTGGCCGTGCGGTTGGGGCAGCAGGCGCGTGATGGAAAAGGCGGTGACACTTTTTCCGCAGCCGGATTCCCCGACGATGCCGAGGGTGCGACCGCGTGGCACATCAAAGCTGATGCCATCCACCGCAACCATGCGCCCCGCATCGGTATCAAAGGCGGTGACGAGGTCTCGGACCTCAAGAATGGAAGATGGGGAACTCATGGCTGGGGATCACGAAACTGCTCAAATACGCGGCTGACTTCGCCAAAGGAACGCCCTTCACGCATGGCCTTCTGGGTTTCTTCTTTGATGTCTTCATCAATCCACCAAGCAAAGGCCTCATTGGCCTCACGGGTAAACTTGAAGTTACCGCCCTCCGGCCAGCGCAGCCAGCGCCAGTGGAAATAACGATAAAGCGGCACCTCCCAGGTGGGGATCTCGGAGGCTTGCTCTTGCACCTTTTCCTCAATCAACCAGCAAAGGCGCTGCATCTCGTCTTCGTTTGGAGCCTCGCGCTGTTCATCAATCAACTTGTCCAGCTCGGCGTTGGCTGTTTGGGTGAAGTTATTGGTTTCAGTCTTGGGTTTACGGGTGCCTTTTTCATAGGCGTTATCGCTGTGATAAAACTGCCAGGGTTCAGGATAGGGCGGTGTTGCGCCGAAACCTGCGAGCACCAACTCATGCTTTTTCTCAGCCGCTTTTTTGAAGAGTTGAGTGAAGTCCAGAGACTCGATCTGAAGGTCCACCCCCGCTTTCAGCGCATCTTCTTTCCAGATCAAGGCCGCTTGGTTATAAAGCGGCAAATTGCCGACACTGAGCGTGAAGGTGAGGCGTTTCCCGGCATCATTGGTTAGAACGCCATCGCGTCCAGATTTCGTGAAGCCTGCTTTGGTAAAAGCCTCCCGAGCTTTGGCCGGATCATAAGGACGAGCGCGCAGGTTGGGACTGGTGAAACGGCCAAATCCCGCAAAGGCGCTCTGCATGCGCACGGCGTCATCCCGCAGCACCACAGAGATCACCTTCTCCATATTGAAGGCGTGATGCAGACCCACACGGATGTCTAGGTTATCCAACAAAGGCTTGCTTTGATTGATGAAAATACAGCGTGGGATGCGAGGGTATTGATTGTAAAAGGAATAACGCTCGATGTAGCCATTGAGCAGTTCAGGGATGTCACCTTTGTCATACCAATAGGTAGGCGGCAGGAGTTGGGCGCTGCTGGAAAAAAGATCGAGCTTGCCCTGACGGAACATCTCAAAGGCTTTGTCCATGGAGCTGATCATGCGATAGACGACGTGATCCGCATTGTAGCGATAGCGATAGTATTTCTTGTCCTTCGCCCACCAGTTTTTCACGCGTGTGAGCGTGATGCTGCGGCCAAATTTAACATCTTCGAGCTTGATGTCGTAGGCACCAGCTGTTGGCATCTTACGCCACTGATAGCGAGCGGGGAAATCATCGGTGAACTCGCGGAAAAAGTGCCGTGGCATCGGTCCCATGTTGGCGGAGTAGATGGGGTCAGGCTTCGGTTTCGTTAGAGTCACCGAGAGTGTGCGTTCATCGTATTTGGTGATGCAGGTGAACTCGCGTTGAAAGTAGTCGGCCCGGAAAGGGTCCTTGGCATGCTTTGACAGCGACATGTAAAAGGCCATGAAGAAATCTTCGACCTCCACTTTCACGCCGTCCGAATAGGTGGCATCCGGATCGAGGCGGAAGAAAACGGTGAGGCGATCTTCGCTGACGGCCCATTCATTCGCCAAGCCCGGGATCCAGGTGTCCAAATCCAGGTGCTTGCTCAGCAGGCTCATTTCGATGTTGTCATAGTGCTCGCTACGGAAGGTGTTGTTACCGTCTGGACCCATGAAACGCAGGGTCGAGGGGTAGTTCGGCATGTCATAGTTGAACGTGCCGCCCTTCTTCGCCTCAGGGGAACCCATGTCGGGATAATCCAGGCCTGTTTCCCACTTCAAGTTAGGCGGAAGGTCGGCGGGGGTGCGGAAGCGATACAGATCAGGCTTGGCCTGCCAGGCGGCTTTGACCTCCTCGGTGTTGTCGTAGGGAGGAAAACGATCATCCGTCACGGTGCGCGAGCACGCGCTTATGAGCAGGGTGCAACCGAGCAGCAAGGCTGTTAAGGTTTGATGGAATGAAAATCTCATGGCTCGTGTCAGTCCAGTTGCTGCGAGTAATGTAACCATCGGGACTGGGCTCATTTGTAGATCGTGAACTTTTTCGGATCGAAGGCTTCGCGAACGGCTTCACCCACAAAGGTGACTAGCACGAGAACCGAGGCCATGGCGAAGAACGCGCTGCTGACGATCCAGGGATAGGAGAAGTTATCCACGCCCTCATGCAGCAGTCGGCCCCAGCTGGGTTCATCTGGGGGGAGGCCAAAGCCCAGGAAGTCCAGGGCAGCCAGGGAGGTGATGACACCGGCGACTTCAAACGGGGCGAGTGTCACCAGGATGGCGATCACATTCGGCAGCACTTGGCGGAAGATGATGCGGGGTGTGCTGGCTCCGAGCAGGCGTGCAGCAGCCACGTAGTCTCGAGCTTTCTCACGGAAAACGGCGGTGCGCAGGTAACTGGTGGTGCCCATCCAGCCGAAGGCGGCAATCACGGCCACAAGCACCGTCAAGCTCGGCGTGATGAGTGAACTGATGATGGCCACGACAAAGAGGAAGGGCAGCACGGACCAGATCTCCATGAAACGCTGGACGGTGATGTCCACCCAGCCACCGAAGTAACCCAGAGCGCCCCCGACAAAGATGCCAATGACAAACACCGCAGACACATAAAGAACGGCGGCGACGAGAGCCTGCTGCCAGCCCCCGAAGAGCATGGCCAGCACGTCTTGCCCAGTGGTATTGGTGCCCAGGTAATGTCGATGAGCAGCGGAGGGATAGGATGGCGGATAAACGAGGCGCTGCCAGACGGAGCCCGCTTGGGATTCCAGGGCTGCTGCTTGGCCATCTGAGAAGTCGGTGTAAGCCACGCGCTGGCCGTTTTCATAACGGCCTTTCTCCACCTGTTCACCCTTTTCATTCCAGCCTCGGAAGTCGCCATGCTTCAGGCCTCGGCGAAACTGGAACTCTTGGCGTTTCTGGTCGGGATTGTTGGCAAAGACGGTGTAAGCCGTGCCATTGAGTGGGAGGCCACCCTCTTTAAGGCTGAGCTTGTCACCATGCATTTCCAACTCTTCGATGATGGGTGGCGCATCCAATTTAGTCGCAAAAGGCACCAAGGGCAGAATCACCCAGTCACCCTTGTTCTCACGTCGGCTGCGAGTCTGCAACTCACGGTAATCCGTCTCCGCTTCCGTCTCGAAACCGAACGTCTTGCCTGGCAGAAAATCGCCACGCAGGAAGGGAAAATAAAACTCCCCAGCATAACGAACGATGAGGGCGCGTTTGCCCACCACCAGATTATCCAGGCTTGCCAACCCGGCGAGACCGAGCAAGATGAGGAAGGAAATGTAACCCCGACGAATGGAACGAAAGCGTCGGATCTGCTTCAAGGTCAGTGGGCTGAATTGCCACTCCCGCTGGGGGCGCAGGATGAGGCGCAAGCCCATGACTGTGAGAAGAGCCAGAAGAATCCAACCTGGCCAAGGGCCGCCGAGAAAGGGAATCTTAAACACAGGAACCTGAAAACCCAGGCCCTGAAACAACGCCGAAAGAACAGCGAAGCCAACAGAGAGATAACCAGTGGTGCGTGGGCTCATGGGTAGGTTTACTCAAAGCGGACTCGCGGATCGGTAAGCGCCACGAAGTAGTCAGACAGGATGTTGCCAAGCATGATGAGAAAGACATCCACCGTGAGGATGCCCAGAACGAGAGGGTAATCACGATCCGTGATGCTCTGGATCATGAGCAACCCGAAACCATCGATCTGAAAGATGCGCTCGATCAGCATAGAGCCTCCAACGAAGATGGTGGTGATGCTGCCCAGGGTCGTCGCAATCGGGATCAAAGAGTTTCTCAGCGCATGACCAATCACCGCGCGGCGGAAGCTGCCGCCTTTCGCAATGGCCGTGCGGACATAATCCGCGGCGAGGTTATCCATGAGGTTATTCTTCATGAGCATGGTCATGAAGGCAAAGCTGCCGATCATGTAGCAGATCAGGGGCAGCACGGCGTGGTGCAGGATGTCCCACACCTTGCCGCCGAAACTGAGAGAGTCGAAGTTTTCCCCGGTAAAGCCTTCCGTGGGAAACCAGCCGAGGCGGGCGGCCAGATACACCACCATGAGACTGCCGAGCAGGAAGCCTGGGATGGAGTAACCGATGAAGATGAGCATTGAGGTCACGTTGTCGATCACCGTGCGGTGTTTAATCGCCTTCAAGACACCCAAAGGGATACACACCACATAAGTCATGATGAAGGTGAGCAGTCCGTAGAAGATCGAGACGGGCATCTTCGAGGTCATCATCTCCAGCACAGGCTGATTGTAGCTCGATGACACATGGAAGTAGCCGTGGATGACCCCTTTGCGTTGCGGGCGATAGATGACCACGCGTTCCTTCGCAGGCTCGGCTCGGGTTTCCCAGCCTTCGAGCGCCTTGGCATCTTCGGCCTTTAGCGTGCCGTCGCGCGTTACCGTGGCTTGGGTGAGCTTGTAGGCGTTGTTGGGGGTCCATTCCTCCTTGGGCAGCAGCACCTTCAGCGTGACGGACATCTCCTTGGTTTCTTTTTCGAACTTCACAAACTGAAGTGACTCTTCGCGTGGTAAGACGCCTAGCCAGATGCCATAGGCCTGGAGGAAAGGCTTATCGAAGCCATAATAGGCAGCGAGCTCTTCCATCTGCTCTTCGCTCAGAGACGAGCCGGCGTTTTTACCCCCACCTTTTTCATTCATCAGCGCTTGCTGCATGACTCTCTCCATGGGGCCGCCGGGCGTGATGCGTGTGATGAAAAAAACCACCAGGGTCGCCCCGATCAGCGTGGGGAAGATGAGGAGAAAGCGCCGGATGAAATAGTCTCGCATGAGATAGGTGGACAGAAACTCTCAGGCATACGTTCGCCAGAGACAAGGAATTGTGTGGTTTTTCCTCGGTAGAGGATTCATCTTCAGTTTATGCGTTGGCTCCTCCGAATCATTGTCCTGGCTGGCCTTGGGCTGGGACTCATGGCTTTTCACCAGACCCGCACGCATCGGCCCACGCGCGTGGCTGAGGCGACCGAGAAAGGCATCCTGATTTTGGGCAATGGCTCCGAGCCTGAAACCATGGATCTGCATCTGGCGACCGGAACTCCTGAACATCACATCTTTGATTCGCTTTTTGAGGGCCTCGTGGCTGCCTCGGTGGAAAATCCAGACGGTAATACTCCTGGCGCTGCCAGCCGTTGGGAGACGGCGGACTTCATCACCTGGACCTTTTATCTTCGCCCAGAGGGTAAATGGAGCGATGGCGTGCCGGTCACCGCAGAGGATTTCCTATTTTCCTTTCAGCGCATCCTGTCTCCCGAGCTAGCAGCACCCTATGCGCCCATGCTTTACCCCATGCGCAATGCAGAGAAGTTCAATAAGGGCGAGCTCAAAGATTTCACTCAGGTGGGAGTCAAAGTGATTGATGATCACACCCTGCAGATCGTTCTGGAAGGCCCCGCGCCCTATCTGCCCTCCATGCTGAAACACTACTCCTGGCACCCCGTGCCACGGCATGTGATCGAGCGATTTGGCAAGATGACGGATCGTGATACGAAGTGGACCCGCGTCGGTAATCTGGTGGGCAATGGCCCGTTTCAGCTCAAGGAGTGGCGCTACACCCACTCTCTCACCGTGGAGCGTAATCCTCACTATTGGGATGCCAAGACGGTGAAACTGAACGGCATCGAATTCATCCCGATCGTCAGCGATGCGACCGAGGAACGAGCTTTTCGCGATGGTCAGATCCATCAGACTCAAACCATCCCACTGCCGAAGCTGGATTACTACCGACAGCAGAAGCCGGAGTTGTTTCATGAAGACCCCCTTTTAGGCACCTACTTCTACCGCCTGAATGTCACCAAGCCTCCCTTCAATGACAAACGGGTGCGCCGGGCGTTGACCTTGGCGGTGGATCGTGAAACACTGATCCGCAATGTGTTACGAGCCGGGCAAAAACCTGCCCTGGGTTTCACCCCGCCAGGAGCAGGCGAGGGCTACACCACGCCGATGCCTTTGAAGTTCGATCCCGAAGAAGCCCGCCGATTGCTGGCCGAGGCAGGTTTCCCCAATGGCAAGGGTTTCCCCAAGTTCGACATCCTCATCAACACCATGGAATCTCATCGCACCATCGCTGAGGCCATCCAGGAGATGTGGAAAAAGCACCTCAACATTCCCGCTGGTGTGCTCAATCAAGACTGGGGGGTGTATCTGGAAAACCAACGCAAGCTCGACTATCAAGTCTGCCGCGCTGGCTGGATCGGTGATTACCTGGACCCTTACACCTTTCTCAGCATCTGGCAGACCGGCGATGGCAACAACAACACCGGCTGGGGCCTCCCCCGCTACGACGCCCTCATGCAGGCCTCCCTCCGCGAAGGCGATGCGACCCGCCGCATGGCTATCCTGTCTGAGGCCGAAAACCTCCTGCTCGACGAACTGCCCATGGTGCCGATCTACTGGTATGTCCGCAACTACCTCAGCCGCCCCGAAGTGCGCGGCATGAAGCCCTCCCTCCTCGAACATCGCTGCTATAAGGCGGTGTGGCTGGAGGGTGCTCCTGCTGCGCGCGAGTAGTGAACATTCCACTGGCGTTTTAAGCAGAGGATTGCTCGATGCTGTTGGTAGGAAGGCGAAGAAGTCTTGCTAGGAAGTTCAATTCATCCCGTCGGGCGGTGCCTATATCATCATATTCCCCACCCAGTGCGATACGCTCGCGTCCAGAGTTTTTCGCCTTCGGGATTGTCTAGCATCTTGCCTGTCTTGGGGTCGCAGCGCACGACGGTGTTGGTGCGATAGGCGATGTTCCCCAAGTGACAGAGCATCGTGCTCTTTTGTCCCTCTTCGATGGGACTGTTGAGTTGAGCCTGACCACGAATAGCATCCAAGAAATTGCCGATGTGAGCGGGATCACCACCTCCGGCCCCCTTGCCCTGACTCATCTCCTTGCCCTTTGGATCATAAATCGTCCAAGAGTCTCGATTGATGCCCATGGTGCCGTTGTCCCCATAGAACACTACTTCAGCCAAGGGTTTTTCCGCCGCCCGCGGATGACAGGAACTCTGCACCCACTCGAAGCCTGATTCACCAAAGTCATAGACGGCGGTTCCTGTATCCGGCGTCTCCTGAGCATCATCATAAAAGTAGCGACCACCATTGTAGGTGACTTTCACAGGGTAGTCCGCCTTTAAGCCCCAGCGCAGGATGTCCATGGTGTGGATTCCGTTGTTGCCGAGTTCACCATTGCCCCAATGCCACAGCCAGTGCCAGTCGTAGTGGGCAAATTTCTTGATGTCATGCTTGGCATCATCTGGAACCGGTCCTTGCCACAGATTCCAATCCAGATCGGCTGCGGCAGGGAGGGCGAGTTTGCCCACTTCCTTGCGGGAATTGTAATAGAATCCCCGTCCAAAACGCACCGGACCAATGGCTCCGCCATGGAGGGCTTCGATCGCCTCTTTCATCCAAGTGCGACGCTGATTGCCCATCTGCACCACACGGTTGTATTTTTTCGTGGCGGCGACCAGAGCTTCGGCTTCGCCGGGGTTTTGGCTGCCAGGTTTTTCTACATACACATGTTTACCTGCCTGCATGGCTAAGATGGCCATGGGGGTGTGCCAGAAGTTAGGTGTAGCGATGAATACCGCATCCACACTCTTATCCTCGAGGATCTTGCGGAAGTCCTTCACGCCTTGGCAAGATACGGCCTGCTGATCCGTGACCACCTTCAGCCCTTTCTCCAGTCGATTGGAATCCACCTCGCAGAGGTAAGCAATTTCGACGTTTGGCAACTTCAGCAATGCCTGCACATGCCCCATACCTCTCCCCAGAGCGATAACGGCTACTTTCAGTTTGTTTGCCTGTGCATCCGCAGCACGAAGCCGCGGCAGCGAGGATAAAGCGGCTGTAAGGCCGAGGGCGGAGGTCTGGCGGAGGAGAGTGCGACGGTTCATGAGGATATGAACCGAAACATCGCTGGCAGAAGCCCCCGTCTTTCCCTGTGTAGTCAACGGCCTTTGATACTTTTCGAACTTATTGGGATAACATGAGGATGTTGCAGAAACCGCCAGTTGTGATCCCTTGGGCGCTGATCGTTGGTAGCGTGTTTCTGAGCTATCCTGACCTTGACCCATGCACCCCTGGTTGAAACGCATTCTTCGCCTCTTGGGAGCAGGTTTGCTGTTCGCATTACTCGGTTGGTGGGGCCTGCCTTGGCTGGTGCCACTGCCGGAGGCGCTGGAGACTCCGTTGCAGGCTTCGCCACGTTTTCTCAGCCGTGGGGGACAGCCTCTCCGGATGCTGCTCACCCCAGAGGGCGACCGTGTCGCCGAGGTGCTGCGGTTTGAAGAGATCCCCGAACGTCTGATCCAGGCCACCTTAGCGGCCGAGGATAAGCGCTTTTGGAAGCATGGCGGGGTGGATCTCCTGGCCACCGCGCGTGCGGCCTGGGACAATGCTAGCAATGGGCGGATTGTCTCCGGAGCTTCGACCATCCACCAACAACTCATCAAGGTTGCCGCGGCGCGAAAGGAAAAGCGTGGGTGGCAGATGAAGCTCATCCAAACCCTCCAAGCCCGAAGGCTCGCGCTGAGTTGGAGCAAGCCTCAAGTCATGGCGGAATACCTGAATCGCATCAGCTATGGCAACCTGCTCACTGGCTGTGCCAGTGCGGCTCAGGGATACTTCAATAAGCCTTTGAGCGATCTCAGTCCGGCGGAATGTGCCTTACTCGCCGCCATTCCTCAGTCACCCAGGCGGTTCAATCCCTTCCGCAATCCTGAGGTTATCCAGCCGCGGCAACATCGTATTTTGGATAAGATGCATCAGCTCGGCTGGCTACCCCCAGAGGTATGGCAGACTGCACTCAAAGAGCCGCTGAAACTCCAGCGCTATCATGGTGGGTTCGAGGCACCCCACGCGGTCGGCATGCTGCCAGCGACTCCGGGCTCGATCACCACCACGACACTAGATGCTGCTTTGCAACGACAGGTCGAGACCATCATCACCCAGAGGCTGAATGTGCTGAAGGATCGCCATGTCACTCAGGCTTCGGTGATCGTCATTGAAAACACCACTGGCCATGTGCTGGCGCTGGCTGGCTCTCGCGACTTTTTCGCGACGGATGGAGGTCAAATCAATGGTGCTTGGGTGCCCCACTCTCCGGGGTCAGCGATGAAGCCGTTCACGTATGTCATCGCACTGGAGCGAGGAGCGAGCGCTGCCAGCCTCGTGGCGGATCTGCCCGTGGAATACGCCACCAGCACCGGCACTTACCGCCCCGAAAACTATGCTCATCGGTTATACGGTCCGATGACCTATCGAGGTGCTCTGGGCAATAGCTTAAACATCTCGGCGGTGAAAGTGCTGAGCAGCATCGGTGGTGCTGAGACCCTGCTGGAGCAAATGCACATGTTAGGCCTAACGACATTGACCGAAACACCTGACCATTACGGGCTCGGCCTCACCATCGGCAATGCACCTGTACGCTTGATCGAATTGGCCAATGCCTATGCCTGCCTCGCACGTTTAGGGGTTGATCGCCCTTGGGCATTGGTGGCGGATTCGAGCACTCATGAACCTCAGCGCCGGTTTGATGAACGTGCCTGTTATATCCTGGCGGATATTCTCGCCGACAATCAGGCTCGACAGCTCACCTTCGGTCAGCATTCGCCTCTCCGTCTGCCCTTTCCGGCGGCGGTCAAAACGGGCACCAGCACCAGCTATCGAGATAACTGGTGCGTGGGGTTCACCCCCGAGTTTACTGTAGGCGTCTGGGCCGGAAACTTTGATAATACCCCCATGCAGGAAGTCTCCGGCGTCACGGGAGCAGCGCCCATTTGGCGGGATGTCTTTTTAGAGCTGCAACGGCGCTTTGGTGTCACTTGGTATTCCGAGCCCGCAGGCCTCGTGCATGCACGCATGGATCCCCGCACGGGGAAACGACTTTCGCCTCAGGTGCCCCCGGCCCGCGTCAGTCGAGAGGAAATCTTTTTGCCCGATCATCTCCCACCGACTGCGAGTGCAGCCGACTACGACCCCCAAGGACGCGCTCTGCTGCCTCCTGAATACAACGCCTGGGTGCGAAGCCGTGATAACTGGATGGGCGATCTCGTGATCGCCGATAGCAAGGCAAATGCCCCGCGTCCCTGGCATATCCGCCAGCCCATTCCAGGCACCGTAGTGCGGCTCGATCCCGATCTGCCTGGAGACGGTAAGCGCATGCTGCTCACCACGGAACCCCATCAGCCTCAAGTGCGCTGGGAGTGTGAGACGCTGACTATCCGAGATGACGCTGGGTCGCCCTACGTGGAGTTGAAACCCGGACGTCATGAGTTGCGTGCCATCGATCCCAACACGCAGGAAGTTCAGCGCACGTTCGTAATCGTACATCCAGAGTGAGTTGACAGCGGAACCTTCTACAATTTCCCAAGGTTATTGATCCGCTGACTACTTTCAGCGAAGGCTCGCAGTTTATCACGGTGATAGCCCGTGGGCACCTTGTCCAACGCTTGGTGGAGGGCAAGCTGGGCATGATGCCGAGCGGCTTGGGCGAGGAGAGGATGCTCAAGGGATTGCAAGGAACGGAAGGCCTTTTGCAGGCGCATACCCACCTCAAACATGGCGGCACCATCCCGGGCGATGGGAGTGAAGGCATCATCCAGCAAGTCTTCGGCATCCAGCGGTGGCACCTCGATCTTGGGAAATTGCACCTTGGCTTGATCCAACTCGCGGGTGGCATCTGCCCACTGACTTAGCAAGCGCACCTGACTGCCGATGACGGCGATGGCAGTGCCTGGGTCATTGATCCCTGGAGACAGCGCACGGTCCGCGATTTCCGCCAGCATGACGAGGCCAAAGCGGGGGTCGGACTCGACATGGCGCTCCACCCCTAAGGTGAAGGCACGCACGAGCCGCTCTTTCAGTTCATCGTCTAGACTCGTGATTCCCTGCACGATGAGCAGAGGCCGACAGCGATCGAGAAAGGCGCCTGGACGCACTTCTAGACGCAGGGTGGATTTGCATTCCTCGGCCACCCCTTGCAGGGCTTCCATATCCACAAACTGAAGATAACCAATTTTAGGGGTGTGGATCACTAAGCTCTTGGCATGATTGTCCCCTGTGGAGAGCGAGGCTGGTTTGCCACCGAGCGTGCCTGCAAGGATCGGATCGGTGAACGCTTCCAGAGCAGCGGTCTCTACTCGCTGGATGGTATCGTGCACACGGCCCAGCTTAGAGACCTGATCCACCCAGCGGATGAAGGAGACGAGCACCCACACCACGATGCCTACGTAACCGACAAAGAGAAAAAAGCGTCCCAGCCCCCCATACGGGATGGCGCTGAGAGCCACGAGCGCCACGATGGCGTAGATGAAGGCGGAGAGAAAGGCTGCGAGGGTATTTTGAGAGCTGCGATCCTGCATCACCAGCCGACTGGCACGCGGCGTGGCGGTGGTGGTGACGGAGGCATACGCCCCCACCATGGCCGTGACGGCAAAGATGGCCACCGTGAGCATGGTGGAAGCCAGGATCTGCAGCAGGCTCAGCATCAGCTCCCGGTCGATCTCGAAGGGCGGGCGCATCCGCCAGTTACTGGCGATGAAGGCCGTCTCGATCCATACCGTAGCCGCGAGGCCCGTCAGGGCGGGTTTGATCCACAATCGAGTGCGGAGCTGCATGAGCAGGTAGCGCCATTTTAACATGCGCGCAGCCTAGCGGCTACCGGAGCGTTGAGCAATGAAGGATGGGTTTTGCGCTCAAGATGAGGAGAAGTACTCTACAACCTCCCCCGCAAGCGGCCGCTATTTCAGCCGCTTGCCCACCGTAATCGTCTTGGGTCACTTGCCAGCGACTTGACCAGCACCGGAGGGCAGGGTGCGGAGGCGGTGGCTGGGGCTGAGGCCGTATTTGTCGGGCTCATACATGGCCTCGATGCGGGCGGGTGGGGCGATGGTGTCGCCTTCGCCAGTTACGCGGGCCAGGTAGCGGAGCTGGAATTTGCCTTTCTCAGGGGCGTAGTCGGTGAAGAAGAGGGCACGGTCGGCACGCACCTCGCGGTGGTCGCAGAACCAAGCCCCGACGCCTTCCGGCAGTTGATCACCCTCACGCTCGTTTTGGGTGGCAAACTCGGGGTTGATGGCTTCTAGCACGCTCGGCAGCGGATCATTGATGGCGAGGTAACGATCTCCCCCACCGATCTCGATTTGCAGGGTGATCACGACCATGTCGCCGACGCGCAGGTTTTCGGCAGGGAGCATGGTGCCGTCATCTTGGAGCTTGTTGTAAGTGCGCTCGATGGCGAATCCCTTGTTCTCGCCTTTGAAGTCGCGATCTGGCGGATACGACACGGCCTCGATGCGGGAGAAAACTTCGCGCCCGGTGGGTAGGTCCACCTTCAGAGGAGCAGCGGAGAGCTGGTCATTGAGGGCAAAGGACACCTGGGCACTGCCCGGTGGGGTGGCGATGTTCAGGGGCTGCTCTTGAGCATCCCACAGCACCTTGGCCATGAGTGGCTCGGCGCTGAGCTTGAGGCTGCGCTCGTAGGCAGCCAGGGCGGTGAGAGTCCAGGCGTTGGTGAAGGTATTACCCCACTCGCCACGGCCATTGCGGCTTTGGAGAATGTTTTGCGCCAGGGTCTCGGCGTCCTGCTTCAGACCGAGGTGGGTGTAAACGATCAGGCGCAGGGCTTGATTGACCTTGTTACCGGCCCAGTGAGACCACGTAGGGGCGCTTGTCTTGGTGGGCAGGATCTTCTTGGTCTTCTTAGCTCCAGGCTTCTCAGGTGGTGGTGGTGGTGTCCAGCCGACCATTTCCTGGATTTGCTTGGAGGGAGCATCACTCAGGCACATGGCCAAGGCAGTGTAGAGGCGGGCGGCCTCGGGTAGGCGCTCGCGGCTTTCATGAAGCAAATTTTGGTAGGCGGGCTCAGCCTTTTTGCCTTTGGCCAGGGTGTAGAGTGCCAGCGCGCAGTCGGTGATGTTGTAGTAGTCCTTCTCCTGGTCCAGACCGCGCAGCTTTTTGGAGAGATACTCCAGCAGCTTGGTGGTGACCTCAGGCGGCACGCTGGCTCCAGCGTCCTGGGCGCGCAGCAGCATGAGGCCGCCGTAGGCACTGGTCCAGAGGGAGGGCTCTTGGCCGCCGGGCCAGTAAGCGAGGCCGCCTTCATCGGTGACCATCTGCATGAGTCGATTCACCCCGCGCTGGATGGCCTCGCGGGTTTTGCCGGGCTCGATGAGCTCGGGGAAGAGGGTCTGATAACCGCCGAGCGCCAGCCAGGGCATGGTGGCGGAGGTGGTCTGCTCCGCGCAGCCGTAGGGGTAGGTGAGGATGTATTCCAGGGCGTCCTTGGCCTCGTAAAGGCGGGAGGTGCTCACGCTCACTTGCAGGCTGCCTTCTCCCTCCAGGAGGGCGGGATTGATCGGCTTGGCCAGGTTTTCCACCGGGCTATCGCCGCTGAGACGGGCATAGCGTACTTCCTTGAGCTCAGGCACGGGATAAGTGACCTCGAAGGTAGAGATGGTGGCGTCATTCAGGGCGGGAGCACCAGCGGTCCAACTCACGGTTTTGGCGGACCACTTCCACTGGGCGGTGCCCAGCTGGGTGAAACGCACGGGGTAGGCCACGGCGGTGGTTTCACCGGCCTTCACGGTGAGGGTTTGCTCCCACACTTTGGGATTGTCTTGCGCTTCGGGTTTAAGGCTCACGGGGATGAAGCTGCGCTCCTCGCGGATGAAGTCGGCGGAGTCATCCAGCTCCAGGCGCACGAGCACCTGGCCTTCATTCGCGGTGGTGTTATGGATCACGGCTTTCAGCAGAGTCTCATCCTCCAGCCGGGCAAAGCGCGGCACCACGGGGTCCACCATGAGCGGCTTATTGACCTTGATGGCGGACTCACCACTACCGAAGAGATCCGCCCCGCTGCTGGCCACGGCCATGATGCGGTAGCGGGTGAGGTTATCCGGGGCGGTGACGCTGGCGCTAATCTTACCCTGGGCATCGGTGAGCACGGTGGCCAGCCAGAGAGGGGTGGCCACGAAGTTTTTCCGCACATCCATAGGCGGCTCTTCCATGTCTCCCCCTCCCCCAATGAGGAAACCTTTGTTACCCCGCTCACGGGCGGCGGACTCTTCAGGCAAGAGATCGTCAAAAGAGGTGTAGTTATCAATAGCCAGTGGCATGGGCTCGTGGAAGTAGCTGGAGGGGTCCGGCGTCTGGTGCTTCATCAGGCTGAGCACACCTTCATCCACGGCATAAAGGGTGACCTCACTGCTGGTGACGGGCTGGCCTTTAAAGTCGGTGACGGTGCAGCTGACGGTAAATGCCTGGGCAGGCTTCACCTCGGGCTGATCAGGTGCCACAGCCACGGTCAGCACCTTGGCCTGGGAGTCCACTTCGAGCTGGCAGTAGCCCACCTTGTATTCAGGCATCTTGTGCTGTTTCGGGCTGGCGTCACTGCCACGCACGAGGATGACGGAGACGAACACATTTGGTGCCTCCGCATCCTGCACGGGCACGCGGATGACGGGCTGCTCCGGGGAGATGGAGGTGATGAACTGGCGGTGGATGCTGTTACGCTCCACGCTCACCAAGGCGGTGCCAGCGATGGGGGTCTTCACCACGATCACGGCCTCTTCACCCGGCTTCAGTTTCTTTTTCTCCGGCTGGAGATTGATGCGCACGCCATCTTCCATGGCCCAGGGGAATTCACCACCACCCAGCACATACACGGGCAGGCGGGAGAGCATCTTTTTACCCATGGCATCCACGGACTCGGCGGTGATGAAATACACCCCGCCACGTGCAGGGGTGAAGCGCACCATCGCCGAAGGGGGGCTGCCTGCAGAGGCGGCCTTCAGGGCCAGAGACTGCTTCAGCTCCTCCCGCAGGATGACCTGATCTTTTGTGGTGCTGCCACCACCAGCGGTGGCGATCTTCAGGGTGTGATATTCCTGGCGCTCCACCTTCACATCCACCTGCACAGCACCTAGGGCTGGCTGGCCCTTTGAGTCAATGGCCACCAGATCCACCGCCACTTCCTGGCCGGCCGTGCCGAAGAACTGCGGGCCTTTCAGACCGAGGATGTAGGCTGCCCCAGGCACCTCGAATTCCGTGGCCGCGGTGATGGTTTGCTGATTGATGTCGGTGATCTCCGCCGTCACCCGCACCTGCTGCGGGAGCGAGGCGCGCTCAGGGGGCGGCATGGGCATCTCCAGGGTGGCGGTACCATCTGGGGAGAGAAAGACATCCCCGTTCACCCACCAGTCACTCTCTTCGTCGGTGTCGCTGTCATCATAGTGGCCTTCCGCATCGCGGTCCTTGCCATAGTTCGCCCAGCGGGGAGCTTCCCCAAAGTGATAGTCATCAAAGCCAGAGGGGGCGGTGAAAGCGCGTGTGGAGTAGGCGGACCACGTGGCCTTGGCCTGGCTCAGGGCCTTGCCCATGTAGTAGTTGGCGCTGAGAGGCAGCTTCAGCCGATCCGCCAGCACCTCCAGCTTTTGGCCGTCCAGCTTCACCTCGAAACTGTTCGGCTTGTAGTCGTCAATGCGGAAGGAGTAGAAGCCGCTGGCCCCTTGATGATCATCCTCATTCTCTGCCGCATGGATCATCAGTTCATACCAGCCGAGCGGACCCTCCGGCAATTTGAAATCGTCCGCCCAGGAGCCATTGCCCGTGAAGGTGATTTCCTTCTCCACCACCACACGATATCGAGGATCGCGGATCACCACGCGGGCCTTGCTGCCTGCGGCGTCCAGCTTCAGCTCATCGGCGATGCGGGTGCGGCTGAGCGCCTTCACGTGCATGGTGTCACCGGGCCGATAGAGAGGTCGGTCGGAGAAGATGAAGGTCTTATTCACCGGCTTCCACACATCTTCCCAAGCCGTGGGGATATCATACGGGATGGCGCCGCCGATGTGGGAGCCGTTGCAGTCCAGCGCGGTGCAGTCGCCGGCTTTCTCCGCCAGGATCAGCGCGGGGTTGGGGCCCTTCATAATGGCGATGCCCTTCTCGTCCGTATCTGCATAGCTAATGAGCTTTTGCTCCGCATCCACCGCCGTCAGGCGCACGCCGCTGACGGGCTGGCCGGTCTGGAGCGAGGTGACGAAGACCAGGGTCTCCTTGCCATTGCTCTTTTGCATCAAACCGAGGTCGGTGAACTGCACCAGCGTCTGCGTCAGCACGCCCTTTTGCTCCACGCCATCCGCCGCCCGTCCCTCGAACTCCAGGAACAGCGGAGCCGCTGCCTGCCCACCGAGCACCTCACGCCAATTTAGGCGGATCATGTCGCTCTGGTCGAGGGGCTTATTGATCGGGAACGTACGCTCAAAGACCACCGTGCCGGAGTAGGCGTCGAAGGGTTCGGGCTTGAACGCGTTCTTCTTCTTTTCCTCCAGGTAGAAGGCGTTGCGGTAGGACTTGTATTTGTTCAGCGCCTGCAGAAGCTCCGGCCCCACGAGGCGCTTGGCCCGCACCCGGACCTCCCGCACATTGGCCGCCGAGACTTCGAAGTCGCCACTGCCCTTCGAGAGCTGCGTGCGCACAAAGGTAGGTGCGGCGACATAGGGCGCATTCGGTTTAAACGTCACCTCATTCTCCGACACCGCCTGGAGGGGCAATCCATCCCCCGAGACCATCCCCGGCTCCACCACCACCCGGTAGGGCGTGTGCAGGGAGAAGCCACCGCTGAGACGCAGGGAATAACCCACGATCTCGGCCTTCACCCCCGCCACCTCGGGCGTGATGTGCACCGCCCCGGCCAGCTTATCCGCCAGGGTTTGCAGTTCCTCTGGGGTGTAACCTTCATCCTTCGCAGGTAGCAGCGCTTTGTTAAAAGACACTTCCACATAGTAAGATTGGTCAAAAGGTGTGTGGGCACTCACGTTTCTAACGCTGAAAGGTTTCACGCTACCCAGCGAAACCTCATCCCCAACCGCCAGGGTGGCATAACCCGAAGCATTCACCAGCGAGGGGGAGATGACCAGACGCCACTTTTCCGCCACAGGCAGCGGCTCCGCAGGCTCCACCACGATGGCGCTCATGCGCGTGGCCTCGGGAGCGACGGTCGGTTTGACCTTGCCAATCTCCTCCGCCCACGTGGGCTGGGGTTCACTGTAGCGGGGGAAGTCCTTCCCCAACGCATGCCGCACCACGGCAGGGATGGTTAGCTTCGGATTCTCTGAGGTGAAGCTGATGTGAGCCACACTGTCGGAGGCATTGACATTGTCATTGAACTCGAAGAGAAACCGAGGCTTCCGACGTGCTTCATCATCGTTAAACCATTTGGGCGATTGATCGACGATGCGGAACTGCGCGCTCTGCACGGAGGCCAGAGATTCCGTGGAGAGAGCCTTGCCCTCCACATCCCGCAGGCCCTGACGCAGGGCGAAGTCGTAGCTGGCATTGAACTTCGGCGTCTGAGTCAGCTTATACTGACCACTGCGCGTGCTCACCCACTGGAATTCACCGGTGAGTGCCGGAGTCACCACCAGAGGAGATTCCGGGTCCACGCTGCCAATCTTTTCCTTCGCGATCATCGGCGTGGGGAATACGACCTCGATGGTGCAGTCCGGGGCTAACTCCGCCGGATGCATGTTCAACTCCGCCTCTAAGACCGGTTGAACACTGGGCTTCGATTCGACGCGGCTCTTTTTCACAGGAGCCGCCGGGGACACGGAGACGGGCAGCAGAGCTGCCAAACACAGGGCTGAAACCAGCCGACGACATGCAATGGTTTTCATGGCTTGCGGGGAAATTCGCTCACGCGGAGAGTATCATAGACGAGGGACCGCGAAAAAGATTTTAAGACTTTTTCAAAAGATGTCCCAAGCATGGAACCACCGGTCGCAAAAGAGGAAACACTGCTTTCGGCTGTAGGTTACCGAGGGAGGTGTGACAATACTGACATTGCCAAAAATGCGTTCCTCTCGTTCCACACTCAATACAGCACTCGCACGAGATAAAGCCCTCCCGCAGGAGCCATCTGGTTACTCTGGACAGCTTTTGGATTGGTGAGGAGATCTTGAAACCAGTCCGCAGTGGCGCGCCCACGAGCAACTTGCATCAGGCTGCCGACCATCAGACGCACCATTTTATAAAGAAAACCGTCACCCTCGAACTCCAGTTCCAAGATGCCTCCCTCCAAGCGCATCTCAGCACGATGGATGGTGCGGGTGGTTTTCTCGGGCATCGTGCGGCGTAGAGTCTCTGGCATATCGCCACGATTAGCCGACAAGCAGGCGAAGTTGTGCGTGCCTACGAGACTGCTGAGACATGTCTGAAGGGAGTCCATATCTAGGGGGCCATGCACAGGCCAGACACGATCTGCCTCGAAGGGGGATAACCAAGGATTACGCCAAATGCGATACCGATAGACCTTACCGCAGGCACTGAAGCGAGCGTGAAAGGAGGGCTCACAATAAGCGACCTCGACCACTCTTATGGTCAGGGGTAAGCAAGCATTCAAGGCCTTCATCCAGGCTTCAGGACGTAGATTCAGCGACTCTGGCACATCCATGTGGGCCACCTGTTCGAGGGCATGGACCCCGGCATCCGTGCGACCGGAGCCATGCACCATCGTCTGCACACGAGTGGCTTTCAAGACGGCCGCATTGAGCTCATCTTGGATACCTCCACCGATCGTTTGGCTCTGCCAGCCACGCCAGGGAGTGCCGCAGTAGGCAATGTGCAGCCGTAAACGTCGCCAGCCCGGAGGCGGTCCCACATTCAGGCCCAGCTCACTTTCGACGTCGCTTCGGCTCATGCTGTGTCCACTCCAGATCGTAGGCTTCATCGGGCAGGAGAAAACCCGCCGGTCCGCGCTGATTGTTCAGATAGTCTTGCAGGATCACCACCGCCGCGAGTTGATCCACAATCTTCTCGCGCTCACGTTTGTCGGTAATGCCTGAACGAGACATGGAGGCCTCGGCTTCCACCGAGGAAAGGCGCTCGTCCACAAAATCGATGGGGACCTCATGCTCCACCGCTCGGCTCAACCGTTCGGCAAATTTCTCGACCCGTTCTGCGGCTTCTCCGCGATTGCCACTCATGAGAAAGGGCATCCCGATAATGATGCGCGACACGTGCTTCTCCCGCACCAGGCGCGCGATCTCTCGCTCGGCCTCTTGCTTGGCATCCACGGTTTTCAGCGGACTGGCCGTCAACTCCATCTCGTCGCTAATGGCCAAGCCGATGCGGACGGTTCCGTGATCTATGGCAAGAATACGAGGCATGGGGCAAGAAAGGGCTCCAAGATGACCGTAAAGCCAGCCGGATCAAGTCTGCGACGACCATTGATCCCAAAGCAATCTCAGAATCATGGCAAAGACGACGATGAGAAAGACCACCCGGATGAAGGGTGCCCCATGCCGAATCACCAGTCCAGACCCTAATCTCGCACCGATCAACTGCCCCACGATCATGATGCCAGCCACATCATATCGCACCTGGCCAGCAGAGATGAAGACCATCAGTGAGGCCACATTGCTGGTGAGATTGACCACTTTGGTATAGGCCGTAGCACGCGTGAGTTCCAATCCCAGCAAAGTAAGGCAAGCGATCGTCCAAAACGACCCTGTTCCAGGTCCGAGAAATCCATCATAGAAGCCCAACACACAACCGCCGGCACAAGCGAACGCGTGAGGCGAAAGCCGGGCGGCCACAGGTTGCTTACTCATTCTGGGACTCAATAAGACGTAGGCAGCGATGCCCAGAAGCAGCCATGGCACCCACTCTTTCAGCCGAGCATTGCTCACCTGGGTCACCGCATAGGTGCCGAGCATGGCAAAGACGAAGGTCACCGCCACCGCCAAACGCATGTCCCGCCAATGCACCAGCCCGGCGTTCATGTAGCGGCGCACCGCCATCAGGGTTCCCCAGGTGCTCTGCATTTTGTTCGTGCCCAGAGCCAGATGAGGTGGCAACCCGATGCTGAGCAAAACCGGTAACGAGATCAATCCACCGCCTCCCGCGATGGAATCGATGAAACCAGCACCGAGCCCCGCTAAAAATAAAAGCAAGGCGGCATCGGGACTGGGCATTCGAATGAGGAGAAGACCAGACCTCGAGCCCTGATCAAATCAAGCCTTTAATGGTAAAATAGCCCGGCTTCAGAGTTGGACCGCAGCTTCTAAATTCGCGGTCAGTCCTCTTTCACTGAGCACGGCCGCCAGTTGTGTGTAAGCACTCCGAAGTCCGGCCAAGACACGCTCCCTGGCATCCCTGCTCGTTGCATCAAACTCCGCCTCGTGGAAAAGCGCTGCCATGGCCGTAAACCCGAGGGTTCCTGTAGAACCCCGCACACGATGTGCAGCATGGCGCCAGACTGCATCCGCTCCCTCTTGAAGAGCTGTCTGCATCTTCTCCAGGGTTTCTTCGACTTGTTTAAGGGCCATCTGAATCAAATCCTGATCCAGCTCCAAGTCTCCAGTCAGACACGTGGCGAATTGCTCTTCATCGATGATCGGTTCCTGATGTTTGCTGTTAGGCAATTCATCCGCCCCACCCGATTGAGCCTTTGTCATCGTGGGCAGCCATTGTGAAAGCATCACTTGCAGCTTCTCCAGCTCCATCGGCTTGGACAGATAGGCGTTCATGCCTGACTCCAGGCATTGCTCGGCATCACCACTCATCACATGCGCCGTGATGGCAATGATCGGAATTGCGGGCCGACTCTCTTCTTTTTCCCAACGTCGAATCGCACGAGTGGCCTCAAACCCATCCATCTCAGGCATCTCGCAATCCATCAAAATCAGACATCCCTCGTCACGCTGTGCAGCTTCCAAGGCCTGACGTCCGTGACCACAAAGGACCACCTCCATCCCGAGATATTCGAGCTGGTTACGCAGGACCCTTTGGTTTACGGGGTTGTCATCGGCCACGATGATCCGAGAGGGTGGTAGATCCAGTTTGGTTTCGAGCTCGACCACCTCACTGGAGGCGTGAGAGCCTGCCAACCGGTTATAGAGTTCTGAAGGCCGAAATGGATATTTCAGTGTGCCGACAATGCCCTCTCGGAGCAAGGCATGCTCGCTGAGTTCTTCCTGATCCGTCATGAGGAAGACAGGGACATGACGCAGCCACTCTCGAGATCGCAATTGACGAAGCGGCTGTAACCAGTCCTGAGAAGTAGCGGACCCGATGATCAACGCCTGAAATTCCTCACCCATCTTGTTAGGCCCTTCTTTCGGAATCTCTGCCAAACTCCGATACATGTAAGGACGTAAACCCCAAGCCACGGCATGAGCCTGCAAAGCATCCGCCGTCATGGGTCGATTTTCGAGAACCATAATCGACCGATCTTCCAGCCTCTTCACCTCCGAGTCCGCGTCACTCGCGCCAAAGATCGCCGTAAACCAAAAGGTGGCACCATGGCCAAGCGTGCTTTCCACTCCCATCGCCCCATTCATCCGCTGCACAAGTTCGCGGGAAATGGCCAACCCAAGACCTGTTCCTCCATGCTGGCGAGCGAGCTTGGTATCCACCTGAGTGAAGGGTTGGAACAAGCGAAACTGGACTTCCTTGGCAATCCCAGGTCCTGTATCGCTGACATCAAAACGAAGGCACACCTTGCCGTCGAACTCCACTTCACGACGCCGGGTCACGTGAACGGAAATGCCCCCACTTTCCGTAAATTTGACCGCATTTGACACAAGGTTTGCCAAAACTTGGCGGAGCCTCAGTCGATCCCCCGACACCTGCTGAGGCACATCCGCTGAAATGTGTGGAGTCAATTCGATCCTCTTTTTCGCTGCCGCCGCAGCGAAGAGATTGATCACCTCCTCCACCACATCCTCAGGGCAATAAAGTTCGTTAACGAAGGACATTTCTCCAGCCTGAAGTTTGGAGAGATCGAGGATGTCATTGATGATATTTAGGAGTGCGCGTCCGGAACCCCGGATGGTCTCGATGCCGTCTCTTTGCTTCGCACTAAGCGTGGCATCCCTGAGCAGAAGATCAGCAGTGCCTAACACTCCATTCATCGGAGTCCGTATCTCATGGCTGACTGAAGCGACAAATGCTGAAGTCGTCTTGACCGCATCCAGAGCGGCATCTCTGGCATCGGCCAATCTAACTTCATAGAGCGACCGGGATCGACTCTCCTTGCGGAGCAAAAAGCCAACGCCACTGAGGAGCAAGAATCCGCCAGCGACCGTCCAACCCGCGATGTTTTGAAACTGTTTATTCGCGGCTTCAAAACGAACCCGCCTCTCATCGAGTAGCTTTTGCTCGATGATTGCCAATTCTCGGAGTTCAAGATTCAACTGCTCGGATTTCTTAGCCCCCACCTCCAACCGCACGTTCAAATCTTGATCATTTAAGGTGCTGATCTCACGAGCATTGGCATCAAGTATGGCTATCCGCTCCTTCAGGGTCTTTTGCATCTGGTCGAACCGCTTTACCTGCGCCTCGTTATCCTGAATCAACACTGAAAACTCACCGCCTTTGTCGGGTATTTTTGCCACCAGTTCCCGAAATCGGGTTTCGAAATGTTCACTTTTGGTTAGGAGATAGGCCCGCTGACTGCTCTCGGCTTCACCAATCAATCCATGAATTTCATCCAGTTTAGCGAGGACCTTATGCGTATGCTGGACCCATCGATAACTCTCTTCGGCAAGTCGGGATTGGACCAAGAGCAATCCTCCCAAAACCATGGGTAAAATCAGGATAATGGCCACCCCAAGGACCATTCCCCACCAAGAGCTCGATTTCACCCGATAAGTCACAGATGCAATATTTACCATAAATGGGAATGTTGCACCACTTTTTCTAAGGTCCTCAGCAGGATTGTTTGGGGCCAGTTGCCCTTGCGCATTCCATGCGCGAGAGGGTTCCAAACCCCTCACAAAATTGCAGTGGCCGACCCACTGACAAAGGGAATGCTAATACCGCTATGAACGCAGCTCCCACATCGACACATAACAAAGCCATCGGTTACATCCTCTGGATCTTCGGTTTCACCGGATCTCATCGATTTTACTTTGGCAAACCGATCACCGGAATCATCTGGCTCTTCACAGGCGGCCTGTTTTTAATTGGTTGGATCGTGGACCTCTTCTTGATTCCATCCATGGATCGCGATGCGGATGCACGCTATGCCACCGGGCCCTATGAGTATTCAGTCGCTTGGCTGCTGCTGACTTTCCTCGGTATCTTCGGAGTCCACCGCTTCTATCAGCGCAAGTGGCTGAGTGCGATCCTGTATCTTCTCACCGGGGGCGGTTTCCTCATCGGGGTCATTTACGACTTTTGCACGCTGAACGGCCAGATTGATGAGCTAAACCGCAAACCTGCTCAGTAAAACTGACAGAATCTTCCTCCGCGCATCGTGGAAGGCTGGCATGAAGTTATCTCTCCTAGCCAGCCTTCTCCTCGCGATGTCTTCCCTTTTGGCATCGGCCAAGAACCTCGAGATCCACTGGATTGATTCAGAAGGCGGTGGCTCCACCTTGATCGTGACGCCTGAAGGTGAATCGGTGCTCGTGGACACGGGCAACCCGGGGGGCCGTGATGCTCAACGCATCCTCCATGTGGCTCAAGAAGTCGCAGGGCTGAAGCGTCTGGACCACGTCATTATCACTCATTTTCATGGAGATCATTTCGGCGGCTTGGCCGACCTCGCAGCCCTCATCCCCGTGGGCACCCTTTATGACAAAGGCGTACCTGAAAGCAGCCCCGATGGGAAACCACAAGACATGCGTTGGACTCTACTCAAGCGCCCCTACCAGACGGCGCCTGTAGAAAAACGTGTGACTCTCCACGCAGGTGACGAAGTCTCCCTCCGTCAAAGTGAGAGCGGACCTCCATTGAAGTTGCGATGCCTGGGTGCCAACCAAAAGTTTATTTCCGCACCTAGCACCTGGCCGCAGAACCCACTCACGGGAAGCGTGCCGAGTAAGCCTGTGGATACCAGTGACAATGCCAACAGCGTCGTGCTCCTCCTGGAATTCGGAGATTTCCGCTTCTTCGACGGCGGTGACCTAACCTGGAATGTGGAAGAAAAGCTCGTCACACCCGTAAATTTGGTCGGTATGGTGGATCTTTATCAGGTCAATCATCACGGGCTCGATAGCAGCAATAATCCTCTGCTCATTCGTAGCCTCCAACCAACGGTTTCAGTGATGAACAACGGCCCCAAGAAAGGCACCAGCGCCTCCGCCATGGCAGCTCTGAAATCGGTGCCAGATCTCCAGGCCATGTATCAGATGCACGAAAACATCCGTGATGATCGTGAAAACACAGCGGATCCAAGCATGATCGCCAACCACGGGGACCTCGGAGATAGCTGCCAAGCTCATCAAATCCGCTGCACTGTGACGGCAGACGCCCAGAGTTACACGATTCAGGTTCCCTCACAAAATCACCGCCGGACCTTCAAGACTCGTGCTAAGCCTCACTTGAACTGAAGGTCCGGAGGAAAATTCCGCACGAGGTCATCCTCGGTATAAGGCACTCCGTCCGGGCCATCGTAAATTAACTGAAAGGCACAGCCGCTGCTGGAGATCACATGCAGGCGAATGCCCGGTGCCTCAGGTGATGAGCGAAACGCGTCTTTCTGCAAAGCCGGATGCTCCTTGGGAATGAAGGCCAACTTTTTTCGGTTAGCTCCTGAAAGCTGGGCACACACCTCTTCCCAAGTGCCATTCGGCAGTGAACGAACCGTCGTCCAATAATCCACCAGCATCTGACCCACGATGTCCGTTTGCTGCTCGGGCGTTAGATCGGATTTGAGCAAATCATTGAGGGGGTTCGGCGGCAATCCGGCTGCTGGGTCGGGCTTGGGGAGGCTGGCTGTTAAAGCAGGATCATCAGGAGCAAACTTACCCGAGGAACCACTGACCCAGCCTCTGAGATCAGCCCATAGACCCGCGATACCACCGCCTTTTCCGAGCATCAGCCCGAAGAGAATGGCAAGCATCAGTGCCACACCAAAAACCAAGGACCGCAGGGTGCGTGACATCAGATTCAAGTTAAGACACCGGCTTCATGAAGCCCAGATCAGCATCGAAGTTCACGATGTTGGGGAACACTTCTCGAATCTGTGTGGACGATAGGCCAAACCACTTGCCCATCGTCGCCGCATATTGATCCACACTGGTTGTAGGCACCCAACGGCCACGCCCCGTGTCCAAAGGATTTCCAGACACGGTGATGTCAGGATCAGGGAAGGAACCATAGGCACGCTGCCCCACAAGATCCCCCCCCATGATGAGATGGTGACCGCCCCAACCATGGTCAGATCCACGCCCATTGGAGTCAAAGGTGCGGTTAAAATCCGAAGCCGTAAAGGTAGTCACCGCATTGCCCATGCCGATGCTCTCCAGGCCGTCTTGGAAGCCTTTCATTGCCGCACTCACGCCGCCCAAAAGATTGGCGTGATCACC
Source organism: Prosthecobacter debontii (assembly GCF_900167535.1). Taxonomy (NCBI): domain Bacteria; kingdom Pseudomonadati; phylum Verrucomicrobiota; class Verrucomicrobiia; order Verrucomicrobiales; family Verrucomicrobiaceae; genus Prosthecobacter; species Prosthecobacter debontii. The sequence continues at coordinate 140,418 of NZ_FUYE01000002.1, forward strand.
TAGCTGAGGTCCGTGCGTGTCGAACCCGCCTGTCGCAACAAAGAAGATCTGACGTGTAATCCCAAGCGGACCTTGTGCTTGAATCATTTTCGCGACCACACGCAATTGCTCACCTAACCCAGAGTTGGGAATCGTTGGAAAATTCGAGGTGCCTTGCAAAGCCGTATTGATCGTATCCGCCTCAACAATGGACTTGTTGGAGAGGTCTGCAAAAGCGTCTTCCATCAGGTTGGCATATTCCGCATTGAGGATATTGCGGAAAGCGGTGTAGCGTGTCACATCCTGGCTGCTACTCCCCTGCCCCAATCGAAAAACAGGGGTGCCTCCTGGGCCTGGACGGAAGGGCAGCATGGTCTTTCCCACCTGGAAGAAATTGGTGCCATTCAAAGAAACCAACATGGAGACCGAGGTCCTCTCCTGCCCCCCCACCAGTGCCTCCGCCATGCGTGCACCCCAGCCCGTTTGGTTGTAGGCTGCGTTCATCGTGCTGGCCGAGGTTTGCCACTGCATCTGTTGATCACTGTGTGAGAACAGATTCTCGGGGATCGCCGCCGTGCCATTGTAATAGTCTTGCAAGGTCGCCGGAGCAATGAGAGTGCCCACATTGGTCAGGAGGGCCAATTTGCCTTGATTGTAGAGATCCCGGCAGCCCGTCATGGACGGATGCAGCCCGAGATTCAGGCCGTTATCATTCTGAGTGTTTAGCGCTAGAATGTCCGATTGGGGAATCGTTAAGACCGTGCGGCTCGCTGCATACTTCGCATGCGCGCTGGATTCACGCGGCATCACCATGTTGTTGGAGTCATTACCCCCGTAGAGGAAGACACAAACGATGGCTTTATAGGGTGTGCCAGGAGTGAGGACATCGGCCGCCTGGGCATTCATTTGCCTCAGCGTAAGGATGGTATTCAGCAGACATGTCGTGGACATGGCTGAACACGCCGAGCGCCCCAGGAAAGTCCGCCGCGTCAGCAGCGTAGGCATATCGTTTGGTTGCATGACGAAAGAAGGGCTTGGGGATTAAAGCTCCGTGGAAAATTCCGGAGAGGCCGTGAGGATCTGCAGCATCACTTTCACGCCTGTGGTGGCATTGCTAGGATACAGCGAATGGATATTGAGCAAGGAGGCACGCAACTCAGCCGACATTGAGCGACCTAACAAAAGAGTTTCAAATTTCGCCAAAACGGCCTGCGGGTCTGCCCACAGCGCATTGAGCGGTGTAAGGTCCAGACCTATGCGGGAACCCGTGTTGACGTAAAAACCGTTCGTCACGCCTTCAAAGAAGTAGTTCGCCGTATCGGTCACCGTGAGTTCCGTGGTGATCTCAAACTCAGGCGCACGGATACCCGCATCTAGAACAGCTCCAGGTGGAGCGTAATCCGGCAAGAAGAAGTTGAAGACTGTCGGAGCCTGAAGCGGCCATTGGCCCAGCTCATCCAAAGCATTCCACATGAAGTAACGGCCTAAAATCGGCGGATTGCTGCTCGGAGCCTTGGGGAAAGCTCGCATGAGACGTGTCAGCCGGACCATGGGTTCACTCAGCTTACCTGCTCCTGCTGTGGCACTCATCGTCCGCGCTTCGGAGTCGAGCAGGATGGCTTTGACCACCGCTCCTAGGTCTCCACGCACACCTTTGCCGTTGTTATCCCACACACGAGAGACTCGATAAATGTAGGCCGGGCTAGGATTACTGGTGGTCAACCGCTGAATCAACCGGCGCGCCATAAACGGCCCGACATTCGGATGCGCGGCTAGCACATCCAAACAACGCCGCACATCTTCCATCGCCGTTTGACCTGCCGGAACGGTAGCCCCACCCACAATCACCTTGAGTCCGCGATCATGATAATCTTCGAACGACATCATCGGGTTGATATCATCCGTCGTGTTACCAGCCCAGGTAAAGGTGCGGGAGTTATTGAACGTCCACCCAGTGAAGGCTCGGGAGAGTTCCAGAATGTCTTTCTGAGTGTAAGTCGGGATGGTATCACCGGAACCGTTGCGTTTGAAGGTGCCATCCTTATTGAGGTGATTCAATCCGATGCTGAAAAGCTGCATGATTTCACGCGGATAGTTTTCATCCGGCTGAGCTTTAGAACTCCGCGCCATCGTCAACCACATGCCCATGACTGGGTTCAGCGTGATGTCTTCCAGCAGCTTTCGGTAAGTGACTCCAGAGCCAACACTATGAACCAACAGGTCGTAGTAGTTCGTGCAACCGCGTGGGTAATTACGCAACCCGCCATTGCGATCTGAGATGACTAAAATCTCACTCAAGGCCAGGGCCACGCGCTGACGCAGCTGATCTGGAGTCGTCACAGCAAGCGTCCACCACGTGTAGAGTCGATCTTCCGTATCGAGCGGCGTGTTGGTCATCGGCATCACCGCGCCTGGCAGCCCGAGAGTGCCTGCGGCTTTCGATAGCTCCAGCAACTCCTCTTGAGCACCCTCAAAGAGGGCCATCCTATCCAGATGGGTGAGATGCGAGCTCGGGGGCAGGGCCAATTGTTCATCGATCCATTTCGAGAATCCCAATTGCTTCACCCGTGCGATGTCTGCTTCGGAAGGGCCAAAGGTGGCTTGTTTCAAGAAGCGAGCGGCTTCCACATCTGAAATGGACGCCGGAGTTGCCCAGGCGGTGGTGGAATGTGTGCCACTAGCGTCGGGGGGATACACAGGATCGCTCCCCTCAGCGACGGCCACCGTCACCTGCCGGGTCATCACGGCGGACTGATTTCCCGCTGAGTCCGTCACCACATAACGCAGCAGATAAGTCCCGGGCTTGCTCGTGTCCACGCTGCCTTCTACCGTCACTTTTCCATTCAGATTTCCATCTTCCAGATCACTGGCGAGGAAACCGGGGTCCACGAAACTGGACCCTACATTCACCGTCATGTTCGAACCGCCTGTCAGAGTGATGGTGGGCGCTTGCTTATCCCCTAACTGAAAGGGAGATAAAAAGGGTCCATCAATGATTTCGAAGGCATTCGTCCCAGGCCGCATCCAGGCCAGGGCCATGTGATCCCTCCAGCTCGACTCTTTGTAACGGATCTCGATGTAGTAGCTCGCACCTTTCTTCAAGGTGATCGGACGAGAGAGCTGATAATCAGGAAACTTCCGCCATTCATAGTAGTCCGTTCCCGCTGGCACAAAGCACACGAGTTCCTTTTTCTCAGGGGTGCGGTCCGTGCTGAGATAAACCTCACTCCAGTCATCGGAAGCAATGTTAAAGCGATACACACCCGCCACAGGTGGATGCAGGTAACCTCGCAACAGCATGCCGTAATTGTCCGCTGTATTCGTGACGATCTCCGCACTCTTCAACTGGAAGCGATTGTCGGGATTGTTCGGGAACTTGGGCGACTTTGTCAGGTCGGTGACCCAACTGCCCGTGATGTTGTTAAACACCTCCGCTAAAATCGATCCCGTGCCTGGAGCCACTTGAGGTGCGATGGTGATGGCAACCACTGCGGCTCGGGTATTCGTGCCATCGGTCGCGGTCAGTTGAATTTTATAAGCCCCTGCGGCAGACAGTTCCACATCCGTCGTTAGGCTGGTGGGCGCCGTAAACAGAGCCTTATCAGCCGCACCTTTAGGACCGCTGATCACCGTCCACCGGAACGCCAAAGCTTGCGGCCCCGGTTTATAATCCACGGCTGTCCCACGCAGGGTAAAGCGATTGCGCGGCCACCAAGCCGTCTGATCCTCACCTGCCTTCACCAAGATCTCGCTTTCATGAGCTTCTGCCTTCACCCCATCTGGCGGGCTCAGCAAAACAGAAGGGATAATTTGTGCCTCATCGTCCGTTTGTGAAGCGAGGCGATAAGCCACGGCGAAGTAGTCATCACTGCCTCCTTCTTTATGCAAGGCTTGAACATAATAGCGCTGGCCAGGAACCAGATGAATGGGCGCTGATTTCTGCGAGGCATACCTTGTCCAGTTGTAGCGACCTGTAGCCGAGGCCGTGGAGCAAATCTTTTGAGCACCAGCGGCAGCTTCCCCCGTGCTGTTCAACCAAAAGGCGCTTTCATCATCACTGGCCAAGAGGAATACATAGTCGCCTTCCATCGGCACCTGAAGGAATCCAGTCAAGCGCTGGCCATAGTTGTCCGCCCAATTGCTAGGCGTCTCTAGGTTTGGCAGGATATCCGTGATGTTCGGCGTCCCAGCATAGGCGCTCGAGTTGGTCAAATTCGCCAACTGATAACCAGACACAGCTGTCCAGACCTCGCGGAGCAGTCCGCCAGCTTTGGCGGTCAGCGGATTCTGAACGGTGATCAAGACGGTGTCGCTACCCGTATTAATTCCATCGGTCGCAGTCACGGTCACTTCATGAATGCCTGGAGCCCCAAACTTTAAAACAGCGACTGGACCTGTCGTGTTATCGAAGGTGAGTTTCTTCGACTTCGTTGTCCATTTATAGGTTAGGGGCTGCGGTCCTTGCTTGAGATCATAAACCAGCGCAGCGACGGCCAACTCATTTTGAGGCCAGAGAATGGTTCGATCAGCCCCAAGCACCACTGTGATTTCTGCATTGTGAGCCGGGGCCGCATGATCTGGCGCCAAGAAAGCTCGCGAAATGACCTCACGGCCATTGGTCGCTGGGCCATCCATGGCGATGGAAAGATGATCCGCCCCCGTGCGGTCTTTATGCAGTGCCTGAATCGGATAAGCCACGCCTGCCTGCAACGTGTAGGTGCTCGACTTCTGAAGAGGGTGCCCATCCCAATCCCTCACGGCATGTCCCTCATGATCCAGATAGGCGATCCGGGTCAGACCAGAACCATCCTTGAGATCAAGCTGCAGGTCTGCGGTATCTTCGCCTGTGATCCAAAACGTGTAAGCCCCGGTCACGGGCACTGTCAGGAAGCCCTTCAAACGCGTGCCGTAATAGTCGGCCCAATTCGTGGGAGGCTCGACACTCGGAAGCAGATCTTCCAAATGAGGATTGGAGAGTGTGGGATCGAAATTCAGCAGATCTTGCAAGGTGTTCCCCTCCACATCCAGCCAGACGGAGCGAGTCAGATGCCCAGTTCCGTTAACAAACGATTTGTTCACCTGAATCGTCACACTGTCGCGATGAGAGAAATCCCCCGCGGTCACGGTGAGTTCATACACATAGGTGCCAGCCGCTGAGAAGATCACATCTGAAGTCAGACTGCTAGGCTCAGTCAACGTGGACTTGGGCCCGGAGACTTGCTTCCACAAGGAGGTGGGCGTCAAACTCGAAGACAGCACCTTCACCACCGACCCAGCCAGCTTTGTCTGCTGATGCGGCCACCAGTAGATGCGGTCTGCACCTGCCTTGGCATAAAAGGCAAGGTTGGGATCGAAGGCCGGGGCATTGAGGGAAGGCTCCAGCAAAGTGCCTTCGATCAGCTTTGGGCGTCGGTCGCCTTCAAGTGCCCAAGCGACTGCGAAGTGATCACTGCTCCAGGTCTCTTTGTGCAAGACTTCCACAAAATATCGCCCGCCAGGTTTTAATGCGACCGGAGCCGAAGTTTGCGAGGCCTCAGTCGTCCAGACCTCCCGCCCCGTCGCTGTGGTGGTGTAACAAACGCGGCGCAGGTTCGCCTCCGTCGCATCGGTGCTGATGGAAAACTCTGCGACATCATCCCCCGAGACGTAGAAGACATAGTTCACGGGACTGCTGCCACCCGCAGGCACATTCAGAATGCCCGTCACCCGTGTGGCATATCGATCTGCCCAGCTATTGCTCTGCTTGAGATCAGGAATGGCATCCGTGATGTCGGGTTGATTCGGATAGGAGGGATCCGCCTTGAAGGCCTGAATAGTCGCAAAGTTCCGGTTCCACCAGACTTGACGTGTCAAACTCCCAACTTGCTTATTGATGGGTGCTTTCACCACGACCGTCAGCTCATCCGTGCTGGTGTTATTCAGTGTGGTCACACTGTAGCGCAGCACATAGGTTCCCGCTTTGGGAAAGGTGGCGAGCGTCTGCGTCGCATCTGGGGCCGAGAAGAGCACCCCGGAAGGACCGCTGACCTGAGACCAAGCACGCGTCGGCGTATCACTACCCCAAATCCGGCGCGATTCATAGGCACTCAGAGAAACCGAGTTCCGTGGCATATAGAGCACCACATCGCGTCCGGCATTGAGGATGTAATCATGCGTCAGATCGAATTCCTGCGTTCCAGTCACCACCGCACTCGCATCGATCGGAGGAGCCAGATACTCTCCGGTGATCTCACCGAGATAGTTTTGGCCGGGCTGCTGCCACATCAGGGAGCAGTGATCGGTGCCCCAGTCCTCTTTGTGGCGGATTTCAAAAGCATACTTCTGGCCGCCCACGAGTGACAATGTTTGCGACCCCTGAGAGGCATGATTGGAAAAATCCGCCACATTCACGGCGGTCGTCACCGAAGAACGCAGCTGAAGATTCTCCGGAGAATCGTTGGTGCTGAGATAAAACTCCGCCTTCTCATTGGCCGCCAGAAAAAAACGATAGCTGCCGGTCACTGGCACCAGGATGACACCGCGAATGCGCTGACCATACACCTCGCCGAGGTTCTGGGTTTGTGTCAGCGTTGTGATCAGACGATGCGCGTGTGGGTAATTCGGGTAATCCAAGCTATTGGACAGTGATGCGACCGTATTGCCGCTCACGTTGAACCAATATTCCGCTAAGGCCCGCCCCGCATCCGTGGCAAGAGCTGGCATGATAGTCACTGTCACATCATCCGTGGCCGAATTGGTCGAATGAGTGGCGGTAGCTCTAAACACATAGGTGCCCACCTGAGTGAAGGTCACTTGGGTAGCCGCCACGGCGGGGGTGACGATTGTGGCTGTTGTCGGCCCGCTGACCTGTGTCCATTCGATGGCAGGCGCAGTATTGGCATTGGCGATATTCAGAGCCTGCGCCACCAGATCGACTTTGTAGTTAGGCGCATATTGCTGAATAGGTTTCCCTGCTTCAACGATCAAACCGGTGGGAATCGAGGCAGGCAATTCGAAGGGGGTCAGATAGGCTCCCTGAATCACCTGCGGTGTGCCATCTGGTAAAGTGGCCCAACCGACCGCCAAGCTGTCGCCACCATAGCCCTCTTTCATCAACGCTTCGATGTAATAACGACGTCCGGCCTGAAGCGTGATCGGAGCGGATTTCTGCTCTGGAAACTTGTCCCAGCGTTGAGCCTCCGTCCATCCCGGCACCGTGGCGATCTGGACCTTGTTGGTCGCCTGATCGTCGCTGCTCAGCCACAGCTCGCAGTTATCATCCCCACTCACCCAAAATGTATAGCTGCCACCTGTGCTCGGTGTCAGGTAGGCACGCATGCGCACGCCATACCGCTCCGACCAATTCACGGGGCTGGCAAAATGAGCATCCACCGTCCGCAGGATCGGATGCGTGGGATAGTCGGGAGACAGTGTGAGGTCAGCGATTTCGCCGCCGTCGAGGTTGTTCCAGACTTCCCGCAACACGCCTGTTTGGGCTTGGCTGAAAGACGCCAGCACCGAGATAAGGCCAAAGATCAGAGCGGAAACTTTGTGCATTTGATGAAGTCACTATAATAGCTGAAAAGCCCCTTTGACGCAATGGTTGCAGTCCAACGATCACGCTCGACCCGTGCTTTTTGTGATTCCGGGGTATTTACCCTATCTCTGAGGTTAGACCCTTCTCCTAGACACGTTGCGAGTCGCCAAAAAGCCGCTGATAATTCGCGGCAATTTGCCCGATGAGTTCATCTACAGGCATCTCTTTGACTTTTGCTAACAATTCATAGCTCACCCTTAGATTGGCCGGGTGATTCAAGGGCTTAGCCGGACTTCCCAAGGGATGCGGGTTCAGTTCAGCAGGCGGCCACATATCTGGAGCATCCGTTTCGGCCAGCAGTCGCTCGAGAGGCACCGCTTTGAAAACCTCCAATTGAGCGGCTTTGCGTGGGTGGCCAAAATACGGTGAAAGCGAAAAATACGCGCCGCGTTTGGCAAAGCCTGGAATCATTTCCACCGGTCCCCCATAAGAATGGAGCAGGAACCCACGCTCTGGAATCTTGACGATGCGCAACTGCTCTTCCAGCAGTCCCCAGGCACGCAGGCAATGGACGGTGGCGGGGCGCTCAAGATCATGTGCCAAGTCCATCTGCCAGCGGAAGCACTCCACCTGGGCCTCGATATCGGGATTTTCGATCCAGCGGTCCAGCCCAATCTCCCCGACAGCCGCTCCTGAGCAACCGTGAAGCCATCCTAACAAATGATCTTTCCAATGAGATGTCCGTTCTTTGACATACCACGGATGGAGACCGTAGGAGGGACGCACCCAGGGGTAGTGACGAGCCAGTTCCGCGACCGCGCTCCAGTCCTCTTCACTGGAGCCGTTAACCACAGCCTCCCCCAAATCACAACGGCTGAGTTCTGCCATCACCGCGGGTCGCCAAGGGTCGAGCCGGTCATCTTGCAGGTGATTGTGAGCATCGTGAAGCATGAGTTAATGCAGTCTCCGGAATAAGTTGCGCGTATGTAGCGTTTTATGAAGCGTTTTCAGCCTAAGCGCTGACATCTTCCCCGCTCAACCCATGAAATATACTCTGACCATCCTCGCCCTCGCCGCCAGTCTATTCACCTCCGCCCAGGCGGGCCAAGGTGAAAAAGTGGACCTCCCTGCCCCCCAAGTTTCCGGCGTCAATCAAGACGGCACGACTGTGAATTTCGCCGACGTCTATGCCAAAGGCCCCACCGTAGTTTTCTTTTATCCCAAGGCCAACACCCCAGGTTGCACGAAGCAGGCCTGCTCTCTGCGCGACGCCTTCGGCGATCTGACCAAGGAAGGTGTCCAGGTGCTGGGCGTCTCTTTTGACGGCGTGGAAGCTCAGCTCAAGTTCAAAAATGACCATACCCTGCCCTACGATCTGATCGCCGATCCTGAGGGTAAAATCGTGGATGCCTTCAATGTGGACCGCATTGTCAAAGGCCCCATGACCTTGGCCAGCCGCCAGGCTTTCCTGATCAAGGGCGACAAGATCGTCTGGAAAGATTCAAAAGCTTCCACCGACCAACAAGCCGCTGACATCAAGCGCGTGTTGGCTGAGACGAAGTAATCAAGCTACCCACTTTTGTTCCTCTCTTCATTCAAGGAGAGAGGAATGACCCTTTGCATAAAAGGGCTCAGACTCTTCTCGTTTCACTTCCTGACTTCACGCTGGGCCAAGACAGCCTTCACAAGCCGCAGCATATCCGCAGGCTCATAAGGTTTGGGCAAGACGGCAGCAAAGCCATAAGCCGCAGGCTTGGCCATGACAGGATCATCGGAGTAGCCGCTGGACACGATTGCCAGCACTTCAGGATCCAGTTGGCGTAAACGCTCCATGGTCCTGACTCCGCCCATGCCATTTGGGATCGACAAATCGAGGATGACCAAGTCGAAAGGTTGCCCCTGCTGAAGGGCTTCTTGATAGAGCCTCACCGTCTCGGTGCCTTCGGCGCTTTCCGCGATTTCGTAATTCTGGCTGCTGAGATTACGTACGATGAGATTCCGCACCAGAGGATCATCCTCAAGCACGAGAATGCGCGGCACGGCAGATTGTGGTGGGCTATCGAAGGCGGTGCTTAACCCCATCGCCTCGACTTCATCGCCCTCGGCATCGACGGGGAGATAAAAGCGCACGGTGGTGCCTTTCCCGGGTTCACTTCGCACGGAGATGGAACCGCCGTGGGCTTTGGCAATGGATTCACAAACCGTCAGGCCTAAACCAGTGGCGTTCTCTGCCTTGCGAGTGCTGTAATAGGGCTCGAAAATGTGCGCGAGATTTTCTGGGGCAATGCCTTCACCCCGGTCATGGACTTCAATGACCACGCCCGTAGGCTGCATGGGATGATCCTGGAGCATTTCATGCGGGAACATCTCTCCCGGATCTGCGGGCACACAACGAACGGTGATCAATCCCCCTTCCGGCTGTGCTTGCTCCGCATTGCGGATGAGATTCCCTAACAAACGACGCAACTGCGCAGGATCAACAGCAAGATTCGGCAGGCGTGGAGCTAACTCCAATCGATACTCGATGCGAGTAGCCCGGCTATGATGCAGGAAAAACTGCTCCACAAGATCGCCGAGTTGCGTCGGCCGTTTGATTGGCGCTCCACCGCGAGCGAAGGTGAGCAACTGCTGCACGAGGCCCTGGGCCTGCAGCGTGGCTTGTTTGGCGGTGTGCAACTCAGGCAGTTGCACCGCGCTGCGCAGGCGCATTTCTGCAAGAGAGATATTCCCCAGCAGCACCGTCAGCAGATTGTTGAATTCATGAGCAAAGCCACGGGCCAGCAGCCCAAGAGATTCCAAGCGGTCCAGACGATTGCGACGATCTGCCTCTTCACGGCGGCTGGTGATGTCCTGCATCAGCACAAGCAGCCCTTCCGCAAAAGGATGACCTCTGATTTCTAACCACGTTTGCTTTTCTTCAAAGTAGAGTTCCCGTGTGACGGATTCGCGATGCAGCAGGGCATGAGCCAGAGCTTCGTAATGTGATTCGCGCGTCGCCGTGGGGAGCAGGTCCCAGAAGTTGGCCCCGAGCAGCTTCTCCGGTCCGCGCTCGAACAGTTTTTGCGCGCTCGCGTTGGCATAGATGAGCTGCCACTTGCCATCCAAGGCGACCAGAGGGTCGGAAATGCTTTCCACCACATCCACCAGAGGTGCTTGGGCGGCACGCTCAGCAGGAGAAACGGTGGTCGGTAAATTTTCAGATACCGGAACTGCCAAACCCCGGAAGAGAATGACGACACCTGTCAATTGACCCGATTGATCCTTCAGGGGCGTGGAGCGGTCCTGCACGGCCACGCGGGTGCCGTCTTGGGTGGTCAGCCAAACGGTGCGCTCACGAGCGGGTTGGGTAGCAGTGCTCAACTCCACCGCAGCAGGTTCACCACTCGGATGATAGATGCGGAAAACCTCGTGTAGGGAACGACCAACGCCCTGTTGCTCGGCCCAACCAGTGATGCGGGCCGCCGCAGGATTCATGAAGACAATGACGCCGGCTAAATCCGCAGCGATGACGCCATCGGTCAAACTTTGAAAGGCTTCAAAGTAGCTCTGCTCACGCTTCAAACGCTCTTTCTCAGCAAGGTGACGGCTGGCGGCGACCTCCACCGTCAGGCGCAACTCATCCTGATTGAAAGGCTTGAGGAGATATCCCTGCGGATTGGTGTCGCGTGCTCGATTGACGGTTTCGAGATCCGCACAAGCTGTGACATAGACGACGCCCACATGCCCCTTGCGCTGGAGTCGGCGCGTCGTTTCAATGCCATCCAATGTCCCGTCGAGATGGACATCCATGAGCACAAGATCTGGATGCACCTCGTCATAGAGACGCAGGGCATCTTCACCTGTCGCACAGTTGCCTACCACGCGGTAGCCCAGGCCACTCAGGCACGACGCCATGTCACATCCGACGAGACCTTCGTTCTCGACGATGAGGATGCGAATGCGTTCAGGACCATTCATGGGCGAATTAGCAATACCACGCTAATTCTAAATATCAGCATATGCTATAGGAAATCGCAATTGAATTTCTGTTCCACCGGAATTTGAGCTCCCGACACTGAACTGACCGCGCATTTGCTCGGCGAAAACAGCCAGGATTTTCAGCCCCAACCCAGCAGAGGCCCCAGCTTCGAAGCCGGCTGGTAAGCCGACGCCGTCGTCTTCGACGATCAGTTGCCCGCCTTGAGAACCAAAACTCAGTCGTACCTGGATATGACCTGGCCGTCCTCCGGGGAACGCGTGTTCAAAGCTATTGGACAGCGTTTCATTCAATGTCAGAGCCAGCGGCATGAGCCATTCCTGCTGGATTTCGCCCTCTTCCAAGAAAAGTTGCACTGCCACCTGGTCGGTGGAGACTTGATAGCAGTCCCGCAGACGTCTGACGAGCCCTTCCGCGAAGGCCTTGAAACTTTCCGCCGCCCCTAGGGCGATTTGATAAAGATGCTGGTGCAGCTCCGCAATCGCTCGGACTCGGTTCTGGCTGGAGCGCAGCGCAGAAAGCGCATCGGGATTCGCCACCGTGTTCGACTCCAAGTTCAGGAGGCTCGAAATGATCTGCAGGTGATTTTTGATCCGGTGATGAGTTTCGCTCAAGAGTAACTTTTCCCGGGAGAGATCTGCGACTGGCCAACTGACTGTGGGCTGAATTTGCACTACGGTTTGCGGCACTTGGGGAGTGGCGGCCGCCTGTACGTTTGGCAGCCCCACCATCGCCACCTCCTGCACGTGGAAATCAAAGCCACCGCCATCGAGAGGCGTCACCTTGAGCCGAACGGCCTGCCTCTGACCATCGCGATTGAAGCAAGCCAAATCGGCCTCGCCCTCCACACTTTCCGCCAACCGTTTCAATTGAGCATAGAATCCGGAAGGATCTGACGGACTAAAATGCAGGTGCAGCGCGCGGCCACGGGCTTCGATCTCAGTCAATCCGAGAAGCTCCAATCCCCGAGGTGTGATCTCACGGATGCGTCCATTCACATTCGTTTTCAGCAGAGACCGTCTCACACTGCCTCCAGCCGCCCCACCGTAAGCAGCGGCATCCATCGGTGGCGCAAAAAACGCTGCTGAGGTGGGTATTGCCATCTGAGGAGCCATCTCCCGAGGCGCAAATGCCATTGAACCAGACACCGCAGCTGGAGTTTTCTTCTGGAAGAGGAAGATGGTGCAGTGCGGCTGCCCCTGAGCATCCATGACCGGAGCCATGATCAGGCTCACAGGAACCGAGCTTTGACTCGCCTGCCGCACCCGGACTTCCACCACAGCGCTGCGTCCTCCCGTTTCCAGCAATTGCCGCAAGGCCGCACGACGGGCGGAGGCATCTTCAGGCTCCAGCCAAGCATCCAACGGATAGCGGCGCAATTCCGTCTTCGGATGACCCAGTAGAGTCTCCGCCAGATGATTCACTTCAAACACTGCCCCGGCTTTATCCATCAGCACCACAGGCAGAGGCACCTCATGCAACAACGTGCGGAACTTGGCCTCCGTGGAGCGCAATTGCTCCTCCTGGCGGCAAGGTTCGGTCACATCCTGGATGCAGACGAGCAGTCCCCCTCCCGGTAGGCTGGCAGGTTGGAATTCCAGTTCTTTGAGCAAGCCGTCTGCGGTCGCCAGGGAAAAAGTGCGGGTCAGTTGACGGCGCCACACATCCTCCCGCCACATCGTCATCACCTCTTCACGATGATCGCCGTTCGGGCACGCAGCGGCTAACCAAGTCTCGACCGTCTCATCTTTTTGCAAGCCCCGCCCCAGCAATCGGGTCAGTGGCTCGTTTTGCCCCATGGGCATGCCATGCTCATCCAGCACCAGCACCCCGCAGGGTAAGGCATCCAGATATTGGCGCACGCGCGCTTCCTTTTGGGTAAAAACACGTTCCGCTTCATGCAATGTACGCAATTCCTGGCGAGCACGGGCCAGTTCATCTTGCAGCCGACGCATCTCCAGCATCCGAGTGGCAGTCTCAGAGACCCCTGGAGTGGCTTGAGAAATCGAAGCCACCGCAGTGGCAAGGCTCGCGAGATCAGGCGCTCCACCTCCGCTAGCACCACCCCGCTCCGCTGCCGAGAAAGGCGATGGAGCCGCTGCTGACGCTGGCAGCCGCATGGCGAGGTAACGTTTTTCCCCCTCCTGAGTTGACACCGTATGGGTCACTAGCCAGCGCTGAGATGGTAGGCGGCTGGCATCGGAGAAGGACTGCGCCTGGAGCGCAGGCACATCCAGTATCCAGCCTTCATGTTTGTGGTCTCCGGCCAGCTTCTCCAGAGTCAAACCCCACTGCAGTTGCACACGGCCCGACTCCCGAGATTCGGCAAAGACATCCCAGAAAGCCGAAAACCCTTCCTGAATCCCACGGGCCAATCCCAACTCCACCGCCGCTGGATTGGCCTGATGGATCACCGCCCGCTCATCCAACAGAACCATCGGCAGCGGACTGAGGTTCAACTCACTGGCCAGATTCGACGCGGCGGTCGCAGCTGCCGGCGCTTCCGAAACAGTTCCTTCTTCGGCAGGGAGGGATTGGAGCGCAGCGGCATTGCCAAATTTCTCGCAAGTCACCATCAAGCCCCCGACGCTGGCATCCTGCTTACGACGCCATGGCCTCACCTCCCAGCGATAAATGACCCTGCGACCGTCAGGACCTGAAAGAGCATCGTGCTCACTGCGCACCACATGCCCCTGCAGGGCGCGGTCATAGACCTGCTTCCAGCCTGGATGCATGCCTGGAAAAACCTCATACTGACTGCGGCCCATAAGCGGCTGCGCTGCCTGGAGTGAAAACTCTTCCACCCACGCCCGGTTGGCCAGCATGTAGCGCATCTGGTCATCGAACATGGCCATCGCCACAGGCGCGTTTTCAATCAGTACCCCTAGGACTGCCTCCATCTCCTCAGGGACCTTGCAGGGATCAGCAAGCCCTTGATCCCCACCCTCCATCTTCGCTGCCGAAGAAGGAAATTGGCGGGGCTGAATCACGTTTCGAAGGACGGAGGAAGACATTGAATGCCGAGGGTGACTGAAAGTCGAAATTTTTTAAATATAAAGGAACCTCAAGTTCCCAACAACAAAGAAATCATCAGTCTTGCGTCGCAATTTAGAGAAAATTGAGCTCCTCATTTTACTCGCGATGATACGGTTCATTTCGAAGAATACTATAAGCACGATAGAGCTGTTCGGCCAGCACAACGAGCGCAATCTCGTGCTGTAGGGTAAACGAAGACAGCGTCCAACACTCATCAGCCTGCGCGCGAAAGGCGGCGCTGTGACCGTCCGCCCCTCCGATAATCAAGCTCGCTCGCTTGGTCCCGTGAAGGTCTTTTTGCTCGATCCATCGCGCTAGATCCAAGCTGCGATAAGCCTTGCCGCGTTCATCCAACACAATTCGAAAGCTATCCGCACTGGCCTGAAGAAGCTGCGTCTCCACATGATCGCGGGGTCCTTCTTTAATCACCACATGCTCCACCTTTGCCACACGGCGGAGCCGATGGAGGTAATCATCCAGGCCTTGACGGGCCCAAGACAACGCAGGTTTGCCAACAGTTACAATTCGCCAGTGCATATGAGAGATCGGGCAGAATACACATCGCCTCAGTTTATGAAAAATCTAAGAAAAATAGAATTTAAGTTCATTCTGATAGTCCTTCGCTACCATTGCTGTTGCATAATCTAAAAAAAACACTATAAATGCGAAAGCGGCTTCAAAAAATCGCACCTACGCCCATGCTTCACTCCCAGATGCTCCACCGGCTCCGTCTGCCTTTATTAGGCTGTTCTGTCATCTCCCTCGTTTCCTGTGAGATACCTCCGAGGGAAGCCTGGAGTCAGATTCAAAGCGAGGGATTGATCTCTTATTACATGGCCAAGCCTTCGGGAGCACCTCTGACTTCGACCTCCGCGAAGCCGATGGTGGCGCAGAACACCGCACCAGTGGCCGCTAAACGTGAAGTGGCTCCCGCACCCGTGGACAACAGCAATCTGCCTGTCGCCCGCGCTGTCAGCGATCTTCCAGGCTATGTTCGTTCTCCTTACACCAATCCAGGTCGCCTCGTGGATGTGCGTGGCATGAGCGCTGGATCTAAGGTTGTGTGCCCTTATACTCAGAAGCCTTTTGTGGTGCCAAACAATGTGGCGCGTGAATCCACAGCTCCACGAATCGCAGCTTCTCCAACGCCATCCTCTCCCGAAGTGAAGCCCAAGCCACGGTCCAGCGTGAGCGTGCCCGTGCCTTCTTCCACTCCGACGACACCCACCAATGTGGCTGCTATGACGGCTCCAGAGCCCAAGCTGGAAACACCGACGACTCCAGCCCCTGAGAATCCAACTCCCTCGGTCGCTACTACCCCTGCCCCCGCTTCAGACCTCCCTTACGGTTCCGCCATCCCCGGACGCCCTGGTTTTGTGAACAGCCCCTACGCCGCCAAGCATCAGCTCGTCGATGTGACAGGCCTGCCTGTGGGGATGGAAGTGAAGTGCCCCTACACGGGTAAACTCTTCCGGGTGCCGCCACAGTAAGCGCTGCCGCTTTCCCACTTTCTGTTCGTTGTGAACACCCCGCTTTGAGCAATCAAGCGGGGTTTTTCTTTTCACCTGGGAATAGCCAAAATAAAAGGCGAGGGATGAGCCCTCGCCTTTTGTGATTGATCACTGCCCATTCGTGAGATCACACCTTCGCCATGGCCTTCTCCACACCGGTAACAATCTCGCCGATGCGGAAGTTCAGGCCGTCGGTTTTGCATACGGACTGAATCTTGGGATCAGCAAGGCTGGCACGCAGCAACATCGCTAGCTGACCGTAACCATAGACCCCCACATCATTCATCTCGATGACGATGATGTGTTTGTATTTGGCAAAGAGGCTGTCCAGATTCGCTGGCATCGGGTGCAGATGACGCAGGTGGGCAGCACCGATCTTGTGTCCTTCAGCACGCAAGCGGTTCACACTCTCTTTGATCGGACCATAGCTGCTGCCCCAGCCGACAAGCAGAGCATCGCCTTCTTGATCGCCATACACCTCAGGCAGAGGCAGTTGTTTGGAGAGTTCCACCAGCTTATTGCGACGCTTATCCGTCATCTTCTGGTGCATCTTGGGGTTACCACTTGGATGGCCCCATTCGTCGTGTTCCAGACCGGTCACGTGAGGATAACGCCCGCCTTCCATCTTCGCCCCAGGAGGTGCGTGACGTGTGATCTGATCCAGCGGATACGGTTTGAAATCGGCGGGGCGATCCGAAAGATCAAGGGTCGGTTCGACCCAATGCTTATCGAGATCAGGCTCCGTGAAGGCTTCGATACGGCTGCTCAGAGCTTGGTCGCTGAGAATGATCACCGGGCAGGAGTATTCGCGCGCCAGCTTGCCTGCCTCGAGGGCAATGTAGAAACAATCCTCCACATCTTTGGGCGCCAACACAATGCGTGGGCTATCGCCATGGCTGCCATAGATGGCCTGCAGGAGATCACTCTGTTCCACACTTGTCGGTAGGCCGGTCGAAGGACCGCCGCGCTGGACGTTGATCACAATCAGCGGAATCTCCGCCATGCTGGCATAACTAAGCGCTTCCATCTTCAAGCTCAGGCCAGGCCCAGCACTGCCGGTCACGGCCAGATGCCCGGCGTAGGCAGCCCCGATGGTCATGGCCACCGCAGCCAGTTCATCTTCGGCCTGGACATAAATGCCACCATATTTGGGTAACTCTGTGCGAAGCGTCTCCATGATGCTGGACCACGGTGTGATGGGATAAGCCGCACCGTAACGCACGCCAGCAGCGATCAAGCCCATGGTCATGAGTGTGTTACCATCCGTGCTCAGACGATGCTCATCTTTGTGCTCCCCCTCTTCAAAATTAAAGGTACCAATGTCACCGATGGGATAGGCGTAACCCGCATCGAAAGCCAACATCGCATTGCGCAGCACACTTTCATCCTTCTTGCCAAACTGTCGGCTCACAATGCCCACCAGCTTGTCTTTATCGAGCTGATAAACGGCGCACAAAAGGCCTAACACAAACATGTTTTTACCTCGGTCACGAGCGCTCCCGCCGATGGCCTCCACCGTCGCGGCGGTGAATGGAATGCCGATGTGGTGAATGCCACGCTCCTGCTTCAGCTCAGTCACTTCTCCACTGTCGTAAAAGCAGATGCCGCCCTCACGCAGAGAATTGAAGTGCGCATCATAGCTATGCTGATAAAACGCCACGAGAACATCACTCTCATCACCTGGGTGCAACACCTCGCCTGAGCCCAGATGAAGTTGGAAGATCGAAGGCCCGCCCGAGATCGTGGACGGGATGGTCATATAGGTCATCACATCGTGCTGGGTCCTGCCGGCGAGGCGGGCGAGGAATCCCCCGATGGATTGGATCCCGTCCTGCGAGTTACCTGCAAGACGGATGACGGCATTGCGAAGGGTCGTGCTAACGGACGACGCCGGTGAAGCGGTGGCTGTGGACATGGCTGGTCGGAGATCAGATCAACGCGCTTGATTGGGGAAATTGATCTTAAATCTGATGCTGCGATGAACCCGCCCCTGGCGTCAAGCCAGCGTTTCGCTGCTTTCATTGCTTTTTTCGACCAACTTTCCGACGTCAAAAAGCAAAACAATCGCAGCCTGAGCCCCAGAGTTGGCTCAGAGGCACTGGCTCGGCCTGGACCCCGCTACGACGCATTACTTTCGGTGAGGCCCAAGGGGAGAAAGACACGGACCGTTCGCTGCGCAGAAAGTGCGGTGCTCCATAGCCCCCGAATTTTGCCACCGGTGACCAATCCGGCGTCACGGGCAATTCTGGCGGCGCGTGATCTTTGAATTCTGCTTCCGCCCAGACCGGTTTCCCGCCTAACAAAGTAAGCACACTGTGCAGGCTTTTGATTTTCTCCTCCGGCACACTGAAGTAATCGTCACTGAGCACGATGAGATCGGCGAGCTGCCCGGGCTTGATCACACCTTTGACTTCTTCATCCCTGCTGAACCAAGCACTGCCTTGAGTGTAGAGCCGCAAAGCTTCCTCACGGCTGAGGCAGTTCTTTTCAGGATACAAAGAGAGCCCCCCGACTGTCTTGCCAGCGACAAGCCAATAGAGAGAGTTCCAAGGATTGTAGTTCGCAACACGGGTCGCATCGGTGCCAGCTCCTACGGGCAATCCCATCTCCAGCATTCGCCGCACGGGTGGAGTTCGCGCGGCAGTCGCCGCTCCATAGCGGTTCACAAAATACTCCCCCTGGAAAGCCATCCGATGCTGGATGGCGATACCACCGCCCAGAGCCTTCACCCTTTCCAGGCTGCGATCACTGATCGTTTCGCAATGGTCGAAGAACCAGTGCAAACCTTGCAGGGGCACTTCTCGATTCACTTCTTCAAAGACATTGAGGAAGCGGTTAATGCTCTCTTCATAGGTGGCATGCAGCCGGAATGGCCAACGGTTCTGTGCCAGCAACGTCACCACCTCTTTCAGTTCTGGTTCAAGCGAGGTCGGCAGATCAGGGCGCGGTTCCAGGAAATCCTCAAAATCCGCCGCGCTGAAGACCAGCATCTCTCCGGCACCATTGACCTTGTAATAATCATCGCCACTGCCAGGCCGGGTCATGCCGATCCAACGCTGAAAGTCGGCTTTCTCGCCCCCTTTATTCTGCGTAAACAAATTATAGGCAATGCGCAGACTCAGCTCACCGCGCTGATGGAGCTCAGAGATAACTGCGTAATCATCGGGGTAATTTTGGAAGCCTCCTCCGGCATCACAAACACTGGTTAAACCCAGCCGATTGAGCTCGCGCATAAAATGCCGCGTCGAATTGTATTGATACTCCAAAGGCAGTTTCGGCCCTTTGGCCAAAGTTGCATAAAGGATCAAAGCGTTTGGTCGTGCGATGAGCAGGCCTGTAGGCTCGCCATTTTTGTCTCGCTGGATTTCACCCCCGGGGGGTGAGGCGTGTTCTTGTCATAACCCACCGCTTTTAAGGCGGCTCGATTCAACATGGCTTGGCAATAGAGATGTAGGATGAAAACGGGGGTATCGGGAGCCGCGGCATTGATCTCATCGAGAGTAGGAAGTCGCTTTTCTTTGAACTGAAATTCACTCCACCCACCGACCACCCGCACCCATTGCGGAGCCGGTGTGCGCTCAGCCTGGAGCTTGAGCATGGTCAAGGCGTCCGCCAGCGAGGTCACGCCATCCCAACGCAATTCCAGATTGTAGTTCAATCCCCCCCGAATGACATGCAGATGACTGTCATAGAGGCCAGGCACCACGCGCTTGCCTTTCAGGTCAATACGCACCGTCTGCGGCGTGGTGATGTCGGCATATTCCTCACCTTCATCCACACCGAGAATTTTGCCCCCTCCAATGGCCACGTTGCTGGCTTCGGGATAGGCCGGATCCAGAGTCGTAATGCGTCCATTGTAGAGAATGAGTTCGGCTTTGGTCGTGGTATCGAGGGACATGGCGGCAGCGGGGATCAGGTTAATCGTGGATTGGAGAAAGCGGCGACGAGTGGACATGAGAAAAGATATGCAGTCAGAATTCGAGACGGGCAGCGACTTGGAGATAATCCACGCTTTGCCCGCCCACAGCGGTGAGAGACGGACCCGCTTCATGATGCGTGAAACCGAAAGCGATATTGAAAGCCGGATGCGGGTCCCAGCTCAAAGCGAGGTTGTAGGCTGTGCCCAGATACTTTTCTCCATTCGGTGCCGGACCACCGAGTTCATTGAATGGCGGGCCATAAACGGCGTCATCCGCAGCGTAGCGCCAGAGGAAATTAACCCCGAGGGTGAGAGACACTGATCGATGCAATTGCAGGACCAGATACGGATTCACATTCCACAGGTTTGAGGGTGAGATAAAACCGCCTTCGTTGAAGTAATTGTTGGCCTGAAAGAGTGGATGAAAGGTGTGAGATTCACCTCCACTCTGGCCACCACTGATGAGATCTCCCTTAAACCCGAGCAAGGGGCTCAGAGGCACATGTTTGAACAGCCGCCCCAGACCAAGGCTGAGCGCACCTGCGAGAATGTCTTCCTCCCCGGTTTGGCCGGTCTGTAAAATCAATTCATGGTTATAGCGCCAACGTTCCGTCTGACCAAACCAGCGGGTGCCAAAGGTGTGGCGGATTTCATTCTGGCTTGGCCTCAGCGGAGACTCATCCACATGAAGGCCTAGATAATACAGATCCACACCGTGCCCGGCCCCGAACCAGGACGGCCCCGTGGCATAAAGCCCCCAAAGCTGAGTCTGGTAGAAACGGGATTCATTGTCAAAAGCACCTGATTGAACACGAACGGGCGATGCGCCAAGAACGTCAACCTGCCAACCTGCGTGACGCCAAGAAAGGCGCAAAGCATCGTGACTCAATCGCTGGTTAGCCCCTTCCCGGTGCGCAAGTAAACGGCCCGAGCCGTAATAAAGCATCTGTCGCCCCACCCTCAACACCAACTCTCCGACTGGCAGTTCCCACCGCGTTTGAATATAACCTTGGAGCAAATCCGGCTCGTCTTCATCCACGGGCGACAACTCGCCCCGTTTCCCTTGTATCTCCCCCCAGGTCAGCTCGGCTGCGAGCGTGAAATCTTGCTCATGATCCACGGCCAGAAAGGCCTGCACACGATGATGCACCCAGGCATCTTCACTCAGGCCCGTAAGGCCAAAATCGGGGTTCCGATACGCTTCAGCCATCGTGCGAGCATGCCCAGCCAACCGTGTCTGCCATCCTTGATCATTCGATAGCCTCCATGTGCTCACCATGAGAGAATCCGCCGGTGGAGGCACACGGTCCCAGGGCTCGAGGTGAGCGTCTGCAGCCAAAGCTACCGTCACAAGTCCCAACGAACACCCCAAAGGCCAGCCGATATTTCTCGGTAAGGGGCGTTTCATGGCTTTATTTTTGAGGGTGTAGCCAAGCGTGCAGCATTTTTGTCACGAAAGGCATGACCAGCCAAGTCAAGCAGATGACCATGCAGCCAGAAATGATCAGCGCAGAAATGGCACGCGGCAAAACATGCAGATGAGGTGCCAGAACCAAACCTAGAACGAGGCTCGTCGGATACACGCCTAACCACGTCGCCAGAGCCATTTTCCAGCGCGGTGGACGCGGAGCATCGGGTTGCCGAAACCAAGCTTCCAATCCATGCAGATCTCGAAATTCCGGAGCACCATCGGTGAGATGCGCGATCTCTTTTTCCCAGTTCAAATAATCTTCCGAGGCATAAAAAGCATCGCGATCCTCCGCATTAGCGAAGGTGCGCAGGATACCGTACTCCGGCGCGGTATCACCCGGCGTAGGATGCAGGAGTTGGACGCCGCGTGTGCCACGAACATCAAGAGACCGCTGAGCAAAGCGCCGCAGCCGTTCTTCGAACTCCGCTTCGCTACCAAGACGAACTCGACGGGTAATGGCCACATGAATGCTCATAGAAAATGATCGTGCGCGTGAAGCTAACTTAAGGCCAACTTCACGCGCAAAAAGAAACTCAGATCAGTGTTTAAGTCCACCGGTCACCACCTGAGGCACCTGAGCGGATTGCGGTGCTTTGTGCACCATGGTGTAAGCATACTCGACTCCTACGCCATACGCCCCGCCCTGCTCTTTGATGATGCTCATGAGGTTGTTGTAATGCTCACGGTTCTTCCAGTCCCGCTGCCATTCCAGCAGTGCCGGGATCGTGGTCACGCGAGTGGCACCGGCCTGCACCATGCGGCTTAGCGCTGCCTCATGCGCTGCCGGAGAGGTGGCACCACAGCAGTCCTCCACGACATAGATGTTATATCCGGCACCGATCATTTCGATGGTGGGCCAAGTCACACATACCTCGGTCCAGAGACCGGTCATCAGGATATTCTTTTTACCCGTCGCCTCGATCGCGGCTCGGAAACCGGCATCGTCCCAGGAATTCATCGACGTGCGTTCCACGATGGGCTGCCCAGGAAAAACATCCAGGAGTTGCGGCCAAATGTAGCCACTGAAAGACTCTGTCTCCACAGCGGTCAAGACTGTAGGCACATTGAACTCCTTGGCGGCTTTAGCTAACAGCACAACATTGTTGATCAAAGTCGCACGATCAATATTGGCAACCCCGAAGGTCATTTGGGGCTGATGGTCGATGAAGACCACGGCAGTGTCTTCTGCCGTGTAGAGTTGATGGTAGTGGCTCATAACGTCGTTTGATGGAGAAAAATCCCAGCAGTGTGCTGACTATGAGCCGAATCAATTTTCGCACAATAAGGCACAAAAAAGTGCCTGCTTGCTTTGCCCTCATGAATTGTGTTTTAGAAGCATCATGAAGGGACCCAAGATTTGTTGTCACGTGGAAGAACTGCTCCGGATGGTCGGCGGCCGCTGGAAAGTGGTTTTGATTCGTGAACTGGAATCAGGTCCACGTCGGCATGGTCAGCTCCGCCGTAGCCTCACGGGCATCACCCAGAAAATGCTGACCCAACGTCTGCGTGAACTGGAGCGAGATGGTGTCGTCACTCGCAAAGACGTCCTCGAAGGTAAAATCAAGACAGTGGAATATTCCCTGACGGATTGGGGTCGCAAGGTGATGGAGGTGATCATGCAGCTTCATGATTGGACCCTCCAGCATCAGGGCCATTTCCCCGCTCAACAGGCCCACGAAGTGGCTTAACTTCAGGCGGCAGAGGCAGCATCGAGGAGTCCCCTCCCCTTTTGTTCTTGAGCTTGCATCATCGGGTGGTTCTCCATCATCCTTTTTGACAAATCCCAGCGCCCGCTCTCGTTACCCCCTGCCATGTTTCGCGTTCTCGTTCTCTTTTACTTCCTGCTCGCCGCTGTTTGTCAGGCAGCCTCGCGCCCCAATGTTCTCGTCATCCTCTGCGATGACCTCCGTCCAGATGCTCTTGGCTGTTATGGCTCCAAGCATGTAAAGACGCCGAACATTGACCGCCTCGCTGCGGAGGGGGTGTTGTTCCAAAACTCCTTCTGCACCACCTCCCTTTGCTCCCCGAGCCGCGCCTCTATCCTCAGTGGCTTGTATGCCCACACCCATGGAGTGACCAACAACTTCACGGAGTATCCCTCCGCAATGAAGAGCTTCCCCCAGGTGCTTCATGACTCTGGGTATGCCACGGCCTACATCGGTAAGTATCACATGGGTGAAGAGAATGACGAACCCCGCCCCGGTTACGACTGGTTCGTCACCCACAAAGGCCAGGGCAAATACTTCGACACGGAGTTCAACCTCAACGGTCAGAAGCGTGAAGTCATCAAAGGTTATTACACCACGATCGTCACCGACATGACGCTGGATTGGCTGAAAAAGCAGTCTTCCGAGAAGCCTTGGTGCATGTTCCTCGGCCACAAGGCCCCCCACAGCTTCTACACTCCAGAGCCGAAATATGAGCATGCCTTCGATGACGTCCGCGTGCCCTACCCTGCCACCGCTTTCCAGCTCGACGAC
Source organism: Prosthecobacter debontii (assembly GCF_900167535.1). Classification (NCBI taxonomy): domain Bacteria; kingdom Pseudomonadati; phylum Verrucomicrobiota; class Verrucomicrobiia; order Verrucomicrobiales; family Verrucomicrobiaceae; genus Prosthecobacter; species Prosthecobacter debontii. Next base: position 164,306 of record NZ_FUYE01000002.1, read on the forward strand.
AAGCCCAAGTGGATCAAAGAGCGTCTCTACACCTGGCACGGCATCTACGGCCCGCTGTTCGAGTGGCGGAAAAAATTCCCCGACGACCGCCCCGAAGCTGTGAAGGACTTCGAGGCCATGGTGCATGGTTACTGGGGCACTATCCTCAGCGTCGATGACAGCGTCGCCCGCCTCCGCACTTACCTTGAGGAAACTGGCCAACTCGATAACACCATCATCGTCTTCATGGGTGACAACGGGCTCCTCGAAGGTGAGCACGGCATGGTGGACAAGCGTACCGCTCATGAGGCCAGCCTGCGCATCCCGATCGTCGCTCGCTTCCCGAGCCTAACCAAAGACGCCAAAAAAATCCCTCAGCAGGTCCTCACGGTGGACATCGCCCCTAGCATTCTGGAACTGTGCGGCGCTCCGACGGTGCCGAACATCCATGGCAAATCCTGGGTCAAGCTCGTGCAGTCCGGCGACCCGGCATGGCGCAAAAGCTGGTTCTACCACTACAACTACGAGAAGCAATTCCCCTACACCCCGAACGTCCGCGCCATCCGCACCGACGAGTGGAAATACATCCATTACCCGCACGGCAACGGCAAACCTGACCGCCACCTGGCCGAGCTGTATAACCTGAAGGATGACCCCGGCGAGACCACCAACCTCATCGGCAAGCCCGAGCTGGCCAGTAAAGTCACCGAACTCCAGGCTGAACTGGCCAAACTCATGGCCGCCACAGGCCTCACCCCCGCTACCGACAAGATGCCCCTGGACGAAGGTGTGAAGAATGAGCTGCCCGACGCTGAAATCCGCTGAGTCCAGCCTCCCGCTCCATCATTAAGGACGCCACACGCCACCTAGCCTGCTGTTTGCAGTTTAGGTGGCGTTTGCATTGAGGTGACAAGTGAGGTCAGGCCCGACTTCCTGTTTGCCGGACAGGATGGTCTGTTGCACCCATGGTGTTAGCTACCTATCCGTCGGCGCACTTCATTCAGTCACTTTGCTTGGAGCAGATGAGGTTAGACGCTCCGGCCATGGGCACCGTTTCCACGGCTGCTGCACAACGAGGCGAGTTCTTGGAACGACCATGCTGTAGCTCATTAAGCACGGAATCCCTCACTTAGATTGCTGTTTGCAATTTAGGCGGTGTTTGCATGGAGGTGACAAACCAAGTCGGGCGCTATTTCTTGTTTGCCGGACATAATTGTTTGTTGCACTAAATGCCGGGGCCCATTGGCCATCACCCTCCCTTCATGCACCCTTTTTTTGAGCAGACGACGTTAGTCGCTCTGGCTATCGACGCATCTCGCAACCTCATTCACGCCAGCTCTGCCGCGAGCCGAGTTCTTGGATATTCGACCAGCGAACTTCTTCAGCGCCCCTTCATCAGTCTGCTCCAGGCGCCTTCCAGCATCACACCGGCGGTTTTCCCTCACGAGCTGACCCAGGTGAGTCCGACCCAGCCGACTTGCTGTGATCTCACGCTGATTTGCCGTGATGGCCGACCTCTCCCCGCCAGCTTCAGCGTTTCCACCTATCTCTCTCCTGCCACAGGTAGCCAGCACCTCCTGCTGCTGATGCAGCCTCCGCTGAAAGCCCTCACTCAGCAGGTCACATCCAAGGAAGAACTCTTCCTCCGCGCCTCCCTCAATGCGCTCCCCATCGGCTTAGCCGTTCTCGATGGAGACGGCGTCATCGTCATCACCAACAAGGCCTGGGGTCAGCCGGAAAATCAGGCTGTGCTTCCCTGGACGGCAGGCTGCCCGGGGGACAACTACCTCGATCTCTGCGAAAAAATCGCCGCCAGCGGCAGTGAACCCGCCCGCAACACCCTCGATCAGGTGCGCAGCGTCCTGGTCGGCCAGCTTGCCGAGGCCTGCATCGAGCTCAGCGGCACCTATCAGGACGAGGAAAGGAACCTCCTCTGCAAAGCCACCCGCTTCCAAAACCACGGTCCCGTCCACGTCGCCATCACCCACGAGGACATCACCGCCATGCGCCAGACACAGCGGCGGGCCGAGCGGAATCGCCAGCAATTCCAAGACCTCTTCGAGTGCGCGCCTGACGCCATGGTCATGACCAATGCCGAAGGCCTCATCACCCTCGTCAACCGCCAGGCCGAGCAGCTCTTCGGCTACCAGCGTGACGAACTCATTGGCCAACCCGTGGAGATCCTCATGCAGGAGCAGACCCGCCGGAGCCACGTCGGCCTGCGCCAGCAATACCTCGCCTCCGCCATCCCCCGCCCCATGGGCGTCGGCCGCTCCAATCTCAAAGGCCGCAAGCGCGATGGCTCCGTCTTCCACGTGGACATCAGCCTCAGCCCCATGCAGTCGGACCACGGCCCCCAGGTCGTCGCCGCCGTGCGGGACATCACCGAGCGCGTGCAGGCGGAAAGCCAGGTCCGCCAAGCTCTGGCCATGCTCAATGCCACCGATGACGGCGCCTTCATCTTCCAGCCCGAGACCCTGGCCTTCATCTTTGTCAATGAGGGAGCCACTCGTCAGCTCCAGTATAACCGCGAGGAGCTCCTCGGCATGACCGCCCTGGATATTCTGCCCGAATATGATGAGCCCCGTCTGCGCAGTCTCCTCCAGCCCCTCCTGACCGGAGAGAAGACCGTCCGCCGCGTCACCACCCAGCACCGCACCCGCAGCGGCAGCCAGCTCCCGGTCGAGATCAGCCTCCAGGTCGTCACCACCGAGGAAGGCCAGCGCCGCTGCATCGCCATCGCCCGCGACATCACTGAGCGCCTCCAGCGCGAGCGCAAGGAGCGCCGCACCCAGCGTCTGGAAAGCATCGGCACCCTCGCCGGCGGTGTCGCGCATGACCTCAACAACGCCCTCACCCCCGTCCTCATGATCTGCGATCTCCTCAAAGAGCGCTACCCTGAGGCCGCCGAACTCCTCCACACCGCCGAGTCCGGTGCCCAGCGCGGGGCCGACATGGTCCGCCACCTCCTCACCTTCTCACGTGGCGTCGAGGGCGAGCGCCAGCCCGTCAGCCTCAGTGATCTCTTCAATGAGATCGCCTTCATCATCAACGGCACCTTCCCGAAGAACATCCAGCTCCACCTCCAGCACTCCCCCGGGCTCAATCTCGTCCTCGGAGACCCCACCCAGCTCCACCAGGTCATCCTCAACCTCTGCGTCAACGCCCGCGACGCCATGCCTACCGGCGGCAGCCTCAAAATCACCGCCGAAAACATCCAGCTCCACGCCCCCCTCATCGGCGCCCAGCCCGAGTCCCCCGCCGGCAGCTACATCGTCTGCCAGATCAGCGACACCGGCCTCGGCATCCAGCCCGAGCTGCTCGACCGCATCTTCGAGCCCTTCTTCAGCACCAAAGGGCCCGACCGCGGCACCGGCCTCGGCCTCTCCACCGCCCTCGGTATCATCCGCAGCCATGGCGGCTTCATCCGCGTCGAGTCCACCCCCGGCCAGGGCTCCACCTTCTCCATCTACCTCCCCGAGGCCCCCCTCAGCAGCGACTTCCTCATCGATCTCGATCCCCCGCCCGCCCCCGCCAGCAGCAGCGACTACACCGGCCAGGGCCAGCTCATCCTCATCGTCGATGACGAGCCCGCCGTGCGCGACACCATCACCACCGTCCTCACCGCCCTGAACTACCGCGTCCTCGCCGCCGCCGACGGCACCGAGGCCATCATCCACGCCGTCGAGAACAAGGACTCCCTCCACGCCGTCATTACCGATCTCCACATGCCTGAGATGGACGGGCTGAATTTCGTCCGCGCCCTCCGCCGCATCATCCCCACCACCCGCGTCATCGTCGCCAGCGGTCGTTTTGAGCCGCCCCAGGTCCAGCAGTTTGAGCTCCTCGGTCACTGCACCCTCCTGCCCAAGCCCTTCACCCAGCCCCAGCTCCTGGAGGCCCTCCACCACGCCCTCCACGCGTCTGTGTAGGCCCGCTAGCGTTTTTCCCCACATCCGCCCGCCACCTGGGTCAAAATCCCAGCCGTCATGCTAAAATCCTCTTTACCCCCTGTCATCTTCAGGCGAAAACCGAGGCAGGACATGACCACGCGGCCCGTCATCTTCATCTCTGCTGTTTCTAAGGAGCTCAAAACAGCGCGCGACCACGTCGCCAAGACCCTCATCTCCCTCGGTTACGAGCCCAAGTGGCAAGACATCGCCCCCACCGAGACCGGCAACCTCAGCGGCGTCCTGCGCAAGTGGGTGGATGACTCCCAGGCCGTCGTCCAGCTCATCGGCAAATGCTACGGTTACGAGGCCCCCCAGCCCGACCCCCAGTTCGGCCGCTGCAGCTACACCCAATACGAAGCCCTCTACGCCCGCAGCCGGGGCAAGAAAGTCTGGTATCTCCCCGTCGGTCCCGACTACACCTGCGACACCTGCACCGACGAACCCGAGGAGTTGCGACAGCTCCAGGCCGACTACCTCCAGCGCATCCGCGCCCAAGGCGACCTCCGCCACGGCTTCGCCAGCCCCACCGAATTGGAAAACTTGGTCCTCAAGCTCCGCGACGACCTAGCCCGCCTCCGCCGCTGGTCCTACCAAGGGGCCATCGCCATCCTTGTGCTTCTCCTGCTCGTTGCAGGGGGAATCGTTTGGTTACAAATAGGGCAACAGCAGACCCACCAGACGCAGAAGCAGTCCCTTCAAAACGACGATCAGATCAAAGAAGACATCGCCGATGTAAAGCGCATTATCGCCGATTTTAACCAAGCTGCCGACTACCTCATTAAAGGTGGCAGTAAAGAAAAACTCGCCCAAGAATACGATAGCGTCCTGCGATTTACCGCCAAGCGGTGGAGTATACCAGCCACCCGTCTGCATAACCTTATCGAGGCCAATACAGCTAGTATTCTTAGCGATCCAAACATTTCTCTTCTAGTCAAAATCGGGGCGCTAAGAGATGCTGGCCAATTTATTGAAGCACGTAATCTTGCAGTCCAAGGAGCTAAAAACCTTGAAACAGTTCAAGTAGGTCAAACTCATGAACAAGTTCAGTTATGGATAGAATCCTCCATTTCCGAAATCCAGTTAGGCAATTATGAGCAAGCTTATATATATGCAAAAAAAGCGGACAGCTTAGCAAATCGAGAAGATCATTTTGAGACATGGGCTTCGGCTCGCCATACTTTGGGAAGAACACTGATATTATTGTCCCGTTATAAGGAGGCCCTGGAAATCTATAATGAAATCCTGCCTTTACGTCAAAAGGAACTAGGAGATGAAAATGAGGATACCCTCATGACACGAAATAATAGGGCTTATGTATATGAAAAAATGGGAAACCATAAACAAGCCTTAGAGGAACATACAAAGGTTTTTGAAATCAGGAAACGAACTTTGGGGGAATATCACAAAGACACAATTCAAAGCCGAAGCAATCTGATAACAGTACTATATAGACTAAACAGATCTAAAGAAGCCGAGCAACTTGCTAGAGGCACTATTGAATTACTAGAAGATAAATATGGAGAAGATAGTCTAGAAGTTTCATCTGAACGGCTAAATCTTGGAAATACATTATTTTCTCAGGAAAAATACATTGAGGCCGCAAAAGAATATCAAAGGTCAGCCGAGATAAAATCTCGCCTTTTGGGGGCCGAACACCACGGGACGTTAATGAGTCGAATGGGCCACGCCAACGCTTTAAATGAACTAAAACAAAGTAAAGCAGCAGAAGTTGAACATAGGATTGTATTAGCCTGTCTAAAACGCACTTTAGGCCCTGACCATGCAGATGTATTGCTAGCGAATCACAACCTAGCATTGACATTGGAAAATCAGGAACGCTACCACGAAGCACTGACCTTCATGAAAGGTGCATATGAAGGAAGATTAAAGATCTTTGGATCGGCTCATTGGCTTACGGAATACTCCTTGGACGGCTGCAAACGACTAGAGAGGGAGATAAAGGAAGCCAAGGCCAATTAGCCTGGGAAATAGCCCGGTGTGGAATGCGAGCACGACGCTGGCGGATGTGACCTGGGCGGCGAGTGCGGACCCTGACCTGAAGGAATACAAGGTGCGCGCGGCCCCTGGGGAGGACTATGATGCGGATGATGAGGTGGTGCTGAATACGGGCCGGGAACGCGGCAGCCCGCCGGTGTATGTGACGCGCCCGATCGTGACGTGAGTGGCTGGAGGGTTGGAGTGCCCCTACCCCTGAGCTCTGAAACGCGCAGTCGCGTCCCGGAGTGCGGTGGTCCCGCATGCGGGACTCAAGCGCGACACCGCCCTGGGCGCTGAGGGGTCCTTCCCGTAACCTTAACCCTCTGAGCCCACGGACGCCTGAAGACCTCTGCCTTCGTTGCCGCCGTCTCCTCTCCGCCACAAGCGGTGTCGCCGAGGCGAGTGCCCTCGCCTCTCTGCCACCGCACTCCGGGACGCCCCGCGCCTCCATCAGACGACGGATGTGCCCGGGGATCTTTGGGACCCAGCGCCCGACCTTCCGAGCCGGGCGGCGAGTCCCTACAGCTTGCGTTTATAGCCGTCGCAGCGGTTGTGCCAACCGGCGAGCCAGCGCTGCTCCTTGCGGGCAGGCGGGGCGTTTTTCACACGGCGGGTGAGGACGGCTTTGGCGGAGTCGGCAAAGGCGGCGGGGGTGGCGGCTTTCATGCCTTCCAGCACCTGGAGGAGGCCCCAGCCCTGGCCGTTGTAGCGCTCGGAGGGGGCGGTGCCTTCGCCTTTGAAGTTGACATAATCAATGAGGCAGAAGGCACCTTCGGGGCTGCCGAGGAGGGTCTGGAAGCGCGACTCGACAAGCTGGGGCTGGGTGGACGCGGCCTTCATCTTCGGCAGGGCACGCTGGAGTCGGGCGATGATGAACTCGGTCTGGAGGCCGACGGTTTCACCGAGCAAACGGCGCAGTTCCCTCTGGCGCGGGCCTTCGCGGTCAATCAAGAAAGCGCTGCGGCTGGACCAGGGACAGGGGCCGTGGGTCCAGTCGGGCACCTGGACGCCGCGCTGGGCGAGGAAGGCAGCCAGAGGCGGGAAGCTTTCTTCAAAGGGGCCGCGTTTGCCCTGCGGATACCAGATGAAGTGGCCGATGCCGAGGGAGGCGAAGTCCTCGCCCATGTTCCAACTGGTGAGCCCCTCCACGGTGCCGCCACATTCGTTCTGCCAGATGCGCTGGCCCACCCGCTGGAGCTGGGGTCCGGTGAGTTGCGGGCCGGAGCCGGAGATCTGCGGCACCTGAGCGCAGGCGCTGAGGGTGAGGAGGAAGCCGGAAAGGGTGAGAAAGCGTCGGGCGGTCATATTTTAGTGGCCTTAACTTTAGCGGGTGATTGTGGCAGCGCCTGAAATGATGGCACAGAGCGAGCTGACGGATGTTAGGCAGCAATTGATTAAGATTGATTCAATGATTTTCCAAAAGTAATCTGCATTTTCCACACGCCTTTCTGCGCCGCTGCGATGCCTTATCTGGCCTTTAACCTCAATGATGGGAACGAGTTTGTCTTCGACCTGCTCGATGAGCGGTTATCCATCGGCCGAGACATCAAGAACGACATCGTCATCGATAACACCTACATCTCGGGCTTTCACGCGGAGTTCGTGCGCCAAGCGGACGGCGGTTATGAGCTGGTGGACCTGAAGTCTTCGAACGGGACCTTTGTGAATGGCAAGCGGGTGGAACGTAGCCGGGTGAAAGGAGGGGACAAGATCCGTTTCGGTCAACTGGACTCGCGCTTCCGCGAGCGGGCCCCGAAAGGCACAGCCCCAGCCACGGAGGTGAAACCCGCCACGGCGAGTAAGGGGAGCCCAGCACGCACCGATGGCCGCCGAGGTGATACGGAATCCATCCCGGCTCGGGATGCGAAGCCGAGCGAGAACACTAGCCCGATCGAGCCCACGAAGCTGCCCCTGGCCCGGTCGGACGCGACCGCCAAAGGCCCCTCGGTAGCGCCGCCACCGATGGCACCGATCTCCCGCCCTGCCACCCTGGACCCCGCCCTGCAAAAACAGGCGGAGGAACTGCGGGAGGAACTGGCGAAACTGAAGCAGGAGCGCGATCTGCTGCGCACTGAAAATGAGAAGGAAGCCCGCCGCCGGGATGAGGTGCGTGCCCTGGAGAAGCAGATCGAAGATCACCGCAAGACCATGGCTGAAACGGAGCAGAAACTCGCCAGCCTGAAGACGGCTCTCACCACCTCCGAGACCGATGTGGCCGGACTGGACGGCAAGCGCCGAGAAGCCGCCAACCTGGAAAGCGAACTGGAGAGCACTCGCAGCGAATTGGGCAAGGTGCAGACCGACATCGCCATGGCCACCAAGAGCCTGCAATCTCTCCATACGGAAGCGGATCAGGTGAACACCGAGCGCAGCCGCCAGCTCAAGGAAAAGGAAGCACTGGCCGAAGAACTGGCTGCTCTGCGCAAGCAGATCAGCGAAGCCGAAGCGACTAAAACCGCCGCCAGCCAGCAGCAGGTGGAGGCGAAGAAGGCGGAAGCGGAAACACTGAGCAGCCGTGGTGCTGAGCTGGCGGATCTAGAAAGCCGCCTGACCTCCCGCCGTGAGGACCTCGCCTCGCTGGAGAAGCAGTGTGAGGAAGCCTCCTCCAAACTGAGTGGCCTGAGCACCAAGAGCACGCAAGCTACGGCCACTCACGAGAAGCTGAAAGCGGAACAGCTCCAGCTGGAGAACCAGATCAAGGATCTGCACCAGCAGCAGGAGAAACTGAAGGCGGAGCAGTCTCAAGCGGAGGCCACGGCCCAGCAAAAGCTGAGCGAGATCGAGGTCCAACTCCGCACGAAGACGGAGGCCGTCAAAGCCCTGGAAACCCGCGAGGCGGACCTCACGAATAAACTGGATGACCTCGCCTCAGCCGACAGCCGGCTCGGCACTGCCACGGAAGCGTTGAAAGCAGTGGAATCTCACAAGGCGGAGATCGCTGCGGCCATCATCCAGATCACCCAGGAGCGGGATAGCCTGACGCGCGAACTTTTGACCACCACCGAGAAGGGCAAGGCCCAGCACAGTCTCACGCAGACGCTGGTGACCCGGCGGGAGGCCCTGGAGAAGCAGATCCAAGAACTGTCCACCCAGCAGGAGGCTGCCTCGACCACTCTGGGAAAAACCCGCGAGGACTTGCGTCAAGTCGAGACCCATCTCACCGAACGGCAGGAGGAGAAAAAGAAGCTCGAGGCCGCGGAGAAACGTCTCCAGGACCAGACCACCACCCTGCGCCAAGAGGTGACGACTGCGGAAACCAAGCTGGCAGAACTGAAAAAGCAGGTCGCGGCTCAAGAGGATCGGGTGAAGACCCTGAATGACGAAGAGAAAAAGCTGGCGGAGATCCGTTCCGCACTCGTCACCAGCACGCAGGAGCGGGACAAGGTGCAGAGTGAACTGCAAAACCTCACCCTCCAACAGACCGCGCAGGAAAACCGCCTAACCACCCTCAAAACAGACGTGGAGAAGGTGCAGGCCGACCTCGCCACCAAGCTGAAGGAATTGGCGGAGGCCGAGAGCCGCACCCAAGCTCTGAAAAAGGAAGCCGAAGCCCTAGACATCCAGGTGCGCGAGCACGCCGACATCCAGAGCAAGCTGGAGCAGACCCGCACGTCCCTCACCAGCGCCACCGAAGAGCGCGAGAAGCTCACGGCCATCCTGGCCCCGCTCATCCAGCAGCGCGAAGATCATGAGAAGACCCTCCCGGGCCTGAAAGCCGAAGCCGAGGCCCTGCGCGCCGAGATGACGACGCTTTTACGCGATAAGCAGTCCACCATGGCCGCCCTGGAGAAGGCCCAGACGGATCGTAAAGCGGCCCTGGATCAGACCGATGCCCTGCGCAAGGAAGCCGCCAACCTGGAAAAACTGCTCTCTGACAAACGCAGCAGCCTCGAAGCCGAAACGGAGGCCAAGCTCGCCGAAGCCACGGCCGCGGAGACCCGCCTGAAGGACCTACAAAACAACATCGAAGCCGCCGAGAAACGCACCGTCGGACTGGCCGAAACCGAGAAGAAACTGGCCAGCGCCACCCAGGCCCTGCAAGAAGCTGAAAAGCGCCGTCAGACGGAAGAAAAGACCCTGACCGACCTAACTCGTCAGCAGGAGAACTTGCGCTTAGAGATCGCTCGCCTGCAGGCTGAGGCGCAGAACCACAACACGCAGATTGTGGATCTCGGCAGGAAGAGTCATAGCGAACAGACGCGGCTCGCCGATCTGGTGGAGAAGTTTGAGAAAGCCCAGACGGCCCTTCAGACGGCGGATTCTAAGCGCTTAGAAGCCGAAGCCTCCCTCGCCAAAGCCCGCGAAGAAGAAAAGATCCTGCGCAAGCAAGTCCCTGCACTCAACACGGAGGTGGCCGGTCTCCAGGCCATGCTGGTCGGGCTGAACAAAGAACGCGACGAAGCCTCCCAGTTCGTCATGCGGTTGAATGTCGCCACCGAGAATAACAACAAGAAACTCGGCGAGCTGCAGCAGCAAATTTCCCAACTCGAAGAGGCCCACAAGGTCCGTGAAGAACGCCTGATGAAAGCCCAAGCCGAGGTGGATCGTGAAGCCGCCCGCCTGAAGACGGCTCAAGAAGCCACCCGCGCCGCCGAGCTTGCCCAGCAGGAAGCTGAAAAGGAGACCAAAGAAGCCCGAGCCAAAGCCGATGCCGCCCGCACCCAATCCACTGGCCTGGAGACGGAGCTCAGCACCCGCATGGACCGCATCGAGAAGCTGAAGCTGGAGGAGACACGGATGCAGAAGGAAGTGGAAGGGCAGAAACTGGAAATCCAGGGAGCCCAAGCTGTGCTCGCCGAGCTCAACGACAAAATCCGGCACGAAGAGAGCCGCCTCTCCGAATTCACCCAGGTGGGCGGTAAAGTCCTCACCCTCGGGGCGGTGCTGGCCGGACTGGAGACTCGCCAAACCGAAGCCGGTAAGACGCTCCGCGATGCTGCCGAACGTGAGCTCGCCCTCCAAGTGAAGATCAATGCTCTGCAAGAGGCTGTGAACCGGGAGACCTCGCGGGCTGAGCAGATCAAAAAGGAACGAGTCTCTCTCGAAGCCGAACTTTCTGAGGCCACCCAAAAATCGGAGAAGCAGCAGGCGGTCCTCAAAGCTCAGGAGTCCGAGCAACGGAAACGCCTAGCCGAAAACGAGCAGCAGCTTCACGAGCAAATCGCCCATACGGAACGGCTCAAGGCCGAACTCGCGGACCTCAATGATCGCCGGGCTGAATTCACCCAAGCCGAGGCTCAACTCCGCCACTGGCAGGAGATCGAGGCGCGCCTGCGCGGACAACTCCTGGAACTGGAAGAGAAGCACGAGATCATGCGCCGCGGCCTCTCCACCGAGGATTCCACCGTGATCATGTTCGCCAATGACATCATCAAGCGCATTGACTTGATCGATGCGCTGTCCTCCCGCTATGCCGGACACAACGGCGGCGACGTGGTTTCTCAGATCCGCACCCTACGTCATTCGTTCGAGGATATCCTGCTCCAGCACGGCATCAGCGAGTTTGACATCACAGCAGGCACCGAAGTGGACGTGGATCTGCGGAAGCGCATCACCGTCGTGGAATCCGTGCCTGGCAAAAATAAGCCACGCGTGGTGGAAACCTGCCGCTCAGGGTTTATCTACTCTCGCGAGGAAGGCCACGAGGTCATCCTCCGCAAAGTGGAGGTGCGAACCTCCAGTCAGTAACTTTCTTTTGATTTAGCATTCTTTTTGTTATGGCAGAATACGTTGGCATTGACCTCGGAACCACGCTCTCCGGGCTCGCTTATCTAAAACCGGATGGCAATCCGGAAATCGTTCCCAATTCCGATGGCGAACGGCTGACGCCTTCCGTCGTTTTCTTTGAGGCGCACGAAGACATCAAGCTTGTGGGTAGCCCGGCCCGGGATGGTGGCGACCCTGATCGCACGGTCTTCCAGATCAAACGCCACATGGATGACCCCGAGTATCTGGTGGAAATCGATGGCAAGAAATGGACCCCCGCCGAGATCTCCGCCCTCATCTTGGCCAAGCTCAAGCGCGATTGCACCAAGATCATCGGCGACATCAACGAGGTGGTCATCACCGTGCCGGCGAACTTTAACGAACTGGCACGTAAGAGCACCATCGCTGCGGCAGAGATGGCGGGCATGCGCGTGCGTCGCCTCGTGAATGAACCGACCGCAGCCGCGGTTTATTATGCGCATCACCAAGGGGTGAAGGGCCGCATCCTGGTCTATGACTTGGGCGGTGGCACCTTGGACGTGACCATCCTGCAGGTGGAGGGCGATAACATCCGCATCCTCACCAGTGAAGGCGCACGCCATCTGGGCGGCAGCAACTTCGATGATCTACTGCTGGAGTCCTACGCCGAGCAATACACGAAGCAGACCGGTGCTCCCTTGTATTCCGATGAGCGCCATCGCCGCCGTGTGTTGCTGGCCACCGAAGACGCCAAAAAGATGCTGTCGAAGCTGCAACGCGTGAATGACACCGTGGCCAATGACAAAAACGATGGTCTGGCTCGCATTGATCTCACTCGCGATGGCTTTGAAAAAACGATCCGGCACATGCTGACCCGCACCGTGATGCTGGTGGAGCAGGCTCTGGATTCCGCCAAGCTCAAAGCCTCGGAGATTGACCATGTGGTGTTGGTCGGCGGCTCGACGCGTATTCCCAAGGTCAAAACCATCTTGGAGAAGATGTTCGGGAAGACCCCGAAATCCTGCGGCAACGTAGACGAATGCGTGGCCCTCGGTGCTGCCTTGTTCGCCAAAAAATCCTCCCGCATCCAAGAGGTGTGCAATGCCAGCTACGGCACGGTGGCGATGGTCTATAACGCCAAGACGGGTGAGGAAAAACTGATGAACTCCATCGTCATCCCAAAGAACACCCCCATCCCCTGCTCACGCACGCAGGTTTACCAAACCAGCGAGGATAATGAGCGCGTGATCGAGGTGGACATCACCCAGGGCGAGGATGAAGACGCGAAGTTCGTGGACATCATTGGCCGAATCACCCTGGAAGTGCCGCCCAATCGCCCTAAGGGTTGCGAAGTGGCCGTGACCTTCAGCTACGATGAAAACCAGCGCGTGCGCGCCCTGGTGGTGGACAAGCAATCGGGCCGCAGCCGTGAGGTGGCGGTCAGCTACAAGGGGGCTGGCGTGCTCTCAGACGAAGACCTTAAACGCAAGAGCGCCCACCTGCGCACCATGCGCATCGAGTAAACCGGCACTCGCCCTGCCCAACACACCCCCCGCACGCCATGTTCAAAAAGATCCTCCAATCCCTGTCCAAATCGCAAGCCGCCAAGCCCACCGCCGCAGCTCCCCCACCGCGCCAGGAAACCGCGAAACCCGGTGAAGTGCTGCAGAAGATCTCCAAGGTCAGCCCTGCGTCCGCAGCCCCTGTGGAGAAAACCCCCGATGAGCTGTGCGAAATCGCCCCGAAGACTCCCAAAGATCAAGTCCAAGCCCGGCTCAAACTGCTTTACCGACGCTACAATCGTGGTGCTTCCAGCCTCGACCCTAAAATCCGCGCCGAAGCGGACCTCATGCTGGATGCCATCGTGAAAGTACGGGAAAAGTATTTTGGCGAGATTTGAGCCTCACTAGGCCACGGACGCGGCATTCCTCAGCTTGGACGAGGTGACAAACCACTGATAGGCCCCCATCGACACTCACGTCTTGCATCGGGACGATGTGTGCCCAGGAGTGAACATCAGTGGTTCATCCGTTTAAATTGGCCGCTCTGACGTGAGCCAACCTGGATACCACCATCCGGTCGCCTCAGCTTACCGCACGATCCGTCTGGAAGATCCCCGCATGGGCCAGGAAGACCTCCCAATCCCGCACTTGATAGGTGTTGCGGATGAGTTGGGTCACGGGCACTTCACGAGGTGCAGAAGGGCGGCGGAGCAGCTTGAGACCCGCTTCTTCAGGCAGCTTGCTGCCCTTTTTGCTATTCACCTTTTTATCGGCCAGCACGCAGTTATCCCAGGTGCTTTTGCCTCCACGAGAAACGGGAATGACGTGGTCAATGTTCCCCTCACTAGGCTTCAGCTTACGCCCGGTGTATTGACAGACTCCACCATCGCGCTCCCAGATGGCCTTGGCACAGAATTTAGGACGACGCTTCGGCACCCGGTCAAATCGAGCGAGCACGAGCACCGTGGGCACACGAACGGGACCGTGGACGGTGCCAATGGAGTTGTCTCCCTCGTTGACGGGCAGCTTGACCCAGTCTTCCCAGGTGACAGGCGTCATGTCATCTTCGGCAGAGATTTTCAGCGCTGTGGCATTGCCTGTCGCCATCATGCTGAAGGCATCGGCGGGCGTTTTGACGCCGATGGCCTGCCAGTTTCGATTCAAAACCAACACGGTCGTTTTATTCAACACATCGTTCATGCTTTAGCTCCTAATAACGGGAATTGACGGCACGAAGGGACGAAGCGGTGTTCGTTCCTTTATGTTGGGCCAATATCCTGCCGCATCATCGGCGTTTGCCAAGTGGCAATTTTGCCAGCTTTGATGTTACGCCGCTCATCCCCCAGCCTTATGGAGGAAAATCAGCAGGCTTATCGAGGACATTGCTCAAGCGGGAGCGATCAATCCTCCGCCTTTTCTCCTGCAGGGCACATCTTAACGATACGCGGCAGGAATTGCCCGAGCACCTCCACGAGGTCCTGCTGAGCCGCCATCACGCCATGGATGTCTTTGTAAACTCCAGGCACTTCGTCGAGCCCGGCGCTGAGGAGTTCCACCCCGGCCGAGGCGAGTTGCTTGCGCACGCCGCTCCAGGTGAAGCTCTGCTGGGCCTTGCTGCGGCTCATGACGCGACCGGCTCCGTGTGAGGCGCTGTTGAGAGACTCCGCTTTGCCTTGACCACGCACCACGAAGCCTGGTGTGGCCATGGAACCGGGAATGACTCCCAGCTCACCCTGAGAGGCGGGAGTGGCACCTTTACGATGCACCACGACCTCGCGCTCTTGACCGTTGATGAGGTGCGTTTCCTTCCAGGCAAAGTTGTGATGGTTCTCGATGTCTAGGATCACATGAGCTCCTACCTTTTTGGCGATGCGCTTGTGAATGAGAGCATGGTTAGCCGCTGCATAGCGGCCCATCAGGTTCATGGCCGCCCAGTATTCCTGGCCCGCTTCTTCCTCAAAGGTCAGCCAGGCGAGGTGTTTCATCTCTTTGGGCAGGTCGTAACGACGCTCCATGGCGATCTGGCTGTAGTGCTGGCACACTTGAGCTCCAGCGCCTCGCGATCCACTGTGAGACAGCAGAGCCAGATACTCTCCCGGAGGGAGATCAAAACCCGACTCCGTCAGCGCGGCGGCCTGATCGGCATTCACATCGAAAGCACCAAACTCGACGAAGTGATTGCCCGAGCCACTGGTGCCGAGCTGAGCCCAGGCCTTGTCTTTGAATCGTCGGGTGATGGGCGAGACATTCCAGTCCTCATCCATCACCTCATGGTGTCGCTTGTCTTTGAAGGCACCACCCATACCAAAGTTGGTTTCGCTCTCCAGGATATTGGCGAGTCGTCCTTTTTGGCCGGGGATGATATTGGCCTTACGATCATACACACTGAGTCGCATGCGACAGGCGATATCCACGCCCACGGCATAGGGGATCACGCAGTGATCCGTGGCCAGCACACCGCCAATGGGTAGGCCGTAACCTGGATGTGCATCCGGCATCAAAGCACCCGCCACTGCAACAGGCAAAGCACAGGCATTGGCCAGTTGCCGCACCGCTTCAGCATCGAGTCCCGATCCCCATTGCTGCCAGGGGGCAAGCGTATCACGCTGCTTGTAGGCCGGGGCGTAAAGATGACGGGCAAAGACCTCGCGCAGAGGATCACCGAGAAACTTGGCTGGATCTGCGACAATCGCACTGATTTCCTCCTCCAGCTTAGAGGTGTCACCACCCTCGCGGACATAACAGGCGATGAACGCCATGCCCGAAGCAAGAGCCAGTCCCTCGGGCACGCCGAGGTGGATGAGAGATTGAGAGTTCATGGGGAAAGGGGATAGAGGAATAATGGCCAAAGCGGACTGTCTTGAGCTTTGCGCACGGTCACTATTAATGATGACTATAAACTATGATGAGACCCACTGAGCTGATCGCATTGAATGACGTGTCCTCGCTTCGCGATTATGATCCTTCGCTCGACTGGATTGCCCCAGTTGTGACTGGGGGCGGTTTGATTTTGTTTTTGGTTTGCTGGCTACCCTGTGTCATCAAGGTGTGGACGACGGAAGAAGTCATGTCAGGCATGATGAGGGGATGGGGTGGCCTGATCGTTTGGGGACTCATCATGGATTTATCAGGCCCGGCACTCTGGTGGTTGACTGGTAAATCGCAGGTTTTGTATTATTTCCCGCAAGCTCCTAACTTCATGGGTGCTCTTATCGCAGGCTGGCTGAGTGCAGGAATATTGGCGATCTTGGTCTGGGGAGTGAAGCGATCTTGGGTGAGGCTCAGGAGGTGCGTGTAGCGCGCACATAAATCGACGGATCAAATGTCGAAAACGCGTGCGGCATACTTTCCAGCATGCCGCACGCGCGAGGGTTTGAACGAGACGTTTGCGATGGGATCGGCTCAGTCGAGGAAGGCCAAGTTGCTGCGTGAAGGAGAGAGATGCTCTTCATTCATCAGCACACGGCACCAATCGTGAAGCACGATGGTTTCGTGGTCAGGATGACGTACAGAACCACGGGCATACACCCCGGGATTCCGATGCATCTGACGCCAAGACCAACGTTTCGCGGTCGGACGACGCAAGAGCACTTCTTCATACTGCTTCGGCGTGAGTCCGCGTGGGTAGTTTTGGTGCACATACACGACCTCACCGCCTGTGCGATAAAGCTGCTCGACGAGGTGCGGCTTACCACCACCACTGCGTGAGATGGGCTCGTGACGCAGAATGAGCTTGGGATCGACGGCCAGTGGTTTATCCAAAGGCACGAAGAACCACTCTCCCTGACGGCGAAAAGCCACGTTATGACGAGTGTTAGCCTGCCGAGCATTCAGACCTTTACGGGCCTGAGCTTGACGAACAGTCGCTGGTTTGAGGGCCTCCTTGGCCTGCATCACGGTGGATGCACTGCCTGGAACAGCAGCAATAAACCATTCACGTTCATCATGACCACAGAGGAAGCGATCCTTGCGCTTGCCGCCCTCGCTTTTGGCGAGCAGTAGCAGGTGACGGTCATGCTTCTTCTGGTTAAGCAGGAGGAACTCTGCCGTCGCAAGGCTCTCTTCATCACCACTGACAGTAAAATACTGGCCATGACGATCGTGGCCAATATTCAGGGAGTAACCTGAACTGATCTTCGTGCCATCCCAACGCAGAGCACCGGGATGGACTTCCACTTGGAATCGTGCACCGATAGCCTCAAACGCACGTTCAAGATGTTCGAGTTTCATAAGGAATCATCGAATCATCACCCGTGCGATTTTGCCTTCATCAGGCACGCTGGACGGGTGTCACAGCGATCTTCCAAACAAAAGGGAGGTCGGCTGGAAGACGGACCGACGAGCTAGGTTGTTTTGTCATAGTGTTATGGGTGTTAAAGATGGATATCCCTCATTCGAGGAAATAGACCTGCAGGGACACGCACCCTGCTCTGCCGGTTAAAAGCCGACTGCTTCGCTGCCTAAGCTTCAGGTCTGAAAAATGAAAAGAACCTTGGCAACCCTGACGGGATTCGAACCCGTATTGTCCGGGCGAAAGCCGGATGTCCTGAGCCATTAGACGACAGGGTCATGAAGGAACCAAATTGGCGGAACGCGGAGGGCATGCTCCCCATGCGAGTGGAGTCACCGCACGATCTCTTTAGCAAAGAGTCCCGGAGCCTTGTCCGGATCACGTTTCCGTATGAAAAGAAAAGTGTCCCCGGCAGGAGTCGCACCTGCGGCCTGCTGATTCGTAATCAGCCGCTCTCTCTACTGAGCTACGGAGACATGGAATGAAAAGTGCCACACCTTGGATTCGAACCAAGATCCTCTGAGGTCTGAGCTCAGCGCCTCTGCCAGTTGGGCCAGTGCGGCATAACAAGGAGTGAGGCCATATTGGCCTCACGATGACGACAGGATGCCGTCACTCCTAGAGTGATAAAGTCGGTCCGGCTGGATTTGCACCTGCACCTACCGGGTTATGAGCCCGACGCTCTTCTATTAAGCTACAGACCAAAAAAGGAGTCGGATACCCCGGTGCTGCCCCGGGCGCCTCTTGTCTCCAAAACAAGCGAGTTCGCTGGCTCTCTCGTATCCGGTGGAAAATGGACGCGTGCCCCAGACTTGCACTGGGTAAAGTGGCTTTGCAGGCCACCAACTCGGCTCTTTGTCTTGCACGCCAAAAATGAAAAGTGGTTCCCTCGGCCGGTGCTGCCCCGGCACCGTCTCCGTCACAGGGAGGAATGCTACTGTTACACTACGAAGGGAGTTGCCGAAAAGTCGGAATGCCGAATGCTCAATGACGAATGCGCGCCAAGCAGAAGATTGAGCCCCAATAGCCATCTTCGTCATTCGACATTCAATCATTCGTCATTGTGAAAGAGTGCGGTCTGCCGGTGCTGCCCCGGCGCGCTCTGTTTGGAAGACAGACATGCTGGCTGTTACATCAAGACCGCTGAAAAGGTCGCTGGAGTTGGTAGCGTGCCAACCTGTGCGGAGCTTCAGTCCGCCGCTCATCTGTCTGAGCCATCCAGCGTGGTCCCTCCGCGTGGTGACGCTCCACGGTCTTCCGGTTATCAACCGGGTGCTCTACTGTTGAGCTACGGAGGGGAAGGAAAAGTAATGCGGCCACTCTTGGCCGCAGTTGCTGAGGGTGGTTGTATTGGCGGAGCACCCGAGAATCGCACTCGGGACGCCTTCGTGGGCGCAGCGGTTTTCAAGACCGTTTCCTCGTCTATGCCGGACCTGCTCCTTTTGAAATGGCACCCGCGCCAGGATTTGCACCTGGAACCTCAACCGTTAGAACCGTCTTATGCAAGTCTGTTACATCTTGCGGGCATGGAAATGAATGGTGGACCTGGACGGTAACGCTCCGTCACCTGCTGGGTGCAGCGCCATGCGCGATAGCGCAAAGTCGATGGGGTGCGGAGCACTGACTGCCCAGCCGCCGGAGCGGCAAGCCAACTGTGCAACCTTCTACACGACAGGCCCAAACAATGAGTATGGCCACGAAGAGCGAGGCAGAGACAGCCTACCCGAGCCTAGCACCCCTCCGATGGGCGATCCTGTTTCCCAGGGATGTGGCGGATGATCTTCTGCTGTTCTGCCTCGCTCTCCATGATTGATCGTTGGTGGATCGAAATGAAATGGCACGGCGGGTGGGTGCTGCCCCCACATCTTCAGGTTTTGGAGGCCTGCGCATTCCTGGTCTGCCACCGCCGCTTCATGTCGAAAAGCAAGAAAATGAAACTGAAGGGTCGCAGCAAACCACGATCTAGATGTGAGATGAGATGAGTTGCTGCGACCCTTCATAACGTGACGCGGATGGGCATGGGCACATCTCGCGTCACGCATGAAAAGAACGAACACCGCTGCCACGCACGGGATGAAGTCATTCATCGCTGGCGTCGCACCCGCAGGGTATTTCACGGCGGATGTTTCGGTGTTTATGGCACACCTTCCAAAAAGCCTCTTCGTGATGTCTAAAAATGGGCGTGGACTCTCGTTATTCCTGCATCATTGCTTAGGAATACTTACTCGTTCACAAAGGCATGTTTTGATGCGTGAGCATCCATGCCTAGACCTCGTGGGTCAGGGCGACTCCGATGCCCGGCGCATGAGCACTGGAGCCGCTGGCTGGTTGGCATGACAGGCACCTCCTTTAAAAGGTAGAGCCTGCAATGCGCTCTCTATGGGAATAGGTCGGGGTAGGTCTGAAAATCTCCTGGGTTAAAGTGGATCAGGATCCGACAAGGAACTGAAATCGAATCGAAAAACAAAAAGCCCTGCTGCCTTCAGTGGGCGAGCAGGGCTGGAAAGCCTGGTTCTATGGAATAAAACCTGCGGTCTAACCGCGCTGCTCGTAAACCTCCTTGAGTCGGTTAAAACTCCAACCGCCCTCAGGATGGGTGGGGACCATGAAGCCTTTCGTCTCGATGGCACAATACCCCCGCTCCAATGATCCTGGCAGGATCGCCAAGTAGTCGGAGGTGGTGTGTATCGGGTTCATGGAAGGCGTGGGTGAAGTTGTGCTGAGTTTGACATCTCTTTGAGAAACGTCAACTCCATTTCAAAACTTTTTTTATTCGGCGATCTCTTGTTGGAGCTTTTGATCCTTAAGAATACCTAGAGCTAGGGAAAGGCCTTCTCCAAGGCCTCCACATTCGCCTGCATAACGCTCAAGAAATCGCTCTTTTCAGGAACGTTCCCACAGGGAGCAAAGACGAGACTTTTCAGCCCCAGCGCCTGGATCTTAGCCACACTCTCTTGGTTAGGCTCACCTTCCCAGATCATCCACTGAGCGGGATGGGTAGCGAGGATCTTTTGAAGGCCTTCCAGTGCTTGCCCATCGGGCACCGTCTCCGGCTCCCAGAGCACGGCCTGAAGGTTGAGGTCATAGCGTCGGGCCAGGTATTGATACACGGGGTGAGAAGCCATTAATGGTGCTTTCGCAATGCGCTTACCTACCGCTAACAATCTTTGATCCAAAGTCTCCAAGTCTTTTTTCAACGCTGCAAAGCGCTGAGAGATCTCGTCTCCCTTCCCTGTCGGCACGAGTGCCTGTAAAGCGGTGGCGACTTCTTTGGCCTGCAGGATGGCCTGCTGCATATCTAGCCAAGTGGTGAACGCCGTGCCGCTGTGGCTGTGCTCACCGCCAGGGCCATGGCTATGAGTCACTGCATCTTTAACCTCAATGAAATCTTTGGAAAACTCGCTGGAGGAATTCACCACCTTTTCATCCGGTAGAGTCGTGTTATCAACCCATTTGGAGTAGCTGGCTCCATTCATCAGGATGAGATCCGCGGCTTGGAATTTCGCTATGGTTTCATCGTCGGGTTGCCAGAAGGCAGGATCTTCATCCGCGGGTGCTGGGAAATGAACGTCCACCTCATCACCACCGATCCGCTCGGCAAAATACTTGAGTGGGTAATTGGCGACATAGACCTGAGGCTTTGCAGAGGTCTTACCCGCGTTGACCGGAGTTTCCGTCGCAGGTTTGCAAGCCGCCAATAGCAGTCCCAGAGAGAGAGCAAAAAAAGGTTTCATGAGTGAGGATTAAATACGGTCCAAGGGCTTAACGTGGCCACACCACAGAACGTGAAATGTCTGCCACGGTCTTGCAGCCCGTCAGCCCCATGGCCACTTCAAATTCGGCGCGCAGGATGTTCAGCACATGCGCTACACCCACGGCACCTGCCACACTCAGCCCGTAAATGTAAGGGCGACCAATGAGCACTGCACTTGCGCCTAGAGCGATGGCTTTCAAAACATCCGTGCCACGGCGAATACCACCATCCAAAAGCAAAGGCACACGACCTGCCACGGCTGCACTGATCTCCGGCAAAATATCAATGGTCGCAGGAGCCGTATCCAGCACCCGTCCTCCGTGGTTCGAGACGATGATACCCGCCACACCATGCTCCAGTGCTAGAAGCGCATCCTCAGCAGAAAGCACGCCCTTCAGGAGGATCGGCAGGCTTGTAATGGATCGCAGCCAAGCGAGGTCCTCCCAGGTCGGCGCGTCATTGAGGAAAGAACCAAAGGCCACATTTTCTCCCGCTTGTTTCGGGCGGAGATCTGGACCCTTCATGCCTTTCAGATTCACGGCCTCCACACCCGGCGGCATGCGGAACTGCGCACGCTGTAAGCGATTGCGAATGCCATTCAGCGGCGCATCAACCGTCAACACCAGGGCTTGATAACCTGCCGTCTCAGCGCGCTGCACCAGATCTCGTGTAAACGCTCTGTCAGGCTGAATGTAGAGCTGAAACCAAAGGTGTGTCTCGGCGGATCGCGCAATGTCTTCAATGGGCACGGAAGCCCGTGTGCTCACCACCATACCAGCCTTCATAGCAGAAGCGCCCAAAACTGTCGCCAACTCACCCTCTCGATGCGCCATCTTATGATAGGCAATCGGGGCTAGCAAAATCGGATAGTCATGCACCTGCCCCAGCAAGGTCGTTTGAGTGCCGCCGCCTTTCATGTCGCGTAGCACGCGCGGCAGCAGCTTCAGTTTATCGAAGGCCTGGCGGTTCTCGCGAATGGTCACCTCATCTCCGGCACCACCCGAAAAATAAGCCCAGGCTTGCTCACCCAAGTGCTCCCGCGCCAGCGGCTCGTAGTCGGTCAAAGCGACAAGCTCCGGCGGGATCTGGTTCAAGGCTGGCAGAGGAAACGACATCCGTGATGGCCTCAACTCATGCCGCAGAGTTCAGAGCCTGCAAAGTCAAAAGCCCACCTCCAGCATGGAAGCCAGAGATGGGCGTGGTAAAACCGGAAGATGGAAACGGACGCCTCGCTCAGACTTGAAGTGGTTTACTCCGCCTTCTTTTTCTTCTTACCCTTGCCTTTGGCATTGCCCTTTGCAGGCGCAGCGGCAGGAGCCACTTTCTCACCGGGTTTAGGCAGGGCGGCTTTCACGGAGTCCCATTCGGGGTTCAGGGTGGCGGCACGGATGGTCAGGTTACGGAAATCCACCGACTGACCTGCGACAGTGAAGCCTGGGTTCATTTTATCCGTCTTGAAGAGGGCGTCACTGCCCCAGGCGGTCAAGTCGTCCACTTGACCCAGCATGGTGTCGCCCACCATCTCCAGGCGCACTTTGTGCCAGGTGCCGGGACTCAGTTCCGCAGGCAAGCGGGCGAAGACCACCGCTTTATCGGGACCTTCATGATCGTTGTCGTCGCGCTGCACGGTCACGCTTTTGGGCGTGATGTTGATGCGGGCCATGTGATCTTTCACAGCATTGATGGACAGGCTGGTCGTGCGGGCACCCTCAAACTTGAATTCATATTCGATGACGAAATCATTCAGTTTGTTAGGCAGGCGGGTGACCGCGCCGTGTTTATCGGCTTCCAACTCTGAACCGCGCATCACGCCATCCTTGAGTTCCCACTGGCCTTTAGCGGCTTTCCAAGGGGCAGCAGGAGCGGTGTCGAGTTTGCTTTGGTAGATGACCTCACCTGGAATGGCGAGCAAAGGTAGATCAGCAGCACTGGCGATGGAGGCCAGGGCCAGGAAGAGGAGGGCTGGGACTTTCATGGGCCGCTGGAAACGTCCGATAAAACCCGATGTTGCCATGATTTGCATCTCTTGCACCCGCAGCGAGTCCGATGCACTCTGCGGACGATGCGCCTTTTTCTCCGTCCGCTCCTAGCCACCTGCCTCATGCTCCTCAGTGCATGCGCACCTGAGCGGGACCGCGCGGATCTCGTTTTCATCCAAAGCGCCGAGCCTGAGACACTAGACCCAGCCCTGGTGACGGATCAGGTTTCCATGCGCCTTTCCTCAGCCTTGTTTGAGGGCCTCTGCCGGGTCAATCAGGCAGGCCGACCTGAGCCGGGCATGGCCGAGCGATGGGAAGTTTCTGAAGATCGCAAAACCTACACCTTCCACCTGCGTCAGGGCACAACCTGGAGCGATGGCAAACCGGTGACAGCCCAGGATTTCGCCGCTTCCTGGCAACGGGCGCTCGATCCCTCCACGGGGGCAGATTACGCCAGTCTCATGCATGTGATCCGAGGTGGAAAGGATTTCAGCGAGGGCAAGATCCCCTTCTCTGAGGTGGGGGTGAAGGTCGTAAATAATCAGACGCTTCAGGTCACGCTGGAGAATCCCATCCCCTACTTCGTGGATCTCTCCGCCTTCCTCACGCTCGCTCCCGTGCCTGTCGCCACGATTGAAAAACACGGCAGTTCATGGATCAAACCCGCCAACATCGTGACCAACGGCGCTTATCTCCTGGAAGATTGGCGGCTGGACGACCACATTCGGCTGCGCAAAAACCCCTCCTATTGGGATGCCTCCCATGTGAAGATGGCCACCGTGGAAATCAAACCGGTGCAGGATGCCAATACCGCCCTGAGTTACTTTCACACGGGGCAATGCGACCTGATGATGGACAAAGGCATGGTGCCCCCCACGCTGACTCAAAAGCTGAAGCAGCAGCCGTGGTTCCACACCGGTCCCTTCCTAGGCACATGGTTCATCCGCATCAATGTCACACGTGAGCCCTTCACCGATGCGCGTATGCGTCAGGCCTTCGCGCTGGCGGTGGATAAGAAGCGCATTGTCGAAAAGATCACCCAACTCGGCGAAACACCCGCCTGGGGTCTCACCCCTCCGGGGACAGGGCAAAACTACCAGCCACCGGAAGGACTCGATTACAATCCCGAGCGAGCCCGCCAACTCCTGGCCGAGGCAGGTTTTCCAAATGGCAAAGGATTCCCTCGCGTGGAGTATCTTTACATCCCACTTCCGGTGGAAAGGAACATTGCCATCGAGCTGCAATCCATGTGGCAGGAGACCCTAGGCGTGACGGTGAACCTCACCAAGCAGGAGCAAAAAGTCTGGCTGAAATCCATGCGTGAACTGGACTATCATCTCTGCCGTTCCAGTTGGGTGGGAGATTACAATGACCCCAGCACCTTCCTCGACATGTTCATCACTGGCAGCGGCAACAATCGCACCGGTTGGTCTAACCAGGATTACGATCGACTGATTGCCGAAGCGGCCAGTGATCCCGATGTCCAACAACGCAACACAACCTTTCAGCAAGCCGAGAAGACGCTCATCCGTGATGGAGCAGCTATCATCCCGGTTTATTATTATGTCGGCGTGCAGTTTTATCACGATAACAAGCTGCAAGGCGTGCAGGGGAATCTGATCGATGACCACCCGTTCCGCTGCATGAGCTGGAAGTGAGGGTAATCAGCTCGTTCAGCGAATCTCCCGCAATCGCCCTCGGTGCGGCGCACCAGACGCTCCCAAGCACCTTTATCATCCGCCTTCATTTGTAAGCCGACGAAGTGCACGGACACCTTCTCAGGTTGAGCCAACTGCAACTCCTTCATTTTGTCTTCTAAAACCTCATTGGTGATGCGGCCTCCTTGAAGATAGATCTGTTCGAATTGACCATCGGAGATCAGGAAGACCACGTCCGGCTTCATGGCAAATGCCGCATCGAGCCCACAAACCACCCCGTTGGGATTGGGGCTAAAAGCCCCAGCCTGTCCACGTGCCATCTGGCCGCTTTTATTCCATTCCGTGTCGATCCACTGCTTGGCCAGATCACGATTGGCCGGCGGCATGAGCACCAATTCCGTTTTGAAAGGCTTGAAGTTACGCAGGAACTGGATGATGCCGAATTGAACACCCGGCGGCATGTTACTGATGAGCTTGACGGTCTCTTCCGTGATCCGGTTCAAAGGCATGCCGCTGGCCGTCCCGTTCGATCAAGCCGGGGTCCGTCTGCTTCATCAGCTCCTGAGCTAGATTCACGCCGATGAGCCCCGCGTTATTGGCAGGCCAGCTTAGATGTACGAATTTTCCTGCAAGAGCTCCATCAGCCTCTTTTGCCTCGTTGGGCCGGCAAGATTGGCCAGCGCTTCGGTCTCTCCAGTCAAAGACGCGAAATCAATGAACTTCACCTGATTGACTGGGATTGGCACCACCTACGTATTGGAAAAGAAGCGTGCGGAGGCAGCGACTTACTTCGAGCAGCAGTCCCGGCGTCTGTGGGACATGAATCCAGAGACAGCACTCCGAGAGCAGGTGCTGAGGTTGCACTGCTTATAGGAGGTGAATGAGCTGGATCAAGCACGGGCTTTACTGGCTCAACTCCACTCGCTTATGCCCAGGTGACTCAGATTATTCTCTGTACAGATAGGCGCTTGTCAGCGGCATCCTGGGACCACATCAGCCCGTCCGATAGGAGAAAAAGAGGCACAACAGGACAGGGCGCAGCGCCTGGGACATTCGGCTGATGACGACACGTCACCAACCCTCACAGCAGGGAAATGGCCAGAGACGATGTTGTCACAGAAAAAGTGCGGGATTCCCCTCTTCCCAAGGCACCCAACCAAGCCGATCAAGCCCATCGTCAGAAAAAAGGACACCCCCTCTGGAGTTTTCCCCACTTGACTCTGGATGAGACCGCCCGCAACTTCCCCGCCCTTTTCCAAAACCCTCCTATGGCCCAAGAAACATCCCTCCTCCTGCTCAAGCCCGACTGCGTCGCCCAAGGTCTGAATGGCGAAGTCCTGAAGCGTCTGGAGGCCGAGGGCTTCCGTGTGCGCGGCATCAAGATGATCCAGCTCACCGACGAGATCCTGAAAGATCACTACTCCCACATCGCCGACAAGCCTTTCTTCCCTGAAGTGGCTGGTTTCATGAAGAGCAAGCCTGTCATCGCCGTGGCTCTGGGTGGCGAAAACGTCATCTCCCACGTCCGCGACCTGCTCGGCCCAACGGACTCCAAGGCAGCTCCTAAAGGCACCATCCGTGGTGATTTCGGCTCCGACAAAATGACCAATGTCGTTCACGCTTCGGATTCCCCGGAAGCAGCGGCCATCGAGTTGAAACGATTCTTCAAAGACGGCGAAATCTTCTCTTATTAACCCTTCCGGCGCAAAAAGATGCGTTCCGGGGTTGACGCGCCCGCGTCCTCGGCTACTATCGCGCCCCAATTTTTTTCCAGGAGCACTCACATGGCTAAAGTCTGTCAAATCACCGGAGTCGGCGTTACACGCGGCCATCACATCCATCGCAGCGGTAAAGCTAAGAAGGAAGGTGGTATCGGTAAACACATCACCAAGCGTGTGAAGCGCGTTATTTTCCCGAACCTGCGTCAGAAGCGCATCTTCGTGCCTGAGCTGAATCAGTGGGTGAGCGTCAAGCTGACCGCTCGCGCTCTCAAGACCCTGGACAAGAACGGCGCTTACAAGACGCTGAAGGCCGCTGGTCTGATCTAATTTTGATTGTTGGCATCATCGCCAATGATGTTTGAAAGGCAGGTTCGCAAGAACCTGCCTTTTGCATTTTCTACGCCTAACAGGAGAAGCCGCGAGAGAAGCGTCGCCTTTCTTTCACCCAAAACTCCCCTTATCCTGCGGATTAGCCGACTCCCCTTGCTCGCCTCTTGACCAAAGGCCAGAACGCTTTCTTGTGGGACTTCCCCCTTTCCGGCGCTTCCGCGCTTTCTTTTTTCACAACTGGTCCCAACCTCTGATCCACTTTTATGAACCTCACACGCACAGCCTACGGCACCTGGAGTGGTGGCAAATACATGCATTTCGGCGAGATGCTGGACGATGACCGCTACATCGCCATGATCCGCCGCGCCTTCGACAAGGGCGTGCGAACCTTCGTCACCGCCGATGTCTATGGTGCAGGCCGTGCGGACTCCATGCTCGGTCAGGCTCTACAGTGCCTGCCCCGTGACGAATATTGCCTCGTCGGCATAGTCGGTCATGATTTCTACACCGGCCTTCGCTCTGGGGCCAAGGGCTACCCTCGCTTCACGGACGCCGGTCTGCACAAACCCGAGCAATATGAGAGCTACCTCACCATGGCGACTGAAGAGTCTCTGAAACGCTGCCAGGCGAGTAAGTTCGACTGCCTCATGCTTCACAACCCCGACACCATCGGTTACACCAGCGAAGATGTCTGGAAGGCCATGGCTGCGCTCAAAGACAAAGGCCTCGCGGATCGCCTAGGCATCGCCCCTGGTCCCGCCAATGGCTTCACACTCGATATGATCGATTGCTTCGAGCGCTTCGGAGATCTTGTGGATTGGGCCATGATTATCCTCAATCCTCTAGAGCCCTGGCCAGGCCAGCACGTGCTCCCTGCCGCTAAAAAGCATGGCGTGGATATCCTCACCCGCGTGGTGGATTACGGAGGTATCTTTCACGATGACGTCAAACCCGGTCACAAATTCCGCGATGGCGACCACCGCAGCTTCCGCCCCGCAGGCTGGGTGGAGCATGCCGGAGAGAAGCTGGAGAAAATCCGCCACATTGCCGACAAGCACGGACTCACCATGATCCAACTGGCCTGCCTGTGGGATCTGGCACAGGAACCCGTGAAAAGTGTCGTGCCGACCCTGATTCAGGAAGCCGGTGAAGAAGCGAAAAGCATCGAAAGCAAGCTGGATGAACTCGCTGCCCTGCCAGTGGAAAACATCCTGAGCCCTGAGGAAGTCGAAGAGATCCGCCAAATCGGTGACAACACCGGCTGCATGATGCTGAAAGGTGCCAGCCAGCGTCATGAAGGCCAAGAGCCACGCCCCGATGAATGGCCGATGCGCCCCGAACTGCTGTCCCTTGCGGGTCGCTGGGGGCTAGGAAACAGTTGGTAAGAGACCTGCGTCAGTCTTCTTTAAAAACACGGATCGCTCCCATGGGTCCGTGTTTTTCTTTTTGCACAGAGTGCCACCCAATTTCATTTCCAGAATAAAAAAGGCGATATCCAGTGAGGATATCGCCTTTCTAAAAAGAATTAATTCGGGCTCAGCCGTCGTTGATTACCAACGCTCATCGCCTTCGTCGCCGCCTTTACGGCTGCGGTCGCGATCCCAGCTCTTGCCGCCACGGCCACCGCCGCCACCGCCACCACCGTAGCCGCCACGGCCACCGCCGCCGCCACCACCACCACCGTAGCCGCCACGGCCACCGCCGCCGCCGCCACCAAAGCCGCCACGGCCACCGCCGCCGCCGCCGCCACCAAAGGCCGGGCGCTCTTCTTTAGGACGAGCTTCATTGACTGTCAGGGAACGGCCATTGAAGTCTTTTCCGTGCAGGTTCGTAATAGCCGCTGTCATGGCTTCTGGTGTGTCCATCGTGACAAAAGCAAAGCCACGTGGCCGGCCGCTCTCGCGGTCCATCGGAAGGAACACATCCGTCACGCCGCCGTATTGGGCGAAGAGATCACGCACATCTACATCGGTGGCGCTGAAGGGGAGGTTCCCCACATACATTTTCGTATTCATTTCTTTAATTAACTGAGAGTTCACTGAATCTGATTAGCCAGAACCCTCACCGACGACACCTTCACCTGTGAACTTCTGGACCTAACCCTTCAAACAGGTGGACGCTCGGCAGGAGTCGTCGATGTGTCGGAGCAATGCAAGCATTATTCTTGACACTTAATCAGAGCACTGATGTGCGGTTTTAAACCCGTCTGGTTTGTTTATCCGACGCATGAGCCCCCTTTGTCTGCTTAGATAAGCTGCGAATATTCGACATATCCCCTCGATAGGCGGTTAGGATGCTGGATGAACTGGACTCAATAACCCAACCAAGGGCCGAGCCATTTTTCCACCTGCTCCACGCTCATGCCTTTACGGGAAGCATAGTCTTCGATCTGGTCTTTACCGATCACACTGATGCCGAAGTAATGGGCCTCAGGGTGGCTGAAATACAGGCCGCTGACCGCGCTGCCGGGATGCATGGCCATGCTCTCGGTGAGTTCAACGCCGGTTTGGGCTGTGGCATTCAGGAGATCGAACAGGATCGGTTTCTCCGTGTGGTCAGGCTGCGCGGGATAACCCGGTGCTGGACGAATACCGCGATACTTTTCCTTCACCATCTCCTCAGTCGTCAGATCGCCGGGCTTTTCATAACCCCAAGCAAAACGTGCCTGCTGGTGTAAATATTCAGCACAAGCTTCCGCCAACCGGTCGGCCACTGCCTTCGTCAGAATGCCATGATAAGGATCATGCGCGGCGTCGAATTCCTTGGCGAACTCATCGGCTCCATGGATACCCACGGCAAATCCGCCGATGTAATCCGCACGGCCACTGGCTTTCGGGGCGACGTAATCGCTTAACGCAAAGTTAGGCTTGTCCTTCTTGATCACTTGCTGACGCAGCGTGTGGAAGACGGTCTTCACCGCGCTACGGCTGTCATCGGGATAAACCTCAATGTCATCCCCAATGCTGTTGGCGGGGAAGAACCCGATCACGCCACGAGCCGTGAAGCGCTTCTCCGCCACGATGCGATCCAGCAGAGCCTGAGCATCATTGTAAAGCTTCAGCGCCTCCGCTTCCGCCTTCACTTTCATCTCCGCGTCTTCATGGGCGGAATTGAAACGACCTTCATCAGGTAGCCAGCGGCCACGCAGCTCCCAGGAATGAAAGAAGGGGGACCAGTCAATGAAAGCGCGCAGAGTGGGGATGAGATCAGGACCCTCGTAAACTTTCGTCCCCGTGAAGCTTGGTGTCGCGATCTCTTGAGTGTTCCAGTCGCAGAGGAATCCTTTCTCGCGGGACTCCGCCAAGCTGAGTAATTCACGATCCTTCTTCTTGCCGTATTCCTCACGCAGCCTGGCGTGACGAGCTTCGTTCTGCTTCACGAAACCGTCTTTCTGGTCTTCACTCAGGAGAGAGGTTGTCACCGGCACGCTGCGGGAGGCATCCAGCACATGCACGATGCTACCGCTGTATTTTGGCGCGATCTTGATGGCTGTGTGGGCGGCGCTGGTGGTGGCTCCGCCGATGAGCAGTGGTTGGGTAAACCCAAGACGCTCCATTTCGCTGGCCACATGCACCATTTCATCCAGAGAAGGCGTGATCAAACCGCTGAGCCCGATGACGTCTGCACCGACTTCCTTGGCTTTGTCCAAAATCTTCTCGCAGGGCACCATCACGCCCATGTCAGTCACTTCAAATCCGTTACAGGCCAGCACGATACCGACGATGTTTTTGCCGATGTCATGCACGTCACCCTTCACCGTGGCGAGCACGATCTTGCCGGCACTACGCTGGTTCGGATTCGCGTTCTTTTCCTCCTCCATGTAAGGCTGGAGATAAGCCACGCTCTGCTTCATCACGCGGGCGCTTTTCACCACCTGAGGAAGGAACATTTTACCAGCACCGAAGAGGTCCCCCACCACGCTCATGCCATCCATGAGCGGGCCTTCGATCACGGCGAGAGGACGCCCGAGCTTAGCGAGCGCTTCAGCCGTGTCTTCATTGATAAAATCCGTGATGCCCTTGAGCAAAGCATGCTCCAAGCGCTTCTCCACGCTGGCTTCGCGCCAGCTCATGTCGATCTCCGCTTTCTTCGCGCTGCCCGCCTGCCCTTTGAACTGCTCGGCGTAGTCCACCAGGATCTCGGTGGCGTCGGGACGGCGGTTCAGGATCACATCCTCCACCTTCACCAGCATCTCTTGCGGGATCTCTTCATAGACCTCCAGCATGCCTGCATTCACGATGCCCATGTCCATGCCTGCCTTAATGGCATGGTACAGGAACACGCTGTGCATGGCCTCACGCACCTTGTTGTTACCGCGGAAGCTGAAGCTGACGTTACTCACCCCACCACTGACCTTAGCATGCGGCAGGTTCTCCTTAATCCAACGCGTGGCGTTGATGAAGTCGAGGGCGTAGTTGTTGTGCTCCTCGATCCCGGTAGCGACTGTGAGGATGTTGGGGTCGAAAATGATGTCTTCGGGAGGGAAACCGACCTCGTCCACGAGGATGCGATAAGCACGTTCGCAAATACGAATCTTGTCGTCGAAGGTCGCTGCCTGGCCTTGTTCATCAAAAGCCATGACCACAGTTGCGGCACCGTATTGTTTGATCTTAACGGCATATTCCTTGAACTTCGCCTCCCCTTCCTTCAGAGAGATGGAGTTCACGATGCCCTTGCCTTGCAAGCACTTGAGACCGGCCTCGATGATCTCCCACTTGGAGGAGTCCACCATGATCGGCACCTTGTTCACCTCGGGCTCGGTTTGCAGGAGGATCAAAAACTTCGTCATCATGGCCACGCCATCGATGAGGCCTTCGTCCATGCAGACGTCGATCACATTGGCACCGCTCTCCACCTGCTGACGGGCGATGGCCACACCTTCCTCCAGCTTGCCTTCCTTGATGAGCTTGGCGAACTTGGGCGAGCCCGCCACGTTGGTGCGTTCGCCGATCATCAGGTAAGGCGGACGCACATTGGCATCGCCCGTATTCAGCACGAACGGCTGGGAACCGCTGAGGCGCATGGTATGCGGATCTGCTGGCACCTCACGTGGGGCCAAACCTTCCACGGCTTTAGCAATCGCCGCGATGTGCTCCGGTGTATTGCCACAGCAGCCGCCCATGATATTGACGAAGCCACTACCGCCGAAATCCTTGGCAAAGTTGGCCATGTCTGGCGGCAGCAGGTCAAAGCCAGTTGGGGCCAACGGATTAGGCATCCCCGCGTTGGGATAGGCCGAAACAAAGCAATCCGCCTTCGACGAAAGTTCCGCCAGGAAAGGACGCATTTTATCTGGGCCTAACGAGCAGTTCAGACCGATGGACAGCGGGTTGACATGACGCATGGCGTTCAGATAAGCCTCGGTCACCTGACCTGAGATCATCGTCTCACCGCCTGGGCCCACCGCCGCGCTGATTTGCACCGGCAGTTCAACCTTATCCTCTTCAAACACCTCGCGAATCGCCACCAGAGCGGTCTTGGCATTTAGGGAATCGAAAATGGTTTCCACCAGCAGGGTATCCACACCACCGGCAATCAGCGCCCGGATCTGGTGTTTATACGCCTGCTTGACCTGATCAAAGGTCACGTAACGGAAGCTCAGGTCCGTGAGATCGGGAAACTGCGACAGTGAGACCGTGAGGGGCCCAATAGCCCCGGCGACGTAGCGCTTACGCCCCGTCTGCTCACCGACGATATCGGCCCATTTGCGGCATTGCTCGGCAGACTTAAAGTTGATCTCCCAGGCGAGGTCATTGAGGAACTTATCCTCCAAAACCGTCTGGAAAAACGCCGGATCTTTGCGCATGCCCTCCGGCACTTCTTTGAAGAACTCCGCCTGAGCGATGCTGGTCCCTGAGAAGGTGTTCGTCTCGATGATATCCGCACCGGCCTCCAAGAAGCGACGGTGGATGTCCTCGATGACGTCCGGGCGAGTCAACGAGAGGATGTCGCCATTGTTCAGCAGGTCCTTCTCATTCTTCAAAAAGCGATCCCCACGAGCATCCGCCTCCTTCAGACCATACCCGCGAATCGTCGTCCCCATGGCCCCATCAATGACCAGGATGCGTTGACGCATAGCGGCTTCGAGTTCGGAACGGACATTGGGACGGGCAGGCATAGCCTGAACCTACCCCCAAGCCGGGTGCCGTCAATCTCCCATCAACGCATCATGATGTGAGGATGGGAGATATAAAAAGGCATTATTAAGCTATCTTAACCGTTCCACACAAACGTCACGGGCTTCTCGATATCAGGGTGCAGGCTCTGATGAACGGGGCAGGCAAGTGCGGTGGCTTCCAGCACTTTGCGGTCAGGATGGTCCTCAGGCAGAGGGATCTCGATCGTAATCGGAAGTTGCACGATGCGACGCGGGGAGTCAGCGCTCATGTGCTTCTCCACGCTCACCTTCATGCCTGTGATGTCATAGCCTTTTTGCTGGGCCTTAATGTTCATCACCGTCGCCATACAAGCCGCCAGAGCTGTGGCCACGAGATCCGTGGGAGAAAAGGATTCGCCTTTGCCGTGGTTATCCACGGGGGCATCGGTGATGATTTGAGTCTGGGAAGGACCATGCGTGGCTTGGCAACGCAGGCCACCGAGGTAATCGACAGTGATGGAAACAGCCATGAGCCACCCTACACATGGATCATGCGGGCGAGCATCGAAAATCTGTGAATTTCGTTATGCGAGCTTTGAGCGTTGAGCCCGGCCATGGCGGATCAACCATAGGAGACCCATGGCCCATATCAACGAACTCAAGATCTGTCTGCCTGGATGAACTGGTGGGCGTGGGACGGGTGGCCAGATCACGATTTCGGGCGTCTTTTCACCCTCGATCAGAAGCATCCACTTCGCTTCTTTGCCGGGCAGCTTTTCATTCTGAGTCCAGAGCAAGACATCCAGGGGATTTTTCTCCGGCACGCCCAGCACGATGTGATCCGTATGGGGGCGCCATTTCCAGATGCCCGTGAGTAATTGGTGAGTCTGCCCTTCGGGTGGTGGAGCCATGGCTGTCGGTGCCGTGGGGTCCCATTCCATGCGAGTTTCAAACCTTAAGGGCTCCAATTCCTCAAGTCGCTGTGTCTGCCCCCCGAGATAAACGTGAAAGGAATTCAGCACCGCTTCACGAGCCGCCGCTTCATCCGGAATCAGCGGATTGCCACCATAGTCAGCGGTGATCTCCAGGGTCACGCGCTCGGGTTGAACCTCCAGTTTAGCCAGGAGAAACTCGCAGGCGTGTGCGTGCAGATGGTTAGCCCCTAAAAAAGAAAGGAGGCAGAGGGTGAACGCCAACGTCCACCTTGTTGGGTGTGCTCGCCAAACAAACCGGGGGAACGTGATGGTCCCCCCTATGGATGAATGAGTTCTATCGCGCGTCGGGATCATTTCTTATTCCAGCGCAGCACGCGACCGAAGAGATTCCATTCTGTCTCCAGAATGTTGCCTGCGTTGTCAAAGGTAATGCCGTGGGGGGAGGTGACGGTGCCCTGCTGCCAATCCTTGGGCTCCACCTTGGGGGTATTGGTCTGGCCAGCGGTGTCATTGACCCCGAGGGAGGCTACCTGCTTGCCTTCCTTATCCCACACGCTCACCCGACCTGCGATCTCCGCGATGCAAACGAGGTCACCATGGAAGGAAGCGCTGCTCGGACGACGCAGACCTTCTTCGGCATAAACGCTGATCAGATTGCCCTCCAAGTCCAGGTGCAGGATGCGGTTGTTGCCACGGTCGCAGGCTAAGATGCGGGCGGGTTCATAGCGACGATCAATGAAGATCTTGTGCGTGTTGCTCAGCTTCAGGGGCTCGCCTCGGCCTCCGAAGACTTTCTTGAACTTGCCGGCTCGATCAAAGACGAAGATCCAATCAATGCCATAGCCATCCACCACGTAGATGTCGCCATTCGGAGCCACGTCACAGTTGGTCAGCTTCAGGCCTTTCGGGCCCGCTTTATCGGCGGGAAAAGCGCTGGTGGGGATCTCCATCACGATGCTGCTATCGAGCTTGGCCTTGATCACACGCGCCTCACCCAGCACTGCGCCGAAGAGGTATTCGTGGCCTTCATCCTCACGAATCACAAAACCATGCAGAGAGTTGGGGAGAGGCAGTGCCTTGATGAACTTGCCATCCGGACCATAGACTTGCACACCTGCGTCCTTATTTTCGGGTCCTTGGACGCTCACATAGAAGTTGCCCGCACTGTCGCAAGCAATCTCACCGTGACCATTGCCGATGGTTTCCTTGCCTGCCGGTGGCGTGATAAAATTGGGGGCGAACTCATAAGCCACGTCAGCCAAAGCCGTGCTGCTCAAAGCCAAGATGCTGAAAAGGGAGAAAAAAGGATGTCTCATAAAGAAGGGAGCGGATGAAACCGAAGCTCATTCCAAACGAAACGCGCTCCATCCGTCAATCACCAAAGACATGCTGAATCCGCGTGCGTGTGTGTGTCATCCTGCGGAGAGCACCTCCCCCCAAGCTTGCAAAGCCACCACCCTGGCTCACTGTGGGGAGGTGCCACGCTTGCTCTTCATTCTCGCTCTCCTGCCTTGCCTGATTGTGTCGGGTTTGCGGGCTCAGACGTTTGAGGAGACGCTGGGACTGCAACCGAGCTATCTCACGATGGAGGAGGCTCTGCACCGAGTGCTGGAAAAAAGCCTGGATGTGCGCATCGAGTGGCTGAACTGGGCGATTGCTGAGGCCCAAACTCAAGGAGCCTGGGGAAAGTTTGAGCCGTCTTACTTTCTCAGTTCCACCTGGAGAGAATCCAACCTCCCGCAAAATGCTCTGGAGTATGTGCAGACGGGCGGCTTTCTGGTGCCGTTGGATGAGCCCAATATGTTCAAGCAACAGAGCTTCCTCACTCAAACGGGCCTTGAGGGTCGGCTGCCTCTAGGAACCCAATACAGGCTCTTTGCCAGCTTGGGTGAATTTCGCAATGATCTGAACCGTCAGCGTCCGCCTGCCATTTTTTATCCCGAGTATGGTGCGGCCGTCGGAGTGACACTCACCCAACCGCTGCTACGTGACTTTGGCCCAAGCGTGAATCTCGCTGAAGTGCGCATCAGCCGCCGCAACGAAGCCATTGCCGACAGTCAATGGGAGGCACGGCTACAGCGCAGCATCGCTGAGGTGATGTTGGACTATTACGATCTAATCTTTGCCATGGAGAATCTGGAGGTGAAACGAGAGGTCGTTCTCTTTGCTCAACAGTTGGTTCGCGAAAATCAAAAACGACTGGAGGCCGGAGTGCTCTCTCCAGCCGAGGTGCAAGAGGCAGAGGTCGCGGTCGCGGTCGCGCGCGAGGAAGTCATTGCGGCCATGAGCTTTGCCGTAGAGAAACAGCGCCGCTTAAAAAGCCAGATCCTTGGCTCCCTGGAGGAAGGGGCTGGCCTCATCTTTTTACCACGGGACGCGCTGCCCATCATCTCCCCTCGCACGGATCGCCAACAGCTTTTGCAAACCGCTTTGGCGCGCCGCCCCGATCATCGTGCCGCCATCGAGGAAGCTGAAAAGCAGGCCATCGTGGTGAAATACACACGCAATCAATTGCTCCCGCGCCTGGACCTCCAGGCCACGCTCTCCGCCAACGGCCTGAGCGGAGACCGCAGCGGAGCCTTTCAAGAAGCCTTCGACCGTCAGGGCTATGATACCCAGGTAGGCTTCCAGCTTAGCATCCCGCTTGGCAATCGAACGGCTCGATCTAGCAATGCCGTGGCCGAGCATCGCCAGCAGCAGGCGATCCTAAATATCGCGAGGTCCGAACTCAACGTGTCTGTGGAGCTGGATACGGTCATCGCTCAAGTGAAGGCAGCGCGGGCACGTCTAGACACCACCAAAGAATCCATGCGCTTGAGCCAACGCCTGCTGGAGACGGAGCAAAAACGGTTAGGCGAGGGACTAGCACGCACGTTCGACGTACTCAAAGCACGCAATGACCTCGCCGATGCCAGCACGCGCCGCATTGCAGCCTTGGCCGACTATAACAAGGCGGCCACGCAGCTGGCCCTCATCAGCGGCATTTTGCTCGAGCGTCAAGGCATTCGCATTGATCGCAGCCGCCAGCAGCCGCAGGCTGTGAAGACGGAGAAATAGCCTGCCCGCATGACTACCCCGCCCCGCTCTGATCGCCAACAAGCCCTGAAAGCTCTCTCAACAGAGCTTGCACGCCTGGCGGGACAGACGGCGGATGAAGCGGATTTACACCGCGCCATCTTGCATCAATTGGTACAAGCCACTGATGCTCTGGGGGGCGCGGTTTGGCTCGTCGCTCAACGCCGCGGCCAAGATCTCAGTCTCCGCCTGGCTGCCGCTGCGGAATTGGAACCCGCAGCCGGTGCACCTGAAACCGAGCAACGTCAGCAAACTCAACGTGCTGCTACGGAGGTCATCCTCTCTGCCCAGCCCCTGGTGCTCATGCCGAGCCCAGCGGATCAAGGTCCGGTGACGCCCGGGGTCCTCGTGAATCTAGGTCCTCATGCCATCATTGGTGCCCCTTTGCGCAGTGGCGATGATCTGCTCGGCAGTGTGCAGCTCTGGTTCCCTGCGCAGCGTGATCCCAAGGGCCTCGCCGAGATCGCCCTCATGGTGCAGGCTTTACTTGCCGATCTCGGACCACGCTTGCGCTCCCGCCAGATGCGCGAGTTGGGAGCTCTCAGCCAGCGTCAGCAGCGGCTGCTCCAGATGGCTTCAGATCTCGCGGGGGTGCTGGATGCAGAGATGGGAGGACGCCTCGCCGCTGCCCATGCTCGGGAGATGCTGGGCATCAACCGGGTGAGCCTTTTAGTACAAGAGGGGGACCGCTGGCGGATCATCGCCATCTCGGGCCAAGAGTCGGTGGACAAGCGTAGCCGCATCGTCAGTCAGATGCTGGCCTTTACCCAGCGTCATTTTCACGACACCGCGTGGGTGGTGCTTGCAAGCGATGACGTTACCCATTTTCAAGACACGCCCATGCAATCCGCTGCGCTGGTGCCGCTGCGGGATGGTGCCGAGGGAGTGCGCCTAGGCACGCTGCTGTGCGAGAGTACGGATCCCCACAGTTTCGGCTCAGCAGGTGCTCCAGTGGAGTCCCGTCCGCCCTCTCTGGTGCTCGCTCAGTGGTTGGCGGATCTCACCGGACGGTCGCTGAGAGCCGCGTTGGTGCACCAGGCCATTCCTTTTCATCGGCGTCTGCTCCAGCTCGGGCGCTGGCGTCAGGACGTCTCTGCCACGCGCAAACGCCGCTGGCTGGTGAAGACGCTTGCTCTTACGCTACTCATTGGGATTGCAGCTCTCTGGCCCCTACGGGTGCGCGTGGAGGCAGATTGCACCCTACTCCCACTGAAGCGTGCCCTCGTCACGGCAGAGGCACCAGGACGCATTGAGGAAGTCCTCGTGCATGAGGGCGACCGAGTCACGCCAGGGCAAATCATCGCTCGCCTGGATACCCGCCGCCTACAAAGCGATCTGGAAGCGGCTGTGCAAACCCGTAAACGCCTTGAAGCCGAAGCCACACGCCAGCGTGGCCAAGGCAAAGAAGCGCTCGCGCGCATGGCTACCCTGGAAGCTCAAGCGCAAGCGGAGATGGAGAAACGGTTTCGCCTGGAAATCTCCCTCGCTGAGCTACGTGCCCCGCTGGCAGGCATTGTCATGACG
Source organism: Prosthecobacter debontii (assembly GCF_900167535.1). Classification (NCBI taxonomy): domain Bacteria; kingdom Pseudomonadati; phylum Verrucomicrobiota; class Verrucomicrobiia; order Verrucomicrobiales; family Verrucomicrobiaceae; genus Prosthecobacter; species Prosthecobacter debontii. The sequence continues at coordinate 202,787 of NZ_FUYE01000002.1, forward strand.
CGAGACGTTCATTTAAAAACCGGCAGTTTTCTTCAAGCAGCCGACACCTTTGCTGAGATCGCCAGTGTGGACAGCTGGGACCTGCGGCTGCAAGTGGAGGAAGCGGACATCAGCGCCCTTGAGGAGGCGCTCGCAGAAGGGCAGACCCTACCCGTGGATTACCTGCTCTACACCCAGAGTGCACATGAACTGCACGCTGCCATTACTCAAGCTCAGCAGATTAGCCCTGCCCTCCAGCCTGGCCCTCACGGCGGACTCTTCAGCATCACTCTACCTCAGGTGAAAATTCCTTCGTCGTTGGAACCCCTCATACGACCCGGCTTAACAGGACGCGCGAAGATAGACCTCCATCGTCGTCCGGCCGCCGCAGTCCTGTTCCGGCGTTTTACCCGCTGGCTACGCATGCGCTGGTGGCTATAGCCAGGAATGCCGAAACCTCCCTGAGGACGGACAGGAATCCACACCACGGGATCAGCCGAACCGGCCGCGCACATAGTCGTCGGTCAGTTTCTCTTTGGGGTTTTCAAAGAGGTGCATGGTTTCATCATACTCCACCAGCTTTCCCAGGTAAAATAGGGCCGTGTAGTCTGCCGTGCGCATCGCCTGCTGCATGTTGTGTGTGACAATGACCAACGTGTATTTCTCCTTAAGCTGGTGAAACAGATCCTCCACACGTGCCGTCGCGATGGGGTCTAGAGCCGAACAAGGTTCATCCATCAACAGCACTTGGGGTTTCACGGCAATCGCCCGGGCAATGCAGAGACGCTGTTGCTGACCGCCGGAAAGGCCGTAGGCGCTCTGATCGAGCCGATCCTTGACCTCGTCCCAGAGAGCCGCTCCACGAAGACTTTCCTCCACCACATGGTCGAGATAATCCTTCCGCTTTTCACCGTGAATCTGAAGACCGTAGGTGATGTTCTCGTAAATGCTGCGCGGGAAGGGATTGGATTTTTGAAACACCATGCCCACCCGGCGGCGTAACTGCACCACATCCAACGCTGGGCTATGAATGTCTTCCCCCTCGATCTTGATGCTGCCCTTCCGAACGGCGGCCCCATCCACCCGGTCATTCATGCGATTGAAGCATCGCAGCAAGGTGGACTTACCACAGCCAGAGGGTCCGATGAACGCCGTGGCCTGATTGCGCGGGATGTCCAGATTGATGTCGAACAGCGTCTGCTTGCTACCATAATAGAAATCCACATTCCGCACCTGAATGGCGCTCGGCAGGTGTGCGACGGGATTTGAAACTGTCATGCGTGAAGGGAGTGAAAGACCTTGCCTAGGCAGGTTGGGTTGGCAACTCCCCTTATTGTCACATTGCTGCCATATAAATCCAGAGCGCGTGACAAAACTGTCACACGTCTTTCCGCGCCATGTGACAAAGCTTCGTCGATGAATGCGCCACCTGTCACACAACATCAACCACACCATGAAGATTCCTTCATTTCTCACCCTCATTCTCAGCTTCTCAGCTCTCGCCCACTCGGCTGAGGTGGATCCTGCCATCCCTGAATACAAGCAGGTGAGTGGTGTTTCAGGAAACCTCATCTCCATCGGTTCCGATACTCTTAATAACCTAATGACCCTGTGGGCTGAGGGTTTTAAAGCGAAGTATCCGAATGTGAACATCCAGATCGAGGGGAAAGGCTCTGCGACGGCACCTCCAGCCCTGATCGCCGGCACCAGCCAACTCGGGCCAATGAGCCGTGAGATGAAGCAGGAAGAGCTGGACGCCTTTGAAAAGAAATTTGGCTACAAGCCCACTGAGATCAAAGTGGCTGTGGACGCCTTGGCCGTCTTTGCTCACAAGGACAACACCATCAAGGGTCTGACCCTTTCCCAGATCGACGGCATCTTTTCCTCCACCCGCAAGCTGGGCGCTCCTGCCGACATCACTGAGTGGGGTCAACTGGGCGTGGATGCCTGGAAGGGCCGTGCCATCTCCCTCTTCGGTCGTAACAGTGCCTCCGGCACCTACGGCTTCTTCAAAGAACATGCTCTCGGTAAAGGTGACTTCAAGAGCAGTGTGAAAGAGCAGCCTGGTTCCTCGGCTGTGGTCCAGGGGGTGAGCACGGATGAATTTGCGCTGGGTTACTCGGGCATCGGTTACGTCACCTCGGGTGTGCGTGCTCTCCCGATCGGTGAAACTGCCGAAAGCTTGGCCGAGCCGACCTATGAGAATTGCCTCAGCGGTGAATATCCCCTGGCCCGTTTCCTTTTGATCTACATCAACAAGAAGCCCGGCCAGCCTCTGGATAGCCTCACCAGTGAGTTTGTGAAGTTCATCCAGAGCAAAGATGGACAGCAGGTGGTAGTGAAGGATGGTTACTATCCGATTCCTGTCGAAGTGCTGGAAGAAACCCAGGCCACACTGGCTCAGTAAACTTTTGCGGAGTTAAATCCTCCGCCCGTTCGATTTCCTATGCGTCAGGGGGGTACCTCTGACGCATTTTTCGTGTTCAAATGCACAAGCCCTTGAATTCCTTCAGAGATCCTTACATACTCCGATACCTATCACCCCTTTCTCATGCTCTCCTTCATTAAAATCCGCCATCTGGCTCTCGTCGAGGACGTCACCTGGGATCTGAGGGCTGGTTTGATCGGAGTCACGGGAGAAACAGGAGCCGGGAAATCCATCATCGTTGGAGCCCTGAAGCTCATTCTGGGCGAACGTGCCGACCGCAGCCTGATCCGCAATGGCCAGGACACCTGCACCGTGGAGGCCAGTTTTCATCTGAACGACACTCGGGCCGTCGATGCTGTGCTGGAGGAGGCTGGATTAGAACCCTGTCAGGACGGCGAACTCCTCATCAAACGCAGCATCAGTACTGGTGGTGCCAACAAACAATTTGTTAACTGCTCCCCGGTCACCATCCAGGTGCTGAAGGCCTTGGGCGAGCATCTAGTGGACCTGCATGGCCCGCATGATCATCAATCGCTGAACTCTCAGGACCGGCAGCTGGAAATGCTGGACAAGTACATTGGCAGTGAGGATACCCTGACTCACTACCAAACCGCCTGGCAGCAATGGCGAGCCGCTTTGACCGAACTGGACGAACTGGAAAACAGCGAGCGTAGCAGCAGCCAGCAGGAGGACATGCTGCGCTTCCAAGCTCAAGAGATCGCTGCAGCGGATCTGAAACCCGGAGAAGAAGAGGAGATCGAGGGCCGTCACCGCATCGCCGCCAATGGCGCGCGTCTGGCCGAGGTCTGCTCCGCCATCACCGGACGCCTCAGCGATGGTGAGGGGGGCATTCTGGATGCCCTGCGCGAAATCGGTCGTCATATCCATGAGCTGGAGAAAATCGATCCCTCCACGGCAAGCATGTTCGAGGGCTTCAAGTCGGCTCAGATCGAGCTGACGGAACTGGAAAGCAGCGTGCAGGAATACGCCGATGATCTGGAAACCGATCCCGAAGAGCTCGCCCGTCTGGATCAGCGCATCCACACCATCCAGACCCTGAAGCGCAAGTATGGCTCCACCGTCGAGGCCATCCTGCAATTCCAACAGGAGGCCGAACAAAAACTGTCGAGAATCGAAAATCGTGGAGAGGAATTGGAGCGCCTGCAAGCTCTGGTCAAAACGCGTCGTGCCGAGGTCGATAAACTCGGTAAACAGCTCACCAAAAAGCGGGCTGACGCCGCACCGAAACTCGCCAAAGAAGTGGCGGCTCATCTCACCGATCTCGGCTTCAAACGCAGTGTCTTCGAAGCTCAACTGATCCCTCAAAAAGACCCCGCCCGCAGCGGTTTGGAAGAAGTCGATTTCCAGTTCGCCCCGAACCCAGGCGAGCCACTCAAACCGCTCCGGCTGACCGCCAGCAGTGGTGAAATGTCCCGCGTGCTGCTGGCCGTGAAGAGCGCCCTGGCCAAACAAGACGCTGTGCCTCTGCTCGTCTTTGATGAGATTGACGCCAACGTCGGGGGTAACATTGCCGAGGCGGTCGGTCACAAAATGGCGTCACTGGGCAGCACACACCAAGTCATCGCCATCACCCACTTCCCGCAGGTGGCCTCCCTGGCAGGTAGCCACTTCGTGGTGACCAAGGAGATCGAAGGCGACCGCACCAAGTCCAACATTCGCGAAGTCACCAACGGCGAACGGGTGGAGGAGCTCGCCCGCATGCTCGGAGGTAAAATCGAGTCTGCTCGCGAACATGCGCGAAACCTATTGGTGGGTCACGCCTAACAGCTGACGCAAATAGGCTTCAAACAAAAAGGACGAAGGTAAAACCTTCGTCCTTTTGTTTAAATTACCAGTTAGGCTGGACTCAATCAGTCTTCCCAACGACGTGGCTTGAAGCCGCCGCCACCACCACCGCCGCCGTAAGGCTTACGGCCATAGGGACGATCACCACCGCGGTCGCGATCTCCACCACCACCGAATCCACCAGGTTTGCGGAATCCGCCGGGCTTACCGCCACCGAATCCACCACCTTTACCGCCAAAGCCACCGGGCTTACTGCCGAAACCGCGAGGGCCAAAGCTGCTGCGACGAGGAGCACCGCTGTCTTGGCGATCTGCCATGTCCATACGCACATCACGGCCACGATAATTGGTGCCAGTGACGGTCGTCATCACAGTTTCCACATGATCTTCAGGCACCTCGATGTAGCTGCACTTCTCGAAGATATCGATCGTGCCCAGACTGCCACTTGGGATCTTTGCGGTGTTGTAGATCATTCCGGCGATGTCGCCTGGACGAGCATTGTCCATACCGCCGACGTTGATGAACAGACGCACCATGCCGGAGCGTGGGCCCTTCTGCACAAAGGAGCGGGAGCGCATCGGAGCTGGGCCGAAGTCATCACGAGGAGCCGGACCCGCATCCTGGCGACGTGGACCTTCGTCCTGATACTCGTCGCGCTCACGCGGGGCTGGCGCTGGTGAGGCTGCAGGAGCGGGGGCTGGAACTGCACCATCCGCCGCCGGTGCCGCCGCGGCGGCTTGGCCTTCCACTACGTTTTGTTCGCGAGGAACGAATTCACGCTGAGGAGCCTGTTTTCTCGGCTGAGCGCGATCCTCGACGATCTGCTCACCCTCACGGGAGAACTCTTTCATCCACAGATCCAGCAGGGCGCTCATGATGTCCGTCGGGTCAAACCCGGCGTCCAGAAGGCGCTGCACGGTGTGCTCATGCTTGGCGTATTCACCACCTTCGAGAGTGGCCTTCAATTTTTCAAAGCTCTGGTCCACACGGGTGGCTTCCAGCTCTTCCTGAGATGGCACCTTGGTGCGGGTAACCTTGGCATTCGTGAAGCGCTGGATGCGCTGCATGAGGTAGATCTCACGACCTGCCACCAAGCTGACAGCGGTGCCTTTCCGTCCGGCACGCCCGGTGCGGCCGATGCGGTGCACGTAGTCTTCCGTGTCATAAGGAAGCTCGTAGTTCACGATGAGGTCCACATCGTTCACGTCCAGACCGCGAGCAGCCACGTCGGTAGCCACCAGCACTTCCAGCGTGCCGTTACGGAAATTGCGCATCACACGCTCACGCATGATCTGGTTCAAGTCTCCGTGCAGGCGGTCAGCGGCATAACCGCGGCCTACCAAGGAGTCTGTCACGTCATCAACAGCCTTCTTCGTATTGGCGAAGACGATGGTTAGGCGTGGGGAATCCATATCCAGCACACGGCAGAGCACCTCGGTCTTGCTGCGGCCCTGAACTTCGTAATAACGCTGCTCGATGGTCGGCACCGTCATGGCCTTTTGCTCGATGGTGATCGTGGCCGGGTTGTTGGTATAACGATCAATGAGGCGGCGGATGCGCGGATCAAAGGTGGCGGAGAAGAAGATCGTCTGGCGCTCTTTGGGAACGATCTGCATGAGACGCTCGATCTCGTCGGCAAAGCCCATGTCCAGCATCTCATCCGCTTCGTCAAAGACCAGGGTCTTCAGCGCGTCCAGGCGCAGCGTGCCGCGGTCGGCAAAGTCCAGGATACGGCCGGGCGTGCCGACGACGATCTGGGAGCCCATCTGCAGGGCGCGGATCTGGCGATCATAAGAGGAGCCACCATAGATCGGCGTGGCGCGCACACCTTCTTTAAAGGAGGCGACCTTGTGGATCTCCGCGCAGACCTGCATGGCCAGCTCACGGGTCGGGCACATGATCAGCACCTGCGTGCTGCGGTTGAGGGGATCGATGCGGTCCACGGCAGGCAGACCGAAGGCGAGTGTCTTGCCGGAGCCTGTCTGGCTCTGACCGACGACGTCACGTCCAGTGAGGGCCACCGGGATGGCTTGAGCTTGAATCGGGGAGGGTTGTTCGAAGCCCTGGGCCTCGATAGCTTTCATCAGCTCGGGCGAAAGACCGAGCTCGGCGAATGTTTTTTCCATGTTGTTATACGACCGGCAGACAGGCTTCCAATGAGTGGGCAACCTGTCGCCGTTAGGGGCGTCTCATTTCGGAGCGAGACGGATCACCGCCAATCTGGCGGGCTACATGGCAAACTTCGGCCCCATAGGGGGAAGCGGCGAAAAACCGGTCGTGAGAGTTCCACACCTTGGGGAAAGTGCAAGCAATGTTTGTTGAGAGCGATCATAGCTCGTTCACAACCCGCCCCAAATAGGCATTTCGGTTCGACAATGTCGCTCATCACGGTCTAGTCCCGGTTACTATGACCAACCGCCGTCATTTCCTCCGCACCTCCGTCGCTTCACTCTTCGCCTCACGCCTGGGTTTGACCGCCCAGGAAGCCGAGCAGGCTGAGGTAACCATCCGTCAGATCACCCGTGGGCCGAAGTATCATTGGTTCGCGTATTACGACAAGCTTCAGTTCAGTCCCGATAACCGCTACGTCTTGGGTAACGAGGTGGACTTTGAGCACCGCTCCCCCACAGCGGAGGACAAGATCAAAGTAGGCATGGTGGACCTCCAAGCTGGCGACAAATGGATCGAACTGGGGGAAAGCCACGCCTGGAACTGGCAGCAAGGCTGCATGCTGCAGTGGGTGCCCAGCACAGAGAGCACCGTCATGTGGAATGATCGCCAAAAGGGCAAATTCGTCTGCCACCTCCTGGACGTGAAGACTCAGGAGAAACGCACTCTGCCGCATCCTGTTTACACCCTCAGCCCCGATGGCAAGTGGGGCATCTCACCTGACTTCCGTCGTCTCAACGACACCCGTCCCGGCTACGGTTACGCTGGTGTGCCTGATCCCAACCAAGATGTGCTCGTGCCTGAAGACGCCGGCATCTGGAAAATCAACATGGAAACGGGTGAGCAGGAACTCATCATCACCTTTGCTCAAGCTGCGGCTATTCCGTATGAAGGTGGCTTCAGCCCTAATGCCAAGCATTGGTTCAATCACTTGTTATTCTCACCTGATGGCAGCCGCTTCATCTTTCTGCACCGCTGGAAGGGTGATGGTGACAAGACCTTCAACACCCGTCTTTTCACCGCCAAGGCCGACGGTACCGATCTCTACGTGCTCGATCCTCTCGGCAAGACCTCCCACTTCGTCTGGAGGGACAACGATCACGTCTTCGCCTGGGCCTTCCACCCCAGCCATGGCGACAAATTCTACCTCTACAAAGACAAGACACGCGAGGTGACCGTTGTCGGCCCTGAGAAGATGCCGCGCAATGGCCACAATACCTATGTGCCGAACACCAATAACGAGTGGGTTTTGAACGACTGCTACCCCGACAAGCAGCGCATGCAGACGCCTTACGTCTATCACATCCCTACCGACCGACGGGTGGATCTGGGCCACTTCTACAGCCCCGCCTTTTACACCGGCGAATGGCGCTGCGACAACCACCCGCGCAGCAGCCGCGACGGCAAACTGGTCTGCATCGACTCCCCTCACAGCAAAGGACGGCAGATGTATCTCATCGACATTAGCAAGATCGTCGGGCTGTGATCCGGTCAACAGTCTTTAGTGATCCGTGCTCAGTGATTCGCCACAGAACACGGATTATTGGCCGCCCAAGCACCGCCGGAAGAAATCCACCGTCATACCGAGTGCTTGACGGGCCAATTCAGGATCATAACGCAGGCCCTCATCGCGGAGGAAAGCGTGAGCGGCATTGAATTCATGCCAAGTGAAGTTCACACCAGCCGCCGTCAGCGTTTGATAGATCATCGCCCTCCCTTCCGCAGGCACATGGGGATCTTGGCGCCCAAAGACCAGCATCAGCTCGCCTTGGATGTCCGCCGCACGGGCCAGAGAGTCGTCATTCATGCCAGCGCCCAGACTGCGCTTGTGCAGATCCGTCGGATAAAAGCATGCTGCCGCCGCCACATCCGGCTGTAGGGCCGCGCGATACGTCAAATGCCCGCCGATGCAGGGACCAAAAGAACCCAGGGCACCTGTACACGACTCATGGCTTTTCAGGTAATCCAGCACCGCCCGGTTATCGCCATCATAAGCCACCACTGGTTTCTCAATCTTCAGTCGGTTACCGACATCGGAGCCCGCTTGGTCATACGCCAATACGGTGCCTGACTCCAGATACTCGTGGTAGATCTCCGGGAGCGCCACGATGAACCCGTGCCCCGCCAGAAACGCCGCCGTGCGTACGATGGGGGCTGTCAGTTGAAAGATCTCCGAGTGAAACAGGAGCCCCGGAAACTTCCCCTCCCCCGCAGGCCGCAGCACCAGCGCGCGCATTGGACCGGTCGGCGTGGAGAGAATAACAATTTCAGGTTCGCGGAGGGTCATAACTGAATAGGCTAACTGGCATGTGTTTGTTCCCCTCGATACAGAAGATTAGTCGCAATGAATCACAAAAAAGAAGGCGGGCTTCAAAGGCCGACCTCCGTTTGTTACGCATCACTCCCACTCGATGCTCGCCGGGGGCTTGGTGCTGATGTCGTAGAGGACGCGATTGACGCCTTTGACGCTGTTAAGGATCTTGTTAGATGCATTGCGCAGGACGCTATACGGCAGCTCGACCCAATCGGCGGTCATGGCGTCTTCGCTAATGACAGCGCGGAGGGAGATGGCCTGTTCGTAGCTGCGTTCGTCGCCTTTGACACCGACGGTTTTTACAGGGAGGAGGGCTGCGTAGGCCTGCCAGACCTGCTCATACCAGCCGGAGCGGCGGAGTTCGCCAATGAAGATGGCGTCGGCCTGCTGGGTGGAGAGGATGCGCTCGGGGGTGATCTCGCCCGGGATGCGGACGGCGAGGCCGGGGCCGGGGAACGGGTGACGCCAGAGGGCGCGGTGCGGGATGCCGAGGCTGGCGCCGAGGGCACGGACTTCGTCTTTGAAGAGCTCGGCGAGAGGTTCGAGGACTTTGCCCTGCTCCTTGAGCTCCATGATCCGGTCCACGCGGTTGTGGTGGGTCTTGATCTTGCTGGCGATGGAGCCGCTGGTGGCGCTCTCGATCACGTCGGGATACAAGGTACCTTGAGCGAGGAGCTCGACGTTGTCGGCGACTTTCCAGAATTCATCCACAAACAGGGTGCCGATGATGCGGCGCTTTTGCTCGGGATCGGTGACTCCTTTGAGAGCGCCCAGGAAGGTGGTGCTGGCATCGATCTGCTCGATCGGCACCCCCACTTCGGCGAAGAGTTCCTTCACCTCAGCGGACTCATTGAGGCGCATGAGGCCGGTGTCGATGAAGATGCAGCGCACCTTCACACCGGCACGGGCCAAGAGCACGGCGAGGACGGTGGAGTCCACCCCACCGGAGACGCCACAGATGACCTCGCGGGAGCCGACCTCGGCCTTGATACGGGCGATCATCTGGTCTTTGAACTCGATGATGTCGAACTTCGCGAGAGTGTCGCCACACTGGGCGAGGAAGTTTTTCAGGATGCCCGTGCCCTCATGGGAATGGGTGACCTCGGGGTGGAACTGGATGCCCCAGCAGCGATCCGTCCACTTCAGCGCAACCGGGACGGCGTCTTCATTGGTAGCTATGACCTGAGTCGTGGAGGCGAGGTTCGCACAGGTATCGCTGTGGCTCATCCAAACCTGGGATTCATGCGAGATGCCTTTAAAGAGATCGGCATGATCCGTGACGACCAGCTTGGCAGGACCGTATTCCCGGGTGACACCAGGTTTCACCGTGCCGCCATGTTTGATATTCAGAAGCTGCATCCCATAACACACGCCCAGGACCGGCACACCGAATGACATGAGTTTGTCAAAGTCCACATCTGGGGCATCGACATCCGAAGTGCTGCGGGGGCCGCCAGAGAGGATGATGGCTCCGGGGTTCTTCAAGTTCGGAAGCTCAGCCGGCGGATACAGGTGCGAGACAAAACCCAGTTCGCGAACGCGGCGGACGATGAGCTGGGAATACTGGGAGCCGTAGTCAAGAACGGCGACTTCGTGGTCGGTCATGGAGAAGAGGGAGGGTTAGCCACAAAGAGGAATTAGGAAATGGAGAAAATCCTTCTTGCGCCTTTTGCGTGTCTTTGTGGCTGTTGGAATCGAATTAGGAGGGCTCGTAGTTCACCGGTTCCTCGGTGATGACCACGTCATGTGGGTGGCTTTCCTTGAGACCCCCGGCGGTGATGCGGACGAAGCGAGCATTCGCACGGAGTTCGTCGAGGTTGTTGGCACCGACATAACCCATGCCGGAGCGGAGGCCGCCCATGAGCTGGAAAACAACATCGGCAAGCGGGCCTTTGAACGGCACGCGGGCCTCGACGCCTTCAGGGACAAGTTTGCCGGAGCTGTTCTGGCCGTAGCGGTCACCTGCGCCTTTGCGCATGGCCTTGAGGCTGCCCATGCCGCGGTATTCTTTGAAGGTGCGGCCCTGCCACTTGACCATGTTGCCGGGGCTTTCAGCCGTGCCAGCAAGGAGGGAGCCGAGCATGACGCAATCGGCACCACCAGCGAGAGCTTTGACGATGTCGCCGGAGTAACGAATACCACCATCGGCAATGACGGTGACACCTCGCGGACGACAGACTTCAGCGACTTCCTGCACCGCGGTGAACTGAGCCATGCCCACACCGGAGATGATGCGGGTGGTGCAGATGGAGCCCGGGCCGACACCGACCTTCACGGCCGAGGCACCGGCTTCGACAAGGTGCAGAGCACCATCTGCGGTCACCACGTTACCAGCGACAATCGGGACATTACCACCGACCCGATCACGCAGACGGCGGATCACATCGGCCACGCGGGTGGTGTGGCCCGTAGCGGCGTCAATAAACAAGGCATCGGCACCTGCGGCGACAAGCGCAGCACCACGGTCAGCACAGTCTTCGCCGACTCCGACCGCCGCACCGACCCGGAGCTGGCCATTTGCGTCCTTGGCGGCGTTGGTGAACATCTGGCGCTTCACCACGTCCTGCTTGGTAATGAGGCCGGCAAGCTTACCATTGCTGTCCACCAGAGGGAGCTTCTCGATGCGGTGCGTGTAAAGAATCTTCAGAGCTTCATCGAAGCTGGTCTGCGGGGTGCCCGTCGCCAATCGCTCACGCGGGGTCATGATCGTGGAAACCGGCGTGCTCTCGTCCTCAATATACCAGAGGTCGCGGCTGGTGACCATGCCGACCAGTTTGCCATCCGGCTCGATGACCGGGAAACCGCTGACACCCTTCTCGTGCATGAGGCGCTGCAGCTCACCCAAAGTTGTCTCTGGGCGAACGGTGTGGGGAGTCTGGATCACCGTGTTTTCCGACCGCTTCACCTTCGCCACCTGCTCAGCCTGATAATCAATCGGGATGTTGCGATGAATCACGCCTAGACCACCTTCACGGGCCAGAGCGATGGCCAACTCAGCCTCAGTCACCGTGTCCATAGCGGAGGACAGGACCGGAATATTCAACTGGATGCTGTTGCCAAAAACAGTGCCTAGATTTACTTCACCAGGCAGGACCTGGCTGAGTCCCGGCAGGACCAAAACGTCGTCAAAACTTAATGCGAGGGAAGGAATATCGCCCATGTGCCATCTAAGCGGCACTCAAGCGATTGTCACGCAGAAAGTGCTTTCCGCGCTCAAATCGGGATCAAGGACGATAAACACGGGTGCGGCCTGTGTAGGAGTCGATCTGGATGCAATAAAAGTTCTTGGGTGCCTGCGTGCTCTGGCCGTCTCTCGACTCGACCATGGTAAAAAAACTTTTATCATACTCAGGCACCGTGTAAGCCATCGCGACGGTAGTCACATCAGCATTTGCGTTAAGCGACGAGTTAAGCACTCGCATGCTACCATCGGGATAAAATCGCAGCGAAGCGTAGCTGACGTCATCCGCCGTCGACGAACCGGGCGGTGTAAAGACGTTACGCCCTTCTCGTCCTGCCAGTTGCTGATTGGTCGTTTTCAACAAAGGCGACAGTTCTTCCTGTGGTGAAATGATCACACCCGACTCGAGATAATAGGGATCAGAAATCGCCTTCTCGGTACCATCAGCAAGGTTTTGCACCACTTGATACGCATAATAAGAATTATCCGATGGGCGATCTGAGGTTGAGTCGGCATACTTGTAGATGCGTAGTTCCACCTCCGCAGACAGTGAAGCTGCACTTTGCTGCGCTAAACTGATACGACTCACCAGGGCGTCTCCTGAAGAATTTAACCGTGTGGCACGAATCACATCCACCAAAGCTGGGGCCACCAAGCCAATCAAGAGTGAAATAATACCCACGACGGTGAGCATTTCCACAAGTGTGAATGCTGGCCTCGAGGGCTTAATTGAAGGAACCTTCATAATCATCTGACTACTATTGTTAACTAGCTGCTCCACTTTGCTCCCCGCAGAGCCACAGTGGCGGAAAAGACTCGATAATTGACGCGTTTCTTACGCAAAGCCTCAGCCACCTCTTCGAGCGCAGCATTCACATCAGTGGACATGGTTGAACCAGTCAATGCATCCGAAATATCCGTCCCAAACGGGGGCGTGGAACCATCCCCCATCTGGCTGAGGCGATCTGCCGAGCGCTCATCGATAGCGACGAGAATCACCTTCACCAATGGAGGCAAACGATGTTGATTGCCTTGGCTAGAAGCCGTAGCCCCGAGCAATGAATCGTAAGAGAGTTGTGGTTCAAATATTGCGCCTGAAGACCTGCCCTGAGCATTGGCTTCGATCATCGGTAAGATGGCCATTCCAACAATGTTATCCGCAATCGGACGCGTCAAACCGCGATTGGTTGGCACTTCCTGATCTTCAATCTGGATTCCCGCATCTTTAATCCACTTATTTTTATCATCGTCGTAAACAGTATTCTTTTCGGCCGGAGGTGAAAACTCCATCAACCGATACCGATAGCGTGGAACGCCTGGAGGCAAGATAGATGGGCGGAAAAAATCGTCCGAGGTGTATTGGACAAAGTAACCACGCCCGCAGAGTAAACGGTCTAACCCCACGTATTGAGGGTCGTGAGCAATACCGAGAGGAGCTTGAAAAAATACCGCATGTCCTGGTGCAATTGAAGCAGATCCAGCATTTGGGACCAGGGTAGAGGCCAAATCTGAAACAAAACGCAGGTCGGATTTGCGCAGATACTTGCTGGGGGCGACCGCACCACTGCCAGCATTGGTGGTCGCCGTCAGGTAACTCTGATCGTAGTCGATGTAAGCATTGAGGGTCGCTTGGCTTAGATTCCGAGTGATGATATCAAACGCAATACGCGCCTCACGGAATTGTCCGACTCGAGCACTGGAGGCTGTCCAAGTGCTTTGTACGGTGCCAATCACTTGCGCGCTGATGAGTAGCAGGACGACCAAGACGGTCATCGAAACCATGATCTCCACCAAGGTAAACGCAGACCTCTGAAAGAGGTTTTGCTTACCATTTGTTTTATAACAATGTTTCATGTCCGTCAGGAATGAGGAGGAAGGCTAAATATTTAAGGAGCAAAACGCTTCGATTCGATAATACGGAACCGATAATAGCTTTCGAGAGGCTTCAGAGCGAAGGGGTCTGAAGCAGAAGCATAATCAACGGCCGTGCCAGCCGCCTGCATATCAGCTTGGTCGATATACCTCTCGACCAAGAATGAACCGCGAAACTCACCACTCACCTGGTCACGATTTAGATCGAAAAAGTCTGGTTCCACAGAACGCACAGCCTTACGGATTGACTGGGCTCTCACATGCACCCGAAAGGTATTCGAGCGTGTGGTGAATTTCTGATAAAGATTTGCGTAAGGACGTTCACGGGTATTGTCTCCAGTAGAGCAATGTTCTGCCCAGAAACGCGCCATCGCGTCATCCCGGCTAGAAGCATTGGCAACGCCAGATGCCGAAACGTTGACCTTCCCCTGCGCAAGATCTGGGATCAAGTGAACTTCACACAACTGCGAAGTCGTACGGAAGAGCCCACCTCGGTAATTTGGCTTTAATGCGCCAGAGGTCTGACCGATGCCAAAGTTAAAGCGCTCTTCGAATTGGCGGAGCGTACCTTGAACACGATCCTTAACTTGTTGCTGCCACCAAAGCGAATCAGACGAGCCACCGCTGGGTTTGAAGCGATCAACCACAATACCGCGGTGCCAGTAATTACCATCGGCCTCACTGCGGAAGATCGGAGCCGTAGAGCCATTGGTGCCCCAGCCCGTCTTCACACCTTTGGACTGCTCATACTCCGCATTTGGCATGGCCGCCATGATCTCACCCTTCATAGCAGCATGTAGCGCTGTAGCCCGGCGGATGTGTGTGAAAGGAACCATCTGATAATTCAGGTTGATCTTACCCGCTGTCGATAAAGGCTCACTGATCGCGTAAGGCTCAACGACGGGCATCCAGAAGAGATCCAGTAAGTAATGATCTGGGGGTGTTTCTGCACCTGGGTGGGTCGAGGCCGCCGCACTGCGGGCCCCCGTCAAGCCGTTGGGATAGCTCACATAAGGGCGGAAGAGTAAATTTGTCCAAGCACCGGAGCCATTATTATCCCAAACATGCGAAGGCAATGAACCCATCACCACTGGAGATGGCACCATGCGATTAGGAGTGAAGAAACTACCCTTGCCATTGGCGAAACGCGCGCCCTGACTATTTGAGCGGAAATATGTGGACCGCCACTTTCTGGCATCTGGCCAACCAGAGAGCTTAAAGTCTCCAACCGAGTAGTTACCTTCATCTACTTTGTTGATGAAAGGCCCGATACGGCCACCAGGGTCACTGTCATCAAAGTCATAATAACGCTGAATGTATTGGTGAGCAGCAGTTGGAGTCGGCGCGTAGTCACTGCGTCCATGCGGTGCATCTGGAGAACGTGAAGCGGAAGCTGTCACCTTCACGGGCAGACCACGCACCGTATCATCTGACTTCGTATCCGTATTGCTCGTGCCCCGGTCAAACCCAGGCTCTGTGCCAGACGAATAAGAGGAGAAATTGTGCGCCATGTATTCGTCCTCGTTGTCCCAGAAGCGATGAGGCGTCCAGTCACTGGCAGGCACAGTCTTCTTAGCAGCGATCAGACGCGCATCACCATGAGCAGGTTGGAGCGTGCGCACCACATCTGAGCCATAATGCCATGGGCGGTCCCAGTCACCATTGTCATTTAACACGGCACCGCTCGAGAGCCCGTTGTTCATCACATCACTCCGTGGTCCGTAGGCGATAGCGAGCAATGGATCATTAGCCACCAGAACATGGGATTGAAGCTGTACGCTGGCATAATTTGCCGGATCCTTCGTGTAAATCAAAGACCGTGCGCCGGGAACACTCTGATTATTCGGTGCACTCGCCCGAGGATCATACGCACGGGTAATGTTGTTGATGGAAACACCGTCCCAATTGTAAAACCGACCGCGAATAGAACGCCTAATTGGATCCTCAGGATTGGTAGCCCCACCTTGATCGTCGTAACGCCCCAAAGCACCATCCCGATTAAAACTCCACCAACGAGGTGCTTGCACAGCAGGGTGATTATAGGTGCTGCCATCAGACTGAACATAGTTCACCAAATAAGAGCCTGCAGTCACCAAATCGGGTGTTGGGGCCTTACCATCTCTAAGGCGAAACTGGATCACTTGGACAGGATCATCACCAGTGCCTGCCGTCACATGGTGATCGTAGATTTTGACCGTGATGGTGCCAGACGAAAACTGAAGGGGCGCGTTACGGTCGACCGTAAAGAATGACGACACCAAATCGAGATTCGTTAGGCCAGCATGGGCTTGTCCCGTAGCGCTAGTATCAAAGCCAACATCTTCCGGCATATTTCCGCGTGCACCCACGCGACGGCCCGCAGCCACATTTCGGAAACTGGCAAATCCTCCGATTTCTGGATTACCATCCGTATCATACATCGGCCGCTCGCTGCGAAGCACGATGTCCTGAGTGGTGCTAAAGACAGAGCGCCCAGCCACTTGGATGTTACTAACATCGTTTCCTGAAATGACAATGGTGTAGTCAGGATTGATTTCTGTGTAGGATGCAGAAGGGCAGAAGAATTCCAGATGCAACAGTGCCTGGATGCGCTTTTGGGTTATGAGCATCGGAGTGTCACGCTCAAGCGTCCAGTTCCAATTTTCCCAGTTATACCCCGGGTGCAGACGGTAATAACGAGCATAGTTGGCACTTCCAGCAGGCAATGGTATGCCCAGAGTGCCATAGCGACCAGGCTCAGTTGGATTACTTAAAGGAGGAAAGTTAGAGTAGTACCTCTCTTTGATCATGCCTACATCAGGAACGAAACCATCTTCGTGCCCCTGGCCATTACGCCAGTGCACAGCATCGACATTGGTGAGACGGACTTCACCGCTAAAACCAGGGGGGTAGCTATGAGCAATCCTCAAGTGCGCCAAGTTATTCTCACGAACTTTCAAGGCGGTACGACCACCACTCACCACGGGTGTTGCCGCAGTCGCATAAGAGTCAAACTCGGCTGGCATCATCTCAGGAATTTTATAGTCCTTCTCTTCGCCATTTTCGTCCCTGATCGGAATACGCCAACTATACATATCGGGCTTGCCATCAGCTGTGCAGATGAAATGCAAGCCAACCTCACTGACGGAGAAAAAACGACCGAACCCGCGCACGGAATCTCCTGTACTCCCGATGACCCATTGCGGATGCTCCGAAGGGGTAACTTGACCATGACCTGGGAAGAAACGGTCAGAAAACGGATCCGCAGTATTCCCCGAATTACGAACAACCCCAGGAGTATAAGTTTTGAAGTCCGTTCGATCGCGGGTCTGATAAAGCTGTGTCCAGTTAATGCTGAGGCTGGGCCATTCGTTACGATTATCTGGCACCAGGAAGCTATCGTACAGATTGGTCGAACGAATGTAATCGAACATCGACACGATCAGTTGGCGTGTATTATCGCGTGTAATCTTTTGGACGAAGCTTTTTGCAGTGCCATTGGCTGAAGCGTTTTCAGAAGCCGTTGGGAAGGGCGCATCCAAAATCCGATCCAACATCGACAAGAGTTTCAAATTACGTGGCAGCGAGATGTCATAACGAGCACCATTGACCGAAGACCGACTCGCGGAATGCTCGCGCTGGAAGATATAGCTGTTCGTATTGTCTGCGCCGGCGTCATTACCCAAGCGAGAACAGAAATACATCAAATTGTCGAAGCCCGTCCGTTTGGAGGCAGTTCTTGGAAGAGGCCACATTGCAATCCTTGGCATACCAAACATGTTAATCTCACTTCCACGGCTGTGTGCAGTCAAGAAGGCTGAGGAGCGCTCAAGCGTCCTTTTGTTAAAGAGAGTGATCCCATTTCCACCATCGGCATTGTTGATCACTCGATTCCCACCACTGGAATTCTGGGAAAACAAGAGCTCATCCACACTGGCATAAAGACGCTCTCCAGCCACGCCTTTGATATCGACAAGTGTGGAAACATCCTTACTGCCAGTCGTTGTCGTGGCATACTCATCTTGCTCAAAGGTCAACGTGCCACCATAGCTGCCCCCCTCGGTAATTCTTGGCATCAGTTCATAGATGCGTGATTTGACGGCCAAAGCTCTCGATAACGCCCCTCCTGTAATGGGGCCTGAGAGGCCATAGGTGTCTAGACTGCGGCTGTCAGCAAGCTGGGGATTGGGATAGAAGACACTGCTCAGTGCCACGGTGGCGGGGTGACCAGGAAAGCGCTGATATTCACCACGTGCAGGGGGGTAGTCCGCCCAACGGTGATCGCGCTCATGGTAATAAATCGGCTGGCCAGCAAATGTCGGCTCTGCAGCGGTATTGATGTTCACCTTGCATGTTTCATCATCTGTCCAGAAGGCGATGCGGCCAACGATTGGATTTGACTCCGTGGGTATGCCATAAGTGCCACCCGCGACCGAAGACGGGCCATCTCCAAGTCCACCACCATCACCCTCCAACACCCGGAAATTCATGTTGTCATTGAGATAACCTACAGCTCCATCACGCAGCACATAAAGCCATTGCACAGGCATGGCTAAGCGGAGCTGATCAATCTGACCACCGCTCGTCGCATCGCTGGGCTTAACGATCGCTGGAGTAGTTTGGTTTTCAGCCTCACGACCGATGTTATTTCCCTTGAGGGAAGTCGTCAGCTCATAAGAAAAACCTTCCACAGGCACTTCACTGGCCTCAGCAGCATCAAGATCTTGGCCAGCCCGAGGGTCAATGATGGGGAAATAAATTTGAACCGTATCGGTTGCGTCAGCTTGGCTAGCGACGCCTTTAATGACAGGTTCATTAAGATCCACATAACGCGCCAAATTATTGTTTTGGTTCCAATCCGCCGGGGGTTCTGAATCTCTCACAAACTCCATTTCACGCTGATTTACCGTGCCTCCTGTGGAGCGGAAAATCATGTCTCGGTCCGAGAAAAGTTTATACCCAGCGAGGAAGGCTCCATTGCGAGAGTACTTCCGCACAGCGCCTGGCTGCGTCGCATGGATGACAGGCACGCCTGCTTGTTCACGAGCCGATCCAGAACGAATCTGGCCCATGACGATATTAACGGCAGTATCTGCAAGACGACGAGACGTTTGAGATGCTGAATAGATTGTCGTCGCTTTATGCTCCGTATCGGCAACGCTCAAGAAGGCTAAAATGACGATCGTAGCCAAAGCGAGCATCGATAAGACGATGATCAGAGCTAGGCCTTGATGGCGACGGGCGTCAGCAAGGAGATGGCGGATGGGTTTCATGACGATTTTTCGGGAATTAAATTCTTTTTTCCGATTTAATCGGAAAGCCGATTTTTTTTCAAGTCATTGCAGAGTATATACTTCGTTATTACAGGCGATTTTTGGCAATGGCGGCACTGCAGAGCAGGCCGCCGTGCATTTTTTTACCCTTACTCTTCAGTCTCCTCGCGAGGAGACAGCAAGACTTGCCCGGAGATGATCGGTGTAGTCTTCAGGCTATCATTTGGATCTTCCAAGGTCGGGGCTTTAGGCAGCAGGAAGTAACCAGCCCCCACCATGCCGGTGCTTGATGTGGGAGACTTCACGATGATGCCGTAAAACTTGGTCCCACGATTCAAGAACCCATTTTTATCGCCATGGACTCTGTCGATTTCACGAATCGTGAACGAGCCAGAGAAGACACCTGTTTTCGGATTGGCTGCGATCTTCGTGCCAGCTACATTCGTCTTCGGCAGGACAAACTTGTTACCCGTGATGATACCTAAGTAGTTAGGAAGGAGGTCGTCTTCAGGGTCTGCAAGAGCATTCCGCGATGGCAGGCTCGGGTCACCCACATCGACAGCTAACTCATCCAGAGATGAGAAGACTAGGGTCGCGTTTTCAGGATTGGTGTTTGTGCCTGTGTCAGGAAGTCCAAGAATCAAGTTCACCGGAGCCGGAGTTGGGTTGAGCGGAGTCGGCAGAGGCGGTGTCGCGTCTACATACGCCCCCCCAACCGCTGTGAGCGTAAGCGGTCCAAAACCGTTCTGATAGTAGCGATTTTTTGGCGAGAGGTTTTCAGGGCGAGTCCAGGTCGGAGCCGTTGCAGGGCTGCTGCTGATTTCGTTGTCTTCAAAATAAGATTCATCCATCTTATCCAATTTAATCTGGCCAACCAAAGACCCGCGGAGGGCGGTGGTGTAGAGTGTTTGATAGATGAGGATTTCTCCATTCGGACCGACGAACTGTCCACCCGTGATGGACTGCCCATCTGCTGTCTTACCAGCCAAAGACAATCTGCCGCTAGGAAGCACTGTGAATGCCGCATAGCCATCCCCTTGAGGAAACTTATCAGCCGGGAGCGCTTCACCCGTGTCGGGTGGGCTCAAAGCAAAGGTATGATAACCCTCGTAATAAGTGGCAGGATTCAGCAATTCCGACCAGAGATAGCGCCAGCCATTGAATGAGACCTCTTCCATCAGAGCATCATCGGACAGCGTGGCTGTAGAGACACTGTTGTTCGCATGATCGAGGGTGAAGGTCAGTGTCAGTGGTGTCTTGCCTTTACGTGGGATAGAAACTTCCGCCATCGGCAGATCAGGATTGATGGTATTTGGATCCAAAATCAAGGTCCCCTTAAAGGCGTAGGCAGCTCGGCCCAAGGTCACGCGGCCACTGAAGCTTCCAGCTGTTGAGGTGGTGAGATCAAAGCGCCCACCAATGCCATCATTCAAGACCGCATGACGCGGGATCCAGCCAGCGAACACACCCACAGCACCCGTCGGCACACTTTGAACGTCTAAAATAGGTGCAGGATCGGCCGTCGAGCTGCCGAAACCGTTGCTAACTGTAATTTTCACCAGATAACCACCGACACGAGGAGCTTTAGGACGGCCCGTGATCAAACCGGTTTTTGGGTCGAGCTTCAGACCTGACGGTAAACCACTGGCGGCAAACTTCGTTGGAGACTTGGATTCCAACTGATCGACAGGGATCTGATACTCGAAGTCGGCACCCACCATAGCAGGGGGAAATTCAAGTGGCTGTATCAACTCAGGGGCCTCGGTGTAAACCTGAAGATAATGAGTGCCGCCAACGACCTCATTGTCTGGCGCCGGGCCAGTGCCAGTCACGATGCAAGAGTAAACACCAGAATCATCTGTAGTCACTCCTACCAACTTCAGGGTACGGGTATTGGCTCCAATAAAGCGGGTGTCATCGGGGGCAATGTCCTCGAGCCCCAGCCCCACATCACGCTGCCACTGATAACCGATTACGAAGCCCTTCGGTCCTGTAGCGGTCACAGTCATCGCAGCTGTTTTTGTGTCCTGAGCAGGAAGGGTTGTCTCAGGATTGTTAACCACCACCACCTGCCCGGCGGTGGCTGCTGTGCGATTCTTACCGTTGATGTTTTGAGCAGCCAAAGCGTAAGCTCCCCCAAAACGCGTGGTGATGTTGTGGACCGTCAGAGTTGAGACCGTGACGTTATCTTCCATGGTTTCAGTGATGTCGATGGTCGTCGTCACACCCGCATAGGTGCTAGATCCGGCCCGTATCGCTTTGCCATTGCGCAGCCATTGCACCTTACGTTTGGTTTGCGCACCACCGACTTTAGCCGTGAGTTGTAAGGTCTCTCCATCCAAAAGGGTGGTTGAGATGGGGTCTAACAAGATACTTGGGAAACCATCCTGTACAGTCAGGGTGGCAGGCTCACTGGTCACTGGATCCAGCATGTTATCCACAATGACACGGAAGCGCTGGCCTGAATCCGCCACAAAAACCTGAGGCAGAACCAAGGTAGCATTGGTTGCGTTTAAGATGTTTACAAATCCGGCACCATCACCACGATCGCGTTGCCATTGATAGGTGAACGGAGCAGTCCCTGTATGCTGCACCGTAAAGGTGGCAGGATCGCGATTGCTCACGGTCAAATCCGATGGGGCGATGGTAATCACCACCGGATCATTCACATTTAGCGCGACAAACTGACTGACGGGGGCAGGGCCAGCCGAGTTACTGACGATGACGTTATAATCCGCACGATCATCTGCTTCCGTGACATTCTTAACTGTCAGAGTTGAGGTATTTCCATTGGAGATCACTTCAAAACGAGCGTCGTTTGGAATATTCACGATTCCACGTCTCCACTGGAACGAGTAAGGTGCTGGGCCGGAAACGACGACCGTAAATGTGGCCGAGGCATCTGGGTTGACTGTCTGCGAGACGGGTTGCTGCACAATGGCTGGCAAGTCATTCACCATTAACTGCACAGGAGTGCTTTCGGCGGGATATAGACCCGCACCATTGGTAACGATGACACGATAAGTGCCTTCATCTGCTTCCGTGACATTCGTGAGTGTCAACGTGTTGGAATTGGATGCCGAAGCAATCTCACCACCAATATTCACATAGTTTCCGCCGCCGGATCCTTTTTGCCATTGGTAAACAAAGTCCGGGCTGCCATTGACAGTGACTTTGAATTCCACGGACGTAAAAGGATTCACCGTTTTAGGCTCAGGGTTGCCAGAACCAGGGATCGACACTGGCTGTGTCACACCCGTCACGAGAACCGTGCCAGTAGTCAAAAACTGGGAGGTATCCCAGACGTATTGGCCAGGAAGACGTAGGTATTGGCTCAGCGTCTGACCCGCACTCTGATCGAAGGTGAGGCTCGAAGCCAACAAAAGCCGGAAAGAATCCCCCGTATTCAAGGTTGCCCCATCCGCCAGAGACACGATCAGGCGACCAGTCGCGGTAATATTCACGGATTGGGCCGCCAATTGTGTGAAGTTATTTCTGCCTACGGTAAACTCGACAACCGAGTTTGGCCCCACTTCTAGACCTCCCACAATCGTGAGCGTCTCCACTGAAGCCGTGCTCTGTGTTGGGTCTCCCAAAACCAAGCGTGCGCGGCCACTGTCATCAGAGCCGGTGCCCTGAAGAGAGACCGAACCGCCGATGATACCAGTGCCGCCCAAGGCAGCTCCAGCATTTACCGTTACGAGACCACTGCCTGTAGCTGAACCACTCGTATTCATCACTAGCAGCGTGCCCTGATTGACGGTCACTCCTCCATGGAAAGAATTGTTACCATTCGTTAGCGTGACGACCCCACTACCTGTCTTCACCAGCGAAAGCACATCTGCCGGAGCATTTGGGGCACCAACCCCGTGTTCCTCTGAGATAAGACCTGAAACGGTCACTCCAAAGCCCGAGGTAATATTGGAGTCCAGATTCAGGGCCTGGACTTCACTCGCATTCGTCTGATTGTCCTGGAGGGTGATCGGACCCGAGAAGACGACGGACCCCGTCGTGACGGTCTGGGTGGCACCGAGGCTCATGGTTCCAGCACCGTCACGAGCATTGATTCGGATCTCATTGGCAATCGTCATGCCGCTGGCGTTTGCACGCAAGGAAAGGGCTCCATTAGGAACATCTTGTTCCCATAGAACTGGAGAAACATTCAAGTCCGTGACACGGCTAGCTAAGAAGTAAGCCTTACCTGCCAAAGTGCCATTGCTGACGCGCACCTGCACTCCATAACCAAATTCCACCAGTTCATCCATCTCGGGAGCACGAACAAGGTTCATGGTGCCATCAGGTTGCAAGCCAGAATTGTATTCGACGCGATAAACGCCATTCCAGGCAGGATTACCTTCTTCATCTTTGACCAGGATGAGTGTGCCCACATCAGCTACTGAGAATGTACGACCATCGATGGTGGTATTCACTTCCACGAACGCTCCCGGGCCACCTGCATTACCAAATTTACCGTTATGCAGAGGATCAAAACGACCCGCAAGACGAATCATGCTCGACCCCGTGGTCGCACGATCCACAGTGATCACCTGGGGGCTGGAAGACACCACGTTACCTGATGCATCACGACGGATGAAGACCCCAGGGGCAGAATCTCCAAGATCCACCGCCGATGTGCCCAGCGCATTTTCAACGCCAAGCAGCAGATGACCCGAACGAATCACGACCGGAGCTTCACCATTCAAACCTGCGCCAAAGGAGTTGTTGGAGCTATTGATCAGCAATGAACCTTCGGACACTAAGCGCAGGCCGGCATCACCTGTGATCTGGCCATTCAAGGTCACGACACGACCGGTCGAAGCAGATAACAAGGCTGAACCATCCAAGTTCAAATTACCGTCCAAGATGGTGTCACCACTGAAACTAAGCTTCGAATAAGCAGCGGCGTCACTCAGATGGATAAACTCCATGTTGTTATGGGTAACGTCGCGATAAACAATACCCACGACGCCGTCCGTCATCAGCAATGTGGTGTTCTGGCCAACATTATCTGTGGACAACACCGTGGCTGGCACACCCCACGTCGGTGGATCTTGAGTGTTTCCTGTCGCCAATCCGTCCGCTGTGGTGGATCGGACATACTTCAGATCTCCGTTGGTGACATCGTAGTATGACACAGCAGGGTTACCTGTCGTGGTCGTAGGCTGGCCATTAACGATCGCCAAGCTAGGATATTGGCCCACATTGCCATTAGAATCCAAGACCTGGGAACTCCCCCAAGTGGACGTGAAGGTGACCGTACTGACGGTGCGCGTCACGGTGGTTCCTGCATCACGAAGATTGCTCACCACCCCGACAGCATCGTTCGCCCGAACATAGGACAAACTGCTGCCGTTGTAATAGGCCACAGCGGGGAAGCCATTCACCAATTCGAACGAAATGTGGTTACCTGCCTGGGCGCCACTTTGGATGGTGATGGGCTTCGTCCAGAAAGATCCATCCTGATTGTAAGCCAATGTGTATTTCAGATCTCCAGTGGTAGCATCGCTATAAACAATGGCCGGCGTGCCGCTATTGGCGGTGCCAGAGATCGAAACCTGACTGTTCGAAGTATTCACGGCCACAACGTCGCCGCCGATGTTGGCCGTCTTCATGACAATGCCAACTCCCACATTGTTGGTAGTATCCGTCGAGATCGCAATCGAAGGACTCCAAGTATTACCGTTCACGTCATTGGCACGCACATAACGCAGGTCACCATTCACAATGTCATGATAAGCGATCGCGGGGAAACCACCGCTATTCCCAGTGAAGGTAGCCAAAGGCATCATTGAGGTGTATTGACCACGGTCATTGACCTTCCGATTGAAACCGGTATCCCCTGTGCCATCGGCATTCAACCTTGCCAACCAATGCTGGGTCACTCCGCCCAGATTGCTAAACGAACCACCCACAAGCAGTTTACCACCACTCACTTCGATTACTTCATTCACTCCTTGGTTAGGGGCCGCAGCAAAAGCAGTGTCCATTTTGCCATCTGTTTTCACACAAACAAGATAGTCTGCTGGTGAGGTCAAGCTCTTCGTGAAGAGCCCCCACACCGCAAGCTTGCCCGAAGTAAGCATACGCAAACCGCGCACTTCGGCATTCAGCTCCACACTGAAAGTCTTATCCACGAGACCAGCAGATGTGACACGCACGAGACGATTGCGAGTAATGCTAGTGGTGAGGCCTGTGCCGGTAAGAGTATTGAAAAGTCCTCCCAAATAAACACTGCCATCGCTAGCGACAGCGATCGCACGGACAGTCGCCGTCGTTTCGTTGAAGTTAGGATCAAAAGCCTGTAGCGCACCCGTAGAATCCACCCGGGCGATCCGGCGGCGCGTGCTTCCTTTTAAACTCGTGTAGTTACCGCCGATCAAGATTGTTCCACTTGGTCGCTCAATGGCCAATGCATACACCTCACCTCCTGCATTCGGATCAAAGGAGTCGGCCGCGCCCGCAGCGGGCGTCAGACGAGCCACTCGGTTACGGGTGACACCTGCAATGGATGTGAAGGCTCCCCCCACCAGCATATTGCCGCTGTCATCCAATACCAGCGTATTGACGGGGCTGTTGGCATTCGGATTGTAAGTGGTATCCAGGCCTCCGTCACTAAGCAGACGCGCGATGTTGTTACGCGTGGTGCCATTGACTTGATCGAAATCGCCGCCAATCACGATGTTGTTATCCGATTGCACTGCGATTGCCCGGACTTCACCATTCACGGTGGCAGAGAATGTCGTGTCCAGCACGCCGGTAGAATCCAACCTGGCCAGACGGGTCTTGGTAACTCCGTCAAACTCCAGGAAAGTTCCCCCAATGATGATTTTGCCGTCAGATTGCAAAGCAATCGCATTCACGGGCTGTGCCTCAACGATCACTGGGCTCTTCCAAGCGACTCCACTGGCATCCGAAGCCTGGATATAGCAAAGGGTGCCATTTGTTGCGTCATAGTAACTGACAGCAGGGAAACCATTGATGATGGAGAGTGAGGGAAACTGTCCCACATCTCCTTCACTGGCAAGCGTTACAGGCGCCAACCAGCTCGTGCCACGACCATCAGCAGCGCGGACAAATTTCAAGTCACGCCCATTCGTATCGTAGTAGGCGATCGCAGGCGTGCCATTGACGAGTGTCGATGAAGCGTGAGCCCCCACATTGAATCCAGCAGTACTGTCTGTGTTGCCACGAGCCACCCACTCTGAACCTCGAGAATTCACATTGCCCACATGAATTTCCTTATTCACCGTTCCGCCTTCAATAGCCAACTCCGTTACGGTATTTTTTGTAGTATTGGTATTGCTCGTGCCCAGCTTAACCGGACCACTTCCCAAACCGAGAGCATTGGCAACGTCGGCGATGACCAGTCGGCCTTCTGCGATTTCAATACCACCTTCATGAGTATTTGAAGCACTGAGGCGGAGAGAGCCTGACCCAAACTTCACCAAGGTGCCCAAGCCGGATAAGGCGCCTCCCAATTCCCCCTCGATATCAGCGGGACCGTTAACGACACGCACGGCTTGGCTAAAGCTGCCCAGATCAATCGGGTTAAGCAACGTCACTTTGTGGGTTGCATCGAGCGCACCTAAAATCAGTGAGGAACCATCTGTGACGAAGCCATCATTACCATAACGCAACTTGATCGGAGAAACGGCATTCCCTCCGAAGTTAACGGTCCTATCCTGGCCATAAGCCGCAAAACCACCACTACCTTTGAACTCGACCTGATTGTTCTCTGTTCCAAGAGAACGGGTGAAATTTCCACTACCGAGACCAAGTACACCTTCCTTGATAATGATGTGGCTGGAACTGCTGGAAGAAGCCGAGGCAGTGATACCTCCAGGAACAGCGTTTGCCGAGTTCAAACGAAGGACCCCACCATGAACGAAGGTGTCACCTGTGTAGGTATTATTGCCAGACAAAATCGTTGTTCCAGTGCCTGACTGAACAAAACTTGTGCGGGAACGGAAGGTGTAGATTTTCTCAGTCTGCGTACTCGTCGCGGTATTGCTCAGTGTGATACTAAATTCGACCGAGTTTTTGGAAACCACCGTTGTACCATCTGGCAGACCGGGGCCAGAGACCTCCATTCCTGGAGTGACCTCACTGAAGAAATCAAATGCACCTGTGACAATAAACATCCGGTCCACCCCCACAAAAAGGCTACCGACACCTTTGGCAGAAGCCCCTTTACCCAGTTGAGAAAGGATCACATTGTCGATGATGTTGGCACCGATGGTGAACGCTGACCCAGTATTATAGTTATGAATAACAAGGTCGCTACCTTGGCCGGACTCCACTACTCCAGTAATGTTACCTGGACCGACGATACTCTTCTGACCACCGCGAACATTCGAACCTACAAGAATGGCCCCTGAGGTTAATTTCAAGGTCTTACCAGCTCCGATGGTGATGGCGCTATCTTCAGAACTGTAATAACGCAATGTGTTGACGTCACGGTCATCTGTTAGAGTGCCGTAGAAAGTGCGGCTCTTCGTAAACAGATAAGTACCACCTGCCGTAGTCGCCGTAGCTGCATTATTCAGATAGATAATCATCAAATTGCTATCCAAGGCCACGATTCGTGTCCCCGCAGGCATACCAGGACCAAAGACACTCATGCCATCGGTCAGTTTCGCAAAATCGGTGGCAAGCGCACCCGCCACCTTCAGTTGCTTAACTCCAACGGTGGCATCTACACCCAAGGCCAATTCGACTTCGATGCGCCCACCCTCTGAAGCATCAATGGTGCTACCTGGCTCTACCGTGCCCCAATTGTCTGCATTCATAAAGAAGTCACCCAGATCGTAAAGGCTCTGTGAATCTGCAGAAACCACGGCTCCGTTGACCAACGAGATCGAGGCAAAATCATTTACTCCAGGATTCACTACGTTGGTGATATCTTGATAAACCGCCCATGGAAGGATCTGCGCCCGCTCAAAGGTGGAGGTATTCAAAACCACGTTCGCAGCAGCCGCACCCGCCTCGGGAGCCTCCACAAAGAGCACCGTTCCGCCTGATGAACGAACGACAGTGGTGGTCTCTTCACCCCCCATCAAGTTCAAGGTCGTTGTCCGTGAGACAGGACCGAGACTTAGATTGTTCGGATCATAACCCAGAACGCTCACCGCACGCACCTCGGAAGCTCCTTCATCCACATAGAAATTACCTCCGAAAGTCAACGTAGTATTGCCTTCAGCTGCACCGCGCACCTCAAACTTACCACCTCCTAAACGAAGGCTTCCTAACGAGCCGCCGCTCAAGTTCGACTGGCTATAACTCCCAGGGGCAGCATTCCGATCAACGGCTTGCACGAGCAGTTTACCCTCATCAATCTTAATTTCCGAAAGTGAAGCATTGCCAGACATCTGGAGTGTGCCAGGGCCAGCTTTTTCCAGGCGATCGGTGCCAGAGACATCACCGCTAAAAATCGCCGTCGTCTTTTCATGGCCCACGCTGATCCGGGCGAAATCTGTCACAGTAAAGCCACGGTTCGAAGAACTATCTTCACCCACATACAACAGCGTGCCGCCATTGAAGTTCAAGTTGCCCGCCGATGCCGTCGCAGCGCCTAAGCTACCAACGACACCACCATCCGTCAGCTTGGTTGCTCGGATAGTGCCACCCGCTAGGAAGGTGATCCCCGTGTAGGAATTATCACCACTAAGCACCAAAGTGCCACCGCCCAATTTCTCAAGCCCCACCGATGGTGTCAGAGTAAATTCCGACCAGATATCGGTGAAATGATGGTTTGTATTGATGCGGATGTCCGCATCACTCGCGATAAAGTCCACAATAGCTCCTGGAGGAATCCCAGGCCCCGCGATCTGCATGCCGATGTAGATGTCGGCGGTAGAAATCACTCCATCTTCGCCCACGACCCCCAAGATACGGTTTTGGGTTGTCGTGCTCTGGTGGCTGGCAAAACGATTGACTGTGGTCCCGCCTGTCAGCGTGAAAGTCATTTCTCGACGGCTATCATTCACCAACGTCTCACGGTCGAGTTCGACCGTGTGTCCATCTGGATCAATACGGGCAATGACCGCACTCGTGGTATTGGGCGTTGTGGTGTTTGGTGCGGGGCCAAAATTGGTCGAGTTATCCGTAAAGCGAACGGAGTCACCAACGACCAAGTCTGCCGTTGTTGAAATCCCAGTGATAATCTTGCGATTACCACTCGTGAGTCGGCCAAACTTTTTCACTGGCTTGCGATCCACCATGTCCACGCCAATGACCAAATCACCTGCTTCATTGTATTGATGAATGATGAAGTTCTTCAGGTTACCATTGTTCATCGTCGTCAACGATCCTGAGCCGACGATGGACGAATCATTCGCCCGAACTGTTGGAGAAACCAGGATGGCACCAGTCTGTAAGGTATGAACTGTGTCGGGATCACCGTCTTCGTTCAGAGTAATCGTGGTAGCCTTGTCGGTGGCGAAACGAAGGGTCGAAGTGATGGCTCCATCAGCGAGAGTCGTATCGGTAGTGACGTTGGTGTTTTTGTTTTTGACCCAATTATCAGCCTCGTACGAAGTCGTCGGCTGCACATAACCATCACCCGCATTGGTACCATTTTTCGCCCACCCGAGAGCTTGTATGCCACTATCATTGGTGCCCGAGGTTAAGAGACCGGGACCATAACTTCCTGTATCTACGGTCGTATCATTCCCAGAAACTGCCAGCGTCAGATATTTATTGCCTTTGGGATCCGAGGTAAAAAAGGTAACAATCTCGCGGGCTCTATTTTTATCTTTTGTGGTAAAGATGGTGTAAGTCAGCGGGTCAGCTGGCGTCGGCTCTTCGGGACCGGTCAGTGTGGATGTAATATCACCCGGAGTGTTTGAGTAGATGATCTGAACTTTAAAAATATTGTTTCCTTTCGGACCTGGATATTTATCATCACGAGCTTTGAAGATCAAGCTAGCAGGCCCTGCACGTCTCACGGTTCCAGTGGTCGCAAAAGTATGGGGCGGAGTAGTGGTGTAGGGTGTACCATCCGTCGTCAGATCGATGGGCAGGCCCCACTGAGTCTCGGAGACTTTGAATTGGGAACTTGTGGCCTGCGTTGCATAGTAGGTCTTTCCTACCACCAGCGGAGCCGGCAGAGTATTGCTGGAGCTAAAGACAATAGGCACACCGTCAACAAGGTAAGTCGAAGGTTGCAGACCTGAAAGGTAGAAATTATCAGTGGCGGCATCTCCATGCACTCCTCGAGAGACGGTGCCAGGAAGCACCCATGCGGCCTGAACCGGAGCCTCACGAATGATGGCCCAACCGCCTAAGATGTCATTGACATTGAGTAGATCCACCTTGGCGATCTGGGTCGCATCGAAATAGAGAGTCGCACCTTCGGCGCGGCTAATGCTATTCAAACGGATAACGCTCGAACCGCTGTCACGATAAATGGCGTTTGCACCGGTTGAGAGAGAGAGGGATCCAACAATTTCTTCATGGCTACCGCCTTCTAAGCGCAAGATACCGCCACGGCGGCTACCGCCGAGAACAAGAGTGGCGTTATCCACAAGCTTAGAATTGTTGTTCAAGCTGTAGTCCAGGATCAAAGTCCCCGCCTGCAAGCTATAAGCACGACGGCTGTTATCCAGTGTATTAGTTACTGAGTCAGGCAGAGAAGGCATAATGCTTTCTCCGCGCAGGCGGATGGTGCCTTCACCCAACTGGGTGATTTGGCGTGTGCCGAGAAGGTTGCCATCCAAAATCAATTCAGAATTTTGACCCACGGTGAAAGTCGAGTTCACTTGCACATCGAAATTACCCGCCCAGCGGGCAGTCGTATTGGTAGGGAGAGATAATCCACCACCTTGGAAAGTGACTGTCTCTGGCACCATGTAGTCCACGTCGCGCAGTTCAAGGCGTCCTCCCACCACATTGATACCGCCTGGGTCCGTATTGCCAGGCGTGTAGTAGATCGTACCCGTGCCATTGGAGGTGAAATCAACTGCCGTCCCACCGAGCGTCGTCGCCACTTTGAAGGTCGTGCTCGTTGCGTTTACCACATAATAGGTTTGGGAATTGGTAATCCCGGCAGGCAGAACTTGGCCACGGAACAGCACCGGCGTGCCATTGGCGAGCTGGCCCGAAAAGGTATCCTGAGTAAAATCTGGGGCAGTCGCCACCAGGTTTTGTGTCGTGGTTGACATGTAATAGATCAACCCCGCACCGTTATTGGTAAAGCTTACTGCAGCTCCAGAGGGAGTAGTTGAAACCCTGAAAGTGGTGCCTGTGGCATCTCTCACATAATAGGTCTGGTAAGCATTGATGCCGCTAGGGAGCACTCCATTGACCGTCGTGCCCGTGGCCGAATTGAAATACGGGATTTGCACGCTGAACACCACCGGCATGCCGTCGATCAGATTTCCGGTAAATCTGCCCGTTGAGAAATCAGGCACGGTAGAAGCGACCGTCTGGATATTTGGCACAATAAACACACTAGTTCCGTTACCCGTGATGTCCACAGCGGCGCCGCCAATACTGGTTGCAACCTTGAAACTATTCCCGGCCGAATTGACAGTGTAATAGCGAGTATTTTCAGCAATCCCGGCGGGCAAGGTCGTGCCAACAAAGAAAGGGAAACTGATCTCAATTCCGTTCGGTAGGGATTGACCGGTAATCGTAAAGTAATCGGTATCTTTATTGGCCGTCACAGCAAGAGCGGCGGTACCAGCGGAACCGTTGCCAGACAGAGCAAGGACCCCTTCCTGCACAGTGGTTTCACCCGTGTAACTATTGGGCATGCCTAATACCCAAGTACCTGGACCCGTTTTAAGTAATGAAGTTACTTCTGATTTAGACTTGTCGCCCAACTGGAGCATGAATTCGTTGTCACCTGTGTTCACGCCACTCAGAGTCAATGTGCGTGAGCCATTACCGGCAAAGCCGACTGGGTCGCTGGCAAGGCGATCCACTCCGAAGAAAGGATCATAGATGATCAAATCTGAACCCAAGATAACGCGTGCAGCTTGATTGATTCCATTTGCAACGATCGTAGCGCCATTCACTCCAGCACCCATCGTGAAGGAACGATTGGTCACTTGCTGACCTCTTGGGCTGAGGGACAAAGTCGCGCCATTGATCAAAATTTCTGAGGCTGCTCCAGTCCGACCGAGACCGAGCGCAGACTGTCCCGATACAAAGTTGATTGAAGAGATGTCGAGCACACCTTCTTGAATGATCACGTTGCCTGTGAAGTCACTCGTGTTGTTTGTGAGCGACAATCGGCCATCTCCCGTTTTCGTCAAACTCAGCAAGCTACTCCCACCATTGCTCAGTTTGCCAGCGTAGGTTTCATTGACTGCCAGATCGACCGTAAGCACCGAAGGCAGGTTAGGCAGACTGGTGCTGGCACGGCTGTAACCGTTACTGATTGTCGACGAAGCCGTTCCAGACAGGCTAAGAAGCGTCTGGTTAGTCCCCATCAAGCGCAGCTGAGCTTGGTCGGACATGACGACTTTGAATCCTGCTGTGCCGAGGGAATTGTCACGGCCTAAAGTCACAGTCGCAGCTCCGATTGTCAGAGCTTCGGTGAAATTGGCCTGCCCTTTGTAGGTGTTTGCACCGTTGAGATAAAGCTGCCCACTCAAAACGCGTATCGCGCCGTCAAAATCATTGTTGCCTGAGAACGTTACAATTCCACCCTCCATGAAGAGTCCATTGACGTAGTTTTCGCCATTGATGTTGGTGACACCATTGAAGCCCCCCTCCGTCTTAATACCCCCTCCATAGTAATTCCTGGATGTGGAAGAACCCAATGTCAGGGTGTTATAGGCCCCGGTATTGACATTGTTACGCACAGCCAACTCAACCACCCCTTCTGCATTAATTGGGTTGAGGATATTGACATTGACGATAGGCACGACCGCCTTACTCGAAGAGCTCACTGGAGTTGGGATTGGGTTGATATGCCCAACCTCTAGACGTCCCCCAGATTCACCAAAACTGACTCCGCGTCTGCCGTCACTGATGTCATACGTATAAACCGAATCAGGATCTCCGAACGTACCATTATTCGCCTGATCTTGTCCAAACTGCAAGGTGCCGCCATTAAGTTGCAGATGGTTCTGCTGAAAGGTCGAAGGCGCTGTGCCTAAGTTCGTATTGTTACGCAGGCGCAGAACGCCGTTGTTGATGATGGTCGGACCGCTGTAAGTATTGGTTAAAGAGGTCGCAAGGATCAAAGTACCTGGGCCCGACTTCGTTAATCCTACGCTCCCCCCATAGAAGGTCACACTGCGGGAGCTTGTCGCGGTCAGACTTCCACTGATCGGAGCATTGCTGAGTGTGATGATCGTCTGTCCTGACTGAGTCCGGTTCACTGCAGTGATGACAGTCCCTACAGGTAGGTTAGGGTTCACGACTTCCATACCCACTTGCAACATGGTCGCGGTATTTGCGGGTACGGTCATATCCTTGCTGCCTGCGCTCATGGTAACACCGCTGGTGAAGCGCAATTCAAAGTCACGAATCGCCGTCTGAAGGGTCAATGTGTTAGCAGAGGTCGTGCCTGCATTTGTGCCCACAATGGCCACCAAATCCGCAGGCTTATTGATCGCCGTGCCTACAGTGACATAACCCGTCGAGCCGTTTCCATTGATCGTTTGGTTGCCATGGCTGGCTAGAAGGCCGCCTGAATCGATCGAAAGGATAGCTCCTGCCCCCAGCGTGAGAGTCCGGCTCGCAGCAGCAGCAGCGATGTCGGATTGAAAGTTAACGGAATTGACCGCTCTGCGCGTGTTCAATGTCAGAGTGCCACTGAGACTCAACTTAACATTCTTGTCATAGGTCCATGTGGACAGGGCGTTTGTGCCGCTTCCCGTCGTCAGCAGATAATCGCTCGACGTAAGTCGTGTCACGCCATTCGCTCCGTATTTCACAAACTCATTGTTAGCCCAGGCCCAACCACCAATGATCCCATCATCCATAGTCACGCCACCATTGATCATGATCCGATTGCGAGTGCTGGTCCCTAGGGCGTTAGTCACGTTGTTGACCCCGCCACTGGAAGTCTGTTCCAGACCGGCAAACTCGACGGTTGCGCCATAGTTACGCTGTAATGAGGCGAATGAGAGCGAGGAAGTACCGCCGGAACCTGCTTGATAACCTACGATCTGCGCTTGGCCTTGGCTAAGGGTTAAGGCACCGAGTGTCTCAGAAAAGGTATTGTTAGAAGCATCATTGATCATATCGATCGCACCGCCCTTTAACACGATGGCTGCTGAATCAGGGATGCGATTGGAATTTCTTGAATACTGGCTGTTATTCAAAATGAGACGGCCATTGTTGATCGCACTGGAGCCGATCGGGTTCGGTCTTCCAATAATCGTCAGACTGTTCATGGTGCCATTGATGACGCCGTCCGAGTTTGAGGTTTGACTGAAGGTCAGACTCGCTCCGCCAGAAACGGAAACATTGGAACTGAGAGTTACCACCCGCGTGACAGGATTGTATGACTGGACCGTGGTGTTGCTCGGCACACCTGCCCCCGTTACCCGCATACCAACCACGATAGAAGAACTGTTCGTGACTGTCACTGTGTTAGAGCTGCTACCACCTGCAGTCGTTTTAGTGATGGCAAAACCACCCCCAAGAGACAAGCTCATATAGTTCAACTTCACAGCTCCATTGATCGTCGCCACCCCATCCTCATAGGTGGAGGTCAACTGATCACCCCCAGTAAAAACAGTGCCGCGGATACTGATCATGCTGCCTGTGTTGTTAAAGCGGCCCGTTGCATCGATGCCGCCGTTAATCGTTGTGCGACCCCAAAGTCCAACATTGCGATTCAAGCCCGAATCACCATCGACAATCAAGGCACCTCCCACAACGGCACCTGTGCCGGAGCCCGCGAGATTAAGCGTTCCGTTGCGCACGGTCAAAGTGCCGCCAATGGCTTGGTTTTGACCATGGCTGCTGCTCAGATTCAAAATACCAGCCCCCGTTTTCTCGACACCGCCAGTGCCAGAAATGATCAAAGCGCGTTGGGCAGGAGCAAGTTGCGATCCGCTGCCATCAGGATCGGCGAAAGTCTTGATGAAGTTCCAAGTTTGCGTGGTGTTCAACGTGCCTGTATCAAAAATCAGGGTTCCGTTGTTAACGACATCACTGCGGAAGTTTGTTGTCTGACGCAGAATCGCCGTCCCTTCAGCGATTTCCAAACCGCCACTGAAAGAAATGTTCGAGTTTTGCAGCGATAACACTCCAGATCCTTCTTTGCGTAAAGACAGAGCCGTGGCTCCTGCATTTCCATCAGCATCTGCCTGCTGAAGGTTATTACCGCTTCTATCACGGATGAAGCCGGAGACATAAGAGTTTTCATCGCCCGCCAGGGTGAGTTTAGCCCCCGTCGTGACGTCGGTTTCAGCCTCCCGGTTTTCAATCACGGCCAAGCTACCTAAATCCACGATGTTCCCGACCGTCTCATTACCCCCCATGAGCTTGAAGTAATTATTACGCCCGCTCCCACTGAAGCTTTCGAACGTGAGCGTCGAACTGTCACTGATCTGATCCAGATTCGAACGTCCGCGCAATAATTGCAGGACCGCATGGCCAGACATCCCTTGGGAAGCGCTCCCGATACGAATGTCTCCGGAAATCGCATTGCCTGTGGTTGCCCCAAGTTCCACTTGAGCCCCCGTGTTGCTGGTACCTCGGTTCCAAATCCAGAGATCGAAAGGCGTGCTGGTATTGTTACCAGTGATGGCCAGCGTTCCATTTCCATAGCTGGTCAGCATGCTGCCATTCGTCGTGCGGATATTACCACTGAAGGTCACGCGGTTCGTCGTGTTACGAACATTCAACTGATCTCTCAGGATCATCGGTGCCGTGATGATATCGTTCGAATGACCAGTCACACGATTGAAGTAAGCCCCGCCACCATTCCCCGCATTATCGAAGATCAAACTTCCGCTAGAACCCTGGGCGATGGTGTAATAGTTCCCACTGCTGAGATCGCCAAGCTGCATCCGCCCCACAACCCGGTTGCCATCCAAATTAATGATGATGTTATTGGTGATGTCGTTATTGAAACGAACTGAAGATCCGACGCCCCCCACGGACGGAGGAGCAATCGTCACGGTTGGGTTGGAGGTATAGCCTGTGCCAGCGGTTGTCACCACGATGGAAACCACACGGCCATTGCTAACTGTGGCCGTCGCAACAGCGCCTGAACCACCGCCACCAGAGATCGTGACTGTAGGCGCAGATAGATAACCCGCTCCCGGGTTCACAATCGTGATGGTTCCGACTCCAGTGCCAGTTCTTGTGGCTGTAGCAGTCGCTGTAATCAGTGTGTTCTGAGACCAAGCACTCGTCGCCTGCCCCCAAGAGCCATTAGCATTGAGGAGTGACGAGCCATCGACCTGTGACAAGACCTTCTGAAGAGAGCTTTGTGACCACACAGGGGCTACCCCTAGCAGAGACACGATCAAGGCTGCTGCTTTACAGGCAACCGACGTCATGCGCAGTGAGGCAAGGTTGGTTTTCATAAACTTAAATGGGGGGGAAATTTGAAAGACAATTGACCTCTAAGACCCAAAATACTGGCACTCGTTGAGCTTAAGGGAGGTTGGTGGCCAGCGCTGTATTGGCGACGAGCTGAGTAAAGACCTTGATCGGCACCCCTGAAGAAGGATTGGTGAAATCAAAGTTTTTGAGGGGAGCGGCAATCATTTTGATCATGACTCGACGCAAATTTTGATCAATGCCTGAGGTATCACTGTTTGTCGGCAACCGGACATCAGCCGTCGGAATTGTGACCTGTACAACATAGTTAAGCAGGATGTCGAAACCTTGAGTAGTTGCCTCGATCTCGAGCCCCTGATCATCAAAATAGCGGATTTGTGCTTGTTGGCTGTCCAGCGTGCCCCAATCAACGGACTGCATTTCCCCGACAATTTGGTCAATGATGCGGGTTTCAGCCTGCTCGTTGGCGGTCTTGCGTGTCATTTCCAGACCATGCGGCAGGAGGCCCAAGATCGTCACCACACCGAGGGCCATGATGCCGACAGCAAGCACCACTTCGACAAGGGAAAATCCACCGCGGGTCAGGGAACGGCGCAGGTCTGGCGTGACGATGTTCATGGTTGGGGTAATCTCAAGGTTGGGTTTGTGAGACAAATTTTTCTGGTATTAAATTCATATTACCGCGCAGGGCCATGTAGCGTCAATTCAAATACATGGTAAATACCGAATGTTCCCAATCCCTCTCCCACTGTTCATTGAAACACATACCCCCAGGTTTGTATGGAAATGTGCAATTCTTTGCCTGATTTCTGTAACTTTTAGGCGTATTTAGCTTCCCAGTTGCAGGGATGGTCAGCCTCCTTGAAGCTGGTTTTTTCATGATCACCGACCGGAGTGCCCTCATCCTTTCCACCTTCGCCTTTTTGGCGGCGGTGGTGCCGGCGTTGACTGCGCTGAAGACGGGGGATTGGCGGCGAGGACCGATACAGAAAATCGTGATGGCCATCGGGTTCCTGCTCCAGACGGCGGCCATCTATTTGCGGGGTCAGGCAGTAGGCCAGTGCCCGATGAAGAGCGTGTCCGATATCCTGGTCTTTATCGCTTGGAGCATCGTGCTGCTGTACTTTCTGGTGGGCACCACCTACCGCGTCTCACTCTTGGGCATGTTTACCGCACCTTTAGTGGTAGGGATGCATGCCATCGCCTTTCTATTGCCGGGTGCCTTTCCTGACTACCCGTTCAAAACCAAAATTGATCCTTGGGTGGAGCTTCATGCAGCTCTGGCGCTGATCGCCTACGCGGCCTTCGCGCTCGGCTGTGTCACGGGCGTGATGTATCTGCTGCAAGACCGCTTTTTGAAGCGCCATCAGATCGGTGGCCTGTTTTACCAGCTTCCCCCCATCCAAGGTCTCGCCAAAGGCATCCAGCGCATGCTCTTTCTAGGCGTCGTGCTGTTGAGCGTCAGTCTCGCCATCACCTTTAAGCTGGATACTCCGATCACCAATCCCAAGCTCATCTTCGCCTGGGCTGTCTGGGGACTCTATGCGGTGATTGGCCTCATCGTCTGGCGGCATGCCCTCTCTCCGCGACAGACTGCCTGGCTTGCGGCCGTGGGCTTTGTCATCCCGTTCATCTCCCTGTGGCTCGTGACCTGACCCATGACTTATCCTACCGCCACTAGCGAGCATTTGGTCTGCTTGGGCCTGAACTACCGCACCACCCCCGTGGAGGTGCGGGAGCGCGTGGCATTTCCCGAAGCCAAGGTGCCAGACGCGGTTCAGGAGATCCGCCAGCTTCCCGGCTTTGAGGAAAGCGTGGTGCTGAGCACCTGCAATCGGGTGGAAATGTATGCCACCCACAGTCTTGAGGACGCCCAGAGAGCCCATGACACCTTAGTGGCTTATCTGGTGCAACGCTTCGAACTGCCGGAGGAGCAGGCTGAGGCCCTGGTGACCTATCGCCTGCGTTCCGACGAGGCGGCGCGGCATCTCTTCCGGGTCGTCAGCGGGCTGGATAGCATGGTGCTGGGCGAGACCGAGATCTTTGGCCAGGTCAAGCAAGCCTACAAAGTCGCCTTGGAGACTGGGGGCACTGGCCGCTCGCTCAATAAGCTTTTCCAGCAGGCCTTCACCGTCGGTAAAAAGGTGCGTAATGACACCACCATCCAGCGCGGCTCCACCAGCGTCGGTTCGGTAGCGGTGGATCTGGCCGAGAAGGTGCATGACCTGAAACGCTGCCGCGTCATGCTTGTGGGGGCAGGCGAAATGAGCCGCACCTGCGCTCAAAGCCTCCTCTCCCGCGGAGCTCAGAGCATCATCGTCTCCAACCGCAGCTATGACCGCGCCGTGGAACTCGCGACCGAGATGAAGGGCACGGCCATGAAATTCGATGAATGGGAAAACGCCCTGCACGAGGTGGATGTGATCATCTCCAGCACCAGCGCCCCCCACTTCGTGATCAAACCGGACCTCATCCAGCAAGTGATGCGTAAACGCCGCTGGGATCCCCTGTTGATCATCGACATCGCCGTGCCGCGTGATGTGGACCCTGCCGTGAATGAGATCGAAGGCGTCTATCTCTACGACATTGACGCCCTTCAAGCCATTGCCGATGAAGGCCGCCGTGAGCGTGAACGCCAGCTCAGCGCTTGCGAGCGCATCATCGAGGAGCACCTGGAAAAATACGGCTACACCCATCCTGCCACCATCAGCCATCACGGTACTCAGACCGCTACCTGAAGCTTAAACGGCGCCGGTTTAAACACCACGGGAGTGCTGCCAGGAGCCAGCTCCCCATCCACCTCGAGAGGGGCATCTGGACTCGCGGTCACGGTGAACTCACGCAGCTGAAGATAATCGATGTCCTCCGCCGGCTCATAACCACCTTCCAAAATCGCTCGCAGCATCTGTGCGAACTCCCAACCGCCGAGCCCGCGGAAGACCAACACATCGAGAAGGCCGTCCTGATTGGAGGCTTTGGGAAAGACCGGCACCGGCCCACCGTAGCGCTTCCCTGCCCCGACCAACACCACGGAACCTACTAAGGGAGGCCTTCCCTCCACGTTCACCGAAAGAACGGGAGGCTGCCGGGTCAGCACCTGCATCGCGGACATGACGTAACTCAGTGGACCGAAGCGCTTTTTACTTTCCCAGCTGGTCTCTTGAATGATCTCCGCGTCAAAGCCCACCCCTGCCAGTTGCACAAAGTATTGATCATTCGCCAGCCACAGATCCACCTCGCGAAAGCGATGGCTAGAAAGCTGCCGCCAACAGGCCGCGATGTCCTGGCTAGGTAGCCCAAGCTCGACCGAAAAAACGTTCATCGTCCCCACTGGCAGGACGCCGAGCGCCGTGTGCTTTTCCCCTGGTGGGCGCTCTGCATTCACACGGCAGATGCCCTGGAGCACCTCATTCATCGTTCCATCGCCACCTGCGGCTATCACGAGCGGATGCCCCTCACGTGCCAGTTTTTCCGCCAGCTCAGTGGCCTGCCCGGGCCCTGCCGTCAAAACGAGTTCAGGCTCAGGAGTCAGGGCACGAATGGCTTGCTCACGGGCAGCGGCCTGGGTGCTTCTTGCCGCTGGGTTGAGAATGACAGGGATTCTGGCTGGCATGCGGGAGGCGCTTATGAGCCAAGAACAGCCGCACCACAAGCAACAATGCAGGCTCGCTTACGGAAGGTCAGTGGTTTGCAGAGGAAACACCCGCACCTGAACTCCCTCTGAACCCATGATGTGATCCGGCGGACGCCCGGGTTCTGGCAAACCATTGAGGGTAAACAAGCGGGTGTCCCAGCTCGACACTTCGGCTTGGGCCACAGGGTAAGGCCGATGATGCACCCGCCCCAGACGCAGCCCTCGTGGGGTTTTTGAAAACAACGCATACCGCTCCGCTAGAAAGAACTCCAGACTCCCGGGTTCGGCTTCCCCCACACGTGATCTGAGTTGATATTCAAAGCGGGAGACTTGGGCGTCGCCTCGTCTTTGAGAGGTGTAGATCATCCTTTGATCCGGTCCCTGCACGGCCGTCATGCTCGCATGCTGATAGGGCAGATAAAAACCGGTGCGCGCGACCCAAACAGCCAGGGGTTGATTGCACTCCAAGGAGTAAAACCAGACGCCAGGTCTCCCCTGCTCATCATACACGTAAGTTCTCAGATTCGTTTCCAAGAAGTTGCTGACACCTGGGACAGCAGGACTGAATCGGGGCCGGATCTTCCTCATGAGGAAGGGCACGATCGCCACCCAGGCCTTTCCGTCAAAGACATGCACCGTCAGCCCTGGCGGCATGGAGGCCTGAATGAGCGTAGGATCGAAACTCCAATGGAGAAACAGCAACTGCTCCCAACACTGGTGCATGACGAAGGGCAGAGCAGGAAGCTCTCGCATGGCCAAACGCTGCGCAAGGGTCGGCGTCATTCCATTCTTTGTCGAACTAGCCAGCCTATTTGTAAAGGCATCCCACCCATCCAGCCTCAATTAGCTCAAGACCGGATTGCTCTCAACCAAGGCGTAAACCTCCACGGGCTCGGGCTGACCTTTGACGGGGTGAATGCCCACGTTTTTGTAGTCTTGGAGCCCTTCGGGCCAACCTTCCAGGAAGGACGCGCCCGCCAAGACGGGCACCTGCAACTTACGAGTCAGGCTCTCGATACGGAAGGTCACGTTCACGGCCTCACCCACTGCGGTGTTCACTCCACGTCCCATGGCCCCCAAGGCCACGTCGCCAATATTCAGGCCTATGTGGCAATAAACCTCCATGTTCATCTCGTCCCGCATCATTTTGCGGACCGGAGACTCACTGGCCTCAGGACTGCTGAGAAGGCGGGCGGCTTCCGTGGCCTGCGAGCGAATGTCCAAAGAATCTCCAACCCAATAGGCGAAGACCCCATCACCAATGAATTTATCAATGATGGCTCCTCGGGGCTTCAAGATGCGCTCACAGTCAGCATACCACTCGCGTAGCATCGCGGCGACCTGCTCAGCGCTGAGCTGGGCGGAGATGCTGGTGAAATTACGAAGATCTCCCACCAGAAGCGTGGCCTTCACCGTGCGCATCGGCAGAGCGATGGTGTGGAGCATCTGCGTGCCACTGCCCGTGTTCATGGACGCTTCACCTTCATCCGTTTCAAAGATGAAAACGCAGGTGCCGAGCTGGATCCGATCTCCATGACGGAGCGCACGCGCAGTCGTCACCGCCACATCATTGACAAAGCTGCCATTCGCGCTGCCCAAGTCGGACACCCAGTAGAGAGAACCGTCGCGTCGGATGGTGGCGTGCTGGCGAGAAACCCCCGCATCGGTCAGTCTGATGGTAGCATCCGGACTGCGGCCCAACAGGGTGAAGTCCTCCAGGGAATACTCCACTCCTTTGTCGTGAGCTCTGAGAAAAGCGGGCATGATCGTGATACGAATACTCTTGAAGCAACTGCTGGATGGGAAGTCAAGCATCCACACGGAATTTTCAGAAATACGTGGCCTCCCCGCGCACTTGAGGTGTGAATTGACGAGTTCTGTTCAAACTTCTTCAAAAAATCTTCGTTCCAGCCTGATTTCCTGGCCTCCTTTCGAGTGGCACCGCTTTGAGATGCGTTATCATCAGACATGCGTTCCCTCGTTTTTCATTTGCTGAGCCTCGGGCTACTCCTCCCCTACGCTTCGGCCGCCGATTGGCCCCAGTTTCTCGGGCCTCATCGCAACGGTCAAACAGAGTCGAGCGAACCCACTCTGAGTGGCACCTTTTCCGCTGAACCGAAACCACTCTGGGAAAAATCAGTCGGCTCAGGTTTCGCCGGACCTGTGGTGGCGGACGGCAAAGTCATCCTCTTTCACCGAGAAGGCAGTGACATGACCACCGAAGCGGTGGATGCCCAAACCGGAGTCCCGATCTGGCGCAGCACTTACGTCACGGACTACGTGGACAGCTTCGGCTTCGACAATGGCCCGCGCGCGGTGCCTGCAGTCGTTGAAGGAAAGGTCTTCACACATGGCCCCGAAGGCCGAGTCACGGCCTGGGATCTCCAGACCGGCAAGGAGATATGGGTCTATGACACCGCTTCTGCGGTGGGGTCGGTGCAAGGTTTCTTTGGTCGTGCCGCGTCCCCTCTGGTCGTGAAAGGAAAAGTCATCATCGCCGCAGGCGGCATGCAGGGCGATCAACCCGCTGGCCTGATCGCTCTGGATTCCGCGACAGGGAAACTCATCTGGAACAACGTGGAGGATGAAGCGGGTTACGCCTCGCCCGTGCCCTTGGGGGAGGACCACCTGCTGGCCTGGATGCGCAATCGCCTGTGGCTGGTGCGCGCGAGTGACGGCAGCCTTGTGAATTCTCTCCGGCTCCGCTCCACCATGGATGCCTCCGTCAATGCCGCGACTCCCCTTGAGTGCGCGCCAGGGCAGTGGTTCGTCTCGGCAGGCTATGGTGTGGGAGCCCATCTTTTCAAGATCACGCCAAGCCAAACCCCGGCACTGCAGGAGCTGTGGGCGAAGCAACACGTCATGGACTGCCATTACAGCACCCCTGTCTATCATGAGGGCCACCTTTACGGATTCGATGGTCGGCAGGAAACCGGCCAGACACTCCGCTGCGTAGAAGTGGCCACAGGCAAAGTCTGTTGGGAATCTCCTGGGGTGCCGGGAGGCACTTTGATCCAAACGGGCGGTCACCTTCTCGTGGTCACTGAGCAAGGTGAACTCTGGATTGTCAAAGCGGCTCCTGACACGTTTGACCAACTCGCAGGCTGGCAAATCCTGCGCTCCAGCCACCGCAGCCACGCTGCCTATGCCAACGGTATCCTCTATGCACGCGACACGGAGAAAGTGGTGGCTCTCCGTCTCTGAAATCCAGGTTTTCGATCCATGTCTTTGAGCCGTTTTTATCTTCCTTCCCCAGCCTGGCAGCCGGATACGCTGACCCTCACGGGCGATGAAGCCGCCCACTGCGCACGAGTCCTGCGGCGCCAGGTGGGAGATGCCGTTGAGGTCTTCGATGGGGCAGGCCGTGTCGCTCGTGCGGAGATCACTGCAGTCAGCAAGTCCAGTGTCAGCCTCCGCACTCTGTCGGAAGAATACACCTCTCCTCTGGCCCCTCGCATCCACCTGCTACCCGCCATGATCAAGGCGGAGCCCTTCGAGTGGCTGCTGGGAAAAGCCGTGGAACTCGGTGCAGCCAGTATCCTGCCCATCGTGACGGAACGTACCATCGTCCATCTCGGAGGAGATCATCTGGAAAAGAAAATGACCCGCTGGCAGCGACACATGATCGAATCTGCCAAGCAGTGCCACACGCCTTTCATCACTCGCCTGGAGAAACCTCAGCCACTTCCCCAGGCCATTGCGGATTTACCGAGTTCATCTCTCAAGATCATTCCAGCCTTGAGCGAACATAGCCGCACCTTGCACCAAGTCTCCGGAGGCCTCCCTTCCCCCACGGATGCTTACCTCCTCATCGGACCTGAGGGTGACTTCACGCCGTCCGAAGAAACCCTCGCCCAAGAACTGGGTTTCATCCCCGTCACCCTGGGGCCGCTCATCTTACGTGCTGAGACCGCAGCCATCTCCACTCTCGCCATTCTGCGCCATGAATTGCAGCGCCTCGTTGGAAATCAAACCTGAGCTTTGAACCGGCCGACTTGCCCGTTGGACAAGTACCTAACCCGAGGCACCTTAGAGCAAATCCAACCTGTATGTCTTCTCCTGCCCTCGAATGGCTCTACTCCACTCAGCTTTACGGGATCAAG
Source organism: Prosthecobacter debontii (assembly GCF_900167535.1). NCBI lineage: Bacteria > Pseudomonadati > Verrucomicrobiota > Verrucomicrobiia > Verrucomicrobiales > Verrucomicrobiaceae > Prosthecobacter > Prosthecobacter debontii. The sequence goes on from NZ_FUYE01000002.1 coordinate 247,003, forward strand.
CTCGGTCTTGATAACGTCCACAAGCTGCTGGAGGCCATGTCCTTGCCTCAGGCGGGCATGAAGTTCATTCATGTCGCAGGCACCAACGGCAAGGGTAGCACCTGCGCCTTCATGCACGCCATTTTCAAGGAGTCGGGCATCAATGCAGGCTTATTCACCTCCCCCCACCTCATCCGCTTCAACGAGCGGATTCGCGATGCCGAACGCGAGATCAGTGACGATGAATTGACGGCGGGCCTCACCCGCATTCGCGAGCTCGTCAGCGCTTGGGATCCCCATCCCACGTTCTTCGAGATCACCCTGGCTTTGGCGCTCGATTGGTTCCGCCAGCGAGGCAACGAATGGGTCATTTTGGAAACAGGTCTCGGAGGTCGGCTCGATGCCACCAATGCCATCACCCCGGAAGTCAGCGTGCTCACCCGTATCGGTCTGGATCACAAGGAGCAACTGGGTGATACCCTGAGCAAGATCGCGGCTGAGAAAGCGGGCATCATCAAGCCCGGCATCCCCGTCGTATCGGCACCTCAGGAAGATGAAGCCCTGAAAGTGATCGTCAAAACTGCCAAGAGCCAAAAGGCATCTCTCCTGGTCGTTGAAGAACCTTTGATTAACGTCAAGTTAGGCCTCATGGGCCCGCACCAAGCCTGGAATGCGGCCATTGCTATCGAGGCCCTACGAGAGGCTGGCATCCGTGTCCCAGCCGTCGTGCTGGAAGGCGCTTTGCAGAAGGTTCATTGGGCGGGCCGCTTCCATCATCTGGAGAGTGGCCGTGTCGTTGTCGATGGCGCCCACAATGGCGACGCCGCCTTGGCCCTGGCCTGGACCTGGAAAACGGAGCATCCTGATGAGAAGGCCACCATCATCTTTGGCGGTTCGACCGGGAAAGATTTGATTGATGTCATGTGGCCTCTGGCAGAGATCGCTGAACGCTGGATCCTCACCCCTTTCCAATCCCCTAGATCCGTGCCCGTGGAGACTCTCAGCGAGGCTCTCACCGATGCCGATGAAGACGGTGAATGGCTGGAAGCGAAAAGCCTGGATGACGCCTGGACTCAAGCCCAAAGCTATCCTGAACGCATTCTCGTGACGGGCTCACTCTTCCTCGTCGGCGAGTTTCTCAGCCAAGTCAGTGCTTCCGGCGGCTACCAGCCCAGCGCGCAGTAGCCCAGCGTTGGGCTCGTGGTCCTCATGAACAACGTTGCCTATTTCGGATCACTTCTCCACCGCAGCCACCGCCATGGCAGCGATACCTTCCTCACGTCCCACGAAGCCCATACGCTCGTTGGTGGTCGCTTTCACACCGACCTGCTCCGCCGTGATCCCCAACGCAGCGGCGATCTTCTCTTTCATCGCTGGAGCGTGCTTCATGACCTTGGGCGCTTCGGCAATCAATGAGGCATCCACGTTGTTAATCACATAACCCTTCTCAGCAGCAAGAGCTGCACACTTCTCCAGAATGAGCAGACTGCAGATGCCCTCGATACTGGCATCCGTAGGCGGGAAGTAGAACCCGATATCTGGCAGGCCCAGAGCCCCCAGCACCGCATCGGCAATGGCATGGCAGAGCACATCAGCATCGGAGTGGCCTTTCAGCCCACGCGTATGTGGGATCTCGACACCACCCAAAATAAGCGGACGCCCTTCCTGAAAGGGATGCACATCATAGCCAATACCAACACGGTTCATCCCTCCTGTCATAGCCCGGTCCACAGGCCTTTCCAGTAGAGAATGCACCCGCAGCGTGCTTACTGCTCGGCTTCCTTCTTCGCCGCCAGCTTGTGCTTGATCACTTCGATCACGATCGGCAGCACGGACACCACAATGATCAGCACGAAGACCAGCTTCAGGTTATTCTTGATGAAAGGAATGCTGCCCAGGAAATAACCCGCCAGCGTGAAGGTCAGCACCCAGATGAATCCACCACCGAGGCTGTAGCTCAGGAATCGGGAATACTGCATCTGACCGAACCCTGCCGTGAAGGGAGCAAACGTACGCACGATGGGCACGAAACGCGCCAGCACGATGGCCTTGCCGCCATGCTTCACAAAAAACGCCTCCGTTTTGGAGAGGTAATCCCGCTTGAACCATTTCTGCGTCACCATCCAGCCTCCAGCCTTACGCCCAATCCAGTAGTTCAGGTTATCGCCAATGATTGCCGCCGATATCAGCAGCGGAATGATCAACTCCAGCCTCACAAAGCCCTGCACCGACAGTGCCCCCACCGCAAATAGCAGGGAATCCCCTGGCAAAAAGGGCGTCACCACCAGTCCGGTCTCACAAAACACAATCGCGAACAGCAGCACATAAATCAGGGTGCCATAGTTCTGCGCAAACGTGAGCAAATGCTTGTCCACGTGCAGGATGAGATCGAGGAAATCGCCAATCATGAAGCCCCGAATCTCAAGCCCTTAAGTCGAACGGGCAAACGAAATGTCTGACGGAATCCGTCTCCTACACCTCCAGCAAACCGGCGCTATCACCGAAGGAAGGAACTTCCACCCCAGCACGATTCAACATCCCCGCGTAGAGATTGCACAGCGGTGTGTCTTTGGCCGCCAGGATATGCTGACCACCCTTCACCCCACCGCCGTGTCCCGCTAGGACCAGCGGTAGATTGCGCGGGTCATGCTTGTTGCCATCGCGAATGCTGGAGCCAAAGAGGACTAGGCTGTTATCCAGCAGTGTCCCCTCGCCTTCGCGGATGCCTTTCAGCTTCTCGATGAAGTAGCTGTATTGCTCCACATGCCAGCGATTGATCTTCTCGTAGGCATCCAGTTTGTCGGCATGTCCCTCATGATGCGAGAGCTGGTGATGCCCACCCTCCACGCCTGGGAGGAAAGAGAAATTCTTGCCGCTGACCGCCCAGCCAAACATGAAGGTGCTGGCACGGGTGCTATCCGTCTGGAAAGCCAGCGCCATGAGATCCAACATCAGACGACAGTGCTCGGTGTGATCCAGGCGCAGCTGTGAGCCCGGATGCTGGGGGGCCTTCGCCATGGCGTCGGCGATGCGCTTGTCGAGCTGACTGATCGACTCCTTCACGGATGGGTCCAGGTTTTCTCCCGTGGCGACACGGGCAATGTCCGCATCAATCCGGCGCTCGATGTGCCGCAGACTTTCCAGGTATTCATCCAGCCGCTGCTGATCCTCCTTGCCCACCTTGGCTCGCAGAGCCTTCGCATCCGCCAGCACCAGATCCAGCACGCTGCGATTTTCCTCCGCACTCGCCTTGCGCTGCGCCGCATCTTCGCGGAAGAGGCGATCAAACACAAACCGGGGGTTGATCTCCGCCGGGATGGGGCTCGTCGGCGTGCGCCAGGCGATGTGGCTGCCATAGAGCATCGTGTAGTTCACATTGCGATCCACCCCACTCATGATCGGGTCCGTGCCCAGTTCCAGAGAGGGAAACCGTGTCAGGTGACCGCGCTCCTTCGCCAGCACCTGATCCACCGACACCCCGCAGTGGAGGTCTTTCCCCGTGGTCTTGGCAATCGGCGTGCCCGTCAGCCAGTTGGCCGTCTTCGCATAATGTCCATCACCCGAAAGCGAGGCTCGGTTGCCCAGCCCCGTCAGTACCGTGATGTCGCGCTTATGCGCCTCCAGGGGACTCAGAATGGGCGACAGCTTGAACTCCGTGCCCTGCCCCTCCGGTGTCCAGCGGTCCTCCCGCACCCCGTTCGGCATGAACAGAAAAGCCATGCGTATTGGGGCCGCCCCCGCCATCACACTCGCCGCCCGCGCACGACTCGGGCGCATGGCATCCAGAAATGGCAGCGCCACCGTGGCGCCCAGGCCACGCAGGACAGTTCGACGAGAAAGGGTTTTCGACATGAGGCAGGAAAATCGGGGAAAGCTTGTCAACATACGCCGCCACGCCCCCCTTTGCTATCAGGGAAACACAATCTCAGGTCTCGGAAGCCCCCGCCTCGCTCCCATTCGCTTCTCCACATACTCCCCAGGCTGAGCCGCACCTCGTTCATCCCCTCAACTTCAGCACAAGGCACTTGTTCCCGTTTTTACACACTTTTCATTTTGTCGTCAAAGCCCACCCAAATCCGCCCCATAGCCTTGGCACTCAACTTGTTAGACCGACACTAAATCCAGTGCCTTTTGTCTCAAAAAATCCCATTGGGGTCCATCCCTCTCGATTTCTCGACCACCGATCACGCTTGGGTGATCAAGCCAGCCTCGTGATGATTTCATGCCTCAACCCGATGGAATAACGAGAAAGAATGCAAGCGGTTTTGGCTTCACCCTATCCCTCGATAGGCGGGTTATCCGGCCACCTGTTCTTCACCCAAGCCTCAGCCACAGCCAGACAAACCCGCCCTACCGCCCAACCCATCCTCAGCCCTTTTGCACGATCAAATACACGTGCAGCTCTGGGTGCTGATCATACTCCAGATGACGGCACACACAGCCCTGGCTCGCCACAATCTCCAGCAGCTTCGGAATCCCCAGCGCCGCGTGATACATCGGCTGCCCCATCATCTCATTGAAAATCTCCCCCGGCTCATCCACACCGCCACTGGTGAAGATCAAAACCCCACCCGCCTTCAAACCTTCACACAGCTTTCTCAAGATCCCCTCATGCTCGCTCAACGGCGCATGCCAGATGCTGTCCCAGGCCGAGATGAAATCATAGCGCTCCGGCAACTCCCACGTGCAGATATCCACCTGATGAAACGTCACCTCTGGATGCCGTTCCCGCGCCAGCGTCACCATCGCGGCGGAAACATCCAGGCCCTCCACCTCAAAGCCTTCGGTGAGCAACAGGTCGATGATTCGCCCACTGCTGCCACACCCCACATCCAGCGCCTTGCGCAAGTCCTGTCCCTCCGCCTCCCGCACAAACTGCAACGCCCGCCAATGCTGCGCGATCCCATTCGATGGATTGAAATCCCCGCCGCTCCAGAACGAAGCGATCCGGTCATACGTCGCTGCGATTTGTTGAGGGGTCATGGAAACAAGGGGGACGAGTCTTGAAACTAAACGTGATGGCTCCAATCCGACAAGTCGTAGAGCGGAGTTAAGGGGGCGCGGCTCAAAAACGTTCGTTCCCCCAGAGATGATGCAGCCGCAAGTCAAAGCATCCTGAAGTCAAATCTCGAAGGGGCTGTCTGAGTTAAATCTCAGGTCTAGACGCTATAGTCACTGAGAGTGAGCCGGACACCTGTTTGATCGAAAATCAAAGACTCGAAATCGCTTTGCCAAAGGTAGGCATCCGAACCGTGATGAGATTTCGACACATCCTTCAAAAGGTTAAGGCTTGAGCGATCATAGATGGCTGCATCTGCAGGCGGCTTTTGCTTATTGGATGGCAGGAAAAAGTAGGCCGCTCCATGGTGGCTGAGGTCAATCAGCATCAGCTCATGGATTTGGAGTAAAAGCCCGCATTGGTCGGGATCCTGAGATTGGAGTTCTGCCATCGCGTCACCAAACTTTTTCCTGAGGGACGGCTCCCCATAGGCTTGGATGATACCATGACCGAGCAGCGCACGAGCGGTCTTCACGACGCCTCGCTTATAGTAGGCTAGCCAAAAGTGACGGCGATAGCGCCACTGCCTCCTCATGGTGATGCTACCCGTCTCCTCCGCGTATTGACCCACCCGCTGGAAAAAGTCTTCCATGACATCCAGGATCATCCAGCGCTCCAGAATTTGCCGACTTAGAGAGGAAGCTGCACTCCAGTATCCTGTCCACCCCTCGGGCACGGACCCAAACCAACCCTCCAGCGTCCTTTTCTGAATCTCTTTCTGAAGCTCGAGCTCGGAGGGATTAAAGGCCGCCCAGGGTTCTAAGAGGCCATTGATGACGGCTGCGCACAGCACTTCGTCCCATGCAGATGACTCGCCGAACAAAAGGTTTTTCCATTCACGGATACGTTCCAGATGAAGGAAATCGTAGCCCTGGGCAGCAGGGATGGGAATATTCAGATAGGCGAGAAAGGCCTGCCGTGACAGGTCAGCAGCCTGAGCGCGCGCAGTCAGAAACCCCGCCTCGGCCAACACACTCCTCAATGACATATCCGGCGAGTTTTGCAGCCGACATGCTAGCTTTACGGGAAAATCATCGGGGGAAAAAAGGTCCCAATCGCGATCCCGACGTCGCCACACATCGATGTGCTCATGGCCCTCCACGTCACACCATTGCCTCAGCGTGTCTCCCAGCCATGCACGGCCCTCTTCATTGGCGTCGGAGGCTTCTGTATAAGCCGTAGCCAGAGTCTCAATCCAGCTAGCAAGGGACACGCTCATGGAGGCTGCCCAGGCAATCCCTTCTCTCAAACGAGGGTACTCAATGGCCTGCTGCCCTTCGTAAGTCCTCCACAATAGGGCAGGAACTTGCTTCCAGATATCCAACGACAGCGCTCTGGCGGGTTGATCGGAACCGAGCCATGCTTGCACTTGCGACCAGACGCCATTTACCTCAGCTTCGGATAGAGGTGGAGGCACTGGCACACTCCCCATTTTCACCGCCAACATTCTGAGGCGGTCCAACTCTGGCGGCGCGTGCATTTGGACGGTCGCTGCGTGGCTTTGAGCGACTGCTTGGAGTGATTTCACCACCGCACTCATGGCTTTACGGTTTCGATCGTTTCCGTCGCTCTCTTGAGCTTAAGCTCCATCTCTGCGATTTCCGCTTGGCTTGGATAGGCCATGACAAAACGTATGTCGATACGACGGTTTTTCTGCCTTCCTTCCAGGGTCGAATTGTCCGCGACAGGTCGTTGCTCCCCGTAGCCGCTGATGCCGATGACAGCTCGATGTTGGTGATTCTGCAGAGCCTGAAGCTCTGGCTGGGAGCCTATTAACGCATTGAATGTGCTGATCGCCCGTGAAGATGAAAGTTGCCAGTTGCTCGGAAACTCGGGAGTCCGGATGGGGACGTTGTCGGTGTGGCCTTCGATATAAATGGCCTCCCATTTCAAGGGACTGTCTCCACAGCCTTTGCGAGCCACCGGCAGCATCTCTTGCGCCAGCAGGGCGATGGCGCGTTCACCTGTGGGTTGCAGCTTGGCCTCGCTCGTTTGGAATAAAAGTTCTTCCGGCAGTCTGAGAATGCCGTTGGTTTCATCGAGCTCAACCGCTAGGTTTTGCTCCTCTAACTTGCTGACAAGACGCTGCAGCTCTTCTTTGCGGAGCTGCTCTCGCTCTCGAAGCACTTTAGCCAGCGCGTCCAAAGCTTCCTGAACCTGCTGAGCTTTTCCATGCGCTTGGGTCGCTTCCTCCTTGGCTGCTTGCGCTGCTTGCCTCGCTTCATTAGCCTCGCTTTCAGCCAGTGCAGCATTCTTCAGTGCTTTCAATGTTTCGCTTTCCGCCTGAGCCGCATTCTTCAGCGCCTTCAACGTTTCGTTTTTAGCCGTTTCGAGCTCAGCTGCCTTCAGATGGTAATGCAGCGCCAATGCCGTCGTCAGAATGACAAAGACAAATAAAACCCCTGTCATGAGATCACTGAGCGAAACGAAGTAATTCTCTTCTTCATCTTCCATCAGCAGCGAAGAGGGTTCACGGCGAGGCTTCATGCGGGAGTCGTGGTGGAGATGAGTGCCTGATCCGATGCCTTTCCAGAAGCCGCCTTTGCGCCCTGAGGCAGTTGCTGCTGAAGATCACTCTGGGTCTTCAACGTCTCCGTGAAACGGATGATGTTCGCGTTCATGGCATCCATGCTGCGCGACAACGCATCGGTCGAGTCTTGCCAGACCGTGCGCTGGACACGCAGTTCCTCCTGACTGCTCGAAAGGTCTTTGATGTTCGTGGAAAGCCCCCCGAGGGCCATCACCATGGCCCCTTGCCACTCTTGACTGAATTCCTGCAGCTTTGCGGCATAGCTAGGGAAAACCTCACTCACACTCTCAACCGCACCCGCCAAATGAGTATCGATGGTTAGAATCAGACCCGACAATTCTTCCCACCGTTTAACCACCGTTTCGTTCTGAGAATGAATGCGGGCCACCATTTCTGAAATGGTGTTGGCCGAGCTTGTCAGGTCCTTCGCCGCCGCTCGCGCGGGCTCCAACGCGTCGGGTAATGTGGCAAATTTCAAAGCCACCTCTTGAGCGGAGTTTGATGCCGCCGCAAGTGATGTCTCAATCGGCTTCACCGCCGTCGTAAAGGCATGGGCAATCGACGTCGTATTGTCCTGAACCAGCCCGACTAAGGCATTGAACTCCTCGGGCAGATTCGCCAAGGCCTTGCTGACCGCCTCCAGCCGTTCAGTCACGGACTTCAAATGGACCTCCGTGGCCTTGTGCAGCCCCTTGGTCATTTGTTGGGCAATTTCCGAGAATGCCTTCTCATTCACCTGACTTAGGCTTTCTGCCACCTGACTGCCCATGGAGCCCATTTTTGAGCCCAGATCATCCCCAAGTTGCCCGAGTTTACCCCCCAGACCTGCCGCGACAGCCTCAAGCCTCTCACACAAGATTCGGTGCTGATCCACTCGGGTGGATTGAGTATCGGTGAAGCCATTCATGAGCAAACCCATTTGGTTCGCCGTGGTCGCCTGATACCCTTCGAGCTTTCGCAGAAGCTGGATGGATTCGTAGTGAAGCTCCTCCGCACTCACCACCCGCACACAGCGCCCCAGATCCCGGGCCAACAAGCCCACCACGCGCTCCATTTGCTGGCTGCGATTGCGAAGCCAAATGCCATACAAGACGGAGAGTAAGACCGCCGTGAGCGATGACCAAAACTTGCTGGACGCTGCCACCAAAAGATCGCGCAAAGCAAGGCTGCTGTCCCCATCTGTTCCTGGAGTGATCACTAAACTCGCATTGCCGATGACCACCGCCAAACCCAAGAACGTGATGCACAGCCCCACACCGACCAAGTAGTTGGGGAAAGCACGGTATAACAACAATTGCACATTATGCTCCATCATGTGATCGGAAAGCCGAATCACGTCTGCGGGCACCACGGATGTCTCCAGACGCACACGGTCAGAGCCTTCGTTTTGAACCGGTTCACAGCGCCTTAGAAAAGCGCTGGTTTGACGTGCCAGAGGCTCATCTTCTGAAAGCTGAGAGAGCTCTTCCTGAGCGGCCTCAAATTTTTCCGACGCATAGTGCTGCCAACGCGTTTTCTCTTCCTTGATAGACAAAGCCGAAGAAAGACCAGAAGCACTACGAATTTTTTGGATGATTGTTTCCAATCGTCTGCCATGCAGCCACCAGCGATAAGCGACTGTTGCGGTTACGACAAACAACCCGCTCGAGATAATCCATGGCGTGTGGGGATTGTTAAAGATGCGCGTAAGCCATTCCATCATGCAACTTTACCAGAGTCTTGCATTTTGCCAATGGCGGAAAGCTAGAATATTCAAATCACTACAATAATTATAATTTCAGACTTGGTTTGATGAGGGTCCTTGGCCCATTTGGTTCAATCTCGATCAGATAGGCGTCCGAACTTCGGCATGGCCTAAAAAAATCCAAGACTGAACCTCATTCCCTTGAGACACGGGGTCATCTTGCCACAAGGTCCCTCAGTAAAAGTCTCATCCACAGCCGGACAAACCACGCCCTACATCCCCGCAAATGAGCCCACCCGTAGGGCGGGTTTGTTCTGCTGGCGAGACTGTAACCTTCTCTCCTCTCCGATGCAGAATAACCCGCCTGTTTAGGGGATGTCGAAAGGTAGTGAATGCTCGAAGGCAAAGCCACATCTCTTGATAGGCGGGTAATCCGGCCACGACGACTCACGATGAAAAGGGAATCCACAGCCGGACAAACCACGCCCTACATCCCACATTCGCCATCTACCCGTAGGGCGGGTTTGTTCTGCTAGCGAGACTGCCACCTTCTCCCACTCCGTTGCAGAATAACCCGCCTGTTGGAGCGTGTTGAACGGTCATTGATGATCGAAGACCGAGCCACATCCCTCAAAGGCGGGTTATCCGGCCACAGGACGTTCACTCGAAATCTCATCCACAGCCGGACAAACCCACCCTACGGACGATCACCCCATCTCCTACCTCAGGCCTCCTTCTGGGAACGCAACTCCCACTCCCGTTTCAACAGCGCAAAGACAAACTCGCTCTCCCAAGAGCTCTTGTACCAACGGTGCTCAATGTGGTGGGCCTCCTGCCGGAAACCCAGCCGCCGGAACAGGGAGGCGGCGGCATGATTTTGATCGCTCGTGATCGCGATTACCCGATGCAGGCCCAGAGTGTCAAACCCATACTCCAGCAGGCACTCCAGCGCCTCCATGGCGTAACCCTGGCCCTGATGACTGGGAGCCAAGGTGCCCCAAACTCCATTTGATACGGTTCGTCCTGCAAGCAGTGCAGCCCGCAATCGCCGATCAGGACGTTCGTCGCCCGCTCGACCACGGCCACCTGAAACCAGGTCCCCGGAATCCCAGGCTCGGCGTGATCCTGGCTTTCAATGAGCCGCCGTGCATCCTCCGGGCCGAACGACTCCCACCCCTGATATCGCGCCACCTCCGGCAGCGACCGGTAGTTGCAAAGCGCGTCCCCATTGTCACGCTGCAACCGGCGAAGGAACAGGCGCGGCGTGGATAAAAAGCTGGGGAAGATGTGGCTCATCGCGATGGCTCGGCCTCAAGTTTCAAAATCGTTTTCACCTGACCGAAAACCTCGCTCAGGAACTGACGGATTATCTTGTGATTGGGAGGCATGGGAGGATTTCTGCGCTCGTAGGGCGGGTGTGTCCGGCATCGATAGACTTCTTTACAAGGTAGATCAAGCCGCCGGATTACCCGCCTTTTGGACGTGTTTGGCAGGCAAAACCTGGCAGTTCTGGATTCATGTTTTCAGAAGATCGAAGAGTTCATTCCGGCCCATAAGCCTGCCGGAGTTTGCGGTTCTTGATCTGGCCGCGCTGGCAGTAGGAGCAACCGCAAGGCTTCCGCCCATCCGAGTGTGATTCGGGATAGTAGCGCCAGCCTATTATCTGCTCAGGCGTGTAAATGCGAGTGATGGCCTTCGGTTCAATGGAAACAGGAATCAGCCTCATGCGGCAAGTCCATCGGTGATGATTTGTTCGACACCGCCCTTGGCCGCACCGGGCAGAGGATTTTTCTTTTGTAGCAAGGCCGCCTTGTCCCGGAACTCAGCGACGATATCTGGTCGGGAGCGTTTCACCAGCTCCCGAAAAAAAGCTTTGTTCGGTTATCTATATAATCAATACTTTCATTTCCACTGATCCAGAGTTGAAGAATCTACCTCGCCTCGTAGGCAAAGTTCATCAATCAGGTCCAAAGCATGTCGCCGCAGAATTCCATCTCGATTTTCGTGATACAAACGCTTTATGACTCTGCTTGCCGTTGCAATATGAAATGAGAGGCGATCTGCATGATCTTCTACAGGCTCATCCAGTCGATTTATCAGCGACTGGATAATGTCAAAAACGACATGCGGCAATACAGATCGACTATCAGAAATGGCCTCGATCAGATTGCTAGGCGCCCTCGTGAAAGCACGTGTGGTCACGAACTTTTTCAATACATCTTCCAACTGATTAAAATCTAAAGGAGCTCTTTTCTGACTGTGATACAGCCCCGAGCCAATAGCACGACAAACATCCAAATCAGGATCGTTCGCTAGGGTCAAGAACGTCTTAATCGTCCAAGATCGATTCGCTTCGATGTCTAAATTATGACTCGCAATTTCTGCACACTTGGCACGAACTTTGGGATCTGTTGAATTGACCAATTTTGAAGCAATATCCACGGCGTTGAGGCCAGACACTACAGCAATACACACCAAATGAGTGCCCGCCCTGCGAACTTCAGAAAATTCCGAAGCTAACATATTTTCCAGTATTGGGCGCAATGTTGACCAATGATCACGTAAACTTGCCCTGATAAATCGGATTGACCATTGACCCGCCAAAACATGTGGATCAGGAAGGTTTTCTGTAGCCAGAATAACAAACAACTCCACCGAAAATCTACGATGCTGTGTAGCATATGCCACTGCATAGCATATTGATGCTAATTCGGCTCTGATCACGGCATTCGGATCTCTCATCATCGCAGGGAGATGGTGTGCAATTCGCGAGACGATCGACGGGTCTTCCCAAAGTTTGACTCTCAGGACTTCCAAAGCTCGGCCACGAACACTGTTAGACGCTTGACCGAGTAAATGTTCGGCTCGCCTCCCTTCCTCGGGTTGAGAAGAAGTTAATGGTGGTAGGGCTCCTTCTATAGCGTGCTGCATCAGTATCAGAAAAGCAGTATCTGAGAGATGTTCCGATGGCACTTTTTGAAGTAACCGAAGTACATCCATAGCCCATTTTTCTCCTAGCCGGTGAAACTCCATTGCAGCTTTTTCTGCCATCTCAATCTTCAAATCCGAGCTGGCAAGTCCGTGCGCTAGGCTCTCGAGAAAGCCCTCGTTCGTCATCCCATCACATGCAGATAAGTACTCCACAAAAACGCCGGGGTTTCTTTTGATCGCATCTATCAATAGATCGCCAAACCCAGTTTCATGTCCAAACTCATACCTCCTCGGGGCATTTGCAAGCCGTGCCTTACGGGTTACCAAAGCCTCATAGTAGTCAGCAGGTCCCCACTCCCCCAAAGCAACTTTGTTGATTGGCTTGCTTTTATAGCTTTCTACGAAATATCGACGAACTGAGTCAAACTTTCGCTCCCACTCATCACTCTTCCTTGATCCTTGGTTAGACAATAGCTCCCGGGGAAAGGAACGAAGTAGAATCATTTGCTGATATCCTCGCCAATTTCCCAAGCATCGTTTGATTTGATCGTCAGGATGTCGGCCATGCATCTCCCGCTTTGGATAGCAGCTAAGAATGGCAGACTCTACTGACATCAATTCTTCTTTGGAAAATCGTTTTGCGTGATTCTGAAGAATTACGCGTGCAATCAACTTGTCACCATACGTCAAAAAGAATGCTTCTTCGTCACGCGAGAGAAAGTCTATCGCAAGGGCAGTGAATTCAGCTCCTTCTCCACATAAAACGCCTGCATAAATGGTATGACAGCCATCTGAAGATGAAGATCTCAATTGCATCAGCCACTCGCGAGCTTCCTCATGATGGGTTTTCACCATCTTTTGAAGAGCCCTCACAAGGGAACTTGAGAGAACTTGATCTGGGCTGATATACCCACTTTCTTCGTCCCCTTTCTCATCTTGAATCCACAGATGCCAAGAGTCTGGGACCTTCATAATTTCAGGAACTATGTGGGAAACAAACTCAACAGGGTTTGCAGATGCAGATGCTCCGATTTGTTCAGAATCTATTGTATGATGCTTGATCAACTCGTATTCCTGGTCACCCCATGATGCAACCCTAGCTTGGATGTAGACAGCGATCCATTCAGCCAACCAAGCAGGCTGATTTTTAGCGAGGTCTTCAAGTAATGTGTGAAAGCGTTCCTGGTATTCTTGCTGCTGATTATGGCGATCAAAATTTTCTCGCGCTTCTGCGAGCAGCCAGTCAAAAGTTTCCCGGCTATTTCCAGCCTTAGAGAACCGTGCGAGAAAATCTAACGCAGTATCAAATTTCGAATTTTCACGTAAAGGAGCAATAATCTGCCAAACCGTTTCCTGCTCGACATTTTGGTGCTTGTTCAAAACACGAAACAGCATACCAACCGACATCGCCCCTGCATTTTGCAGCCAGTTCGTAAAAGCCCCTGAAGACACTGATACCTTAAATAGAGGTAATGAAACAGAGAATGCGTCGAACACATGACGCGCCCAAGTCCCTCTGTTGCCCGAATCAAAATCGATCAAGCTCTGTTCAAGATAGAGTCTCAATATTTCCCACTCCTGGATAGAAGGATCTTGAACATCACACAAGACAGCAACCAAGAGTTGCTTCAGGTGGGCTCTAACATATTTTGCTTCAAGGATTCGTTGTGCTTCATCCAAGTATTCTCCAAGGTTTTCATCTCTCAGATAGGCCATGACCTGTCGCAACTGTCCCCGTTGAATCAGTGTTTGATCGCTTCTCAGTAAATAGGTCAAGAGCGTCTCCCCTCGCTCGTCAAAAAAGCGAGCAAAACAATAATCAAAAAATGACTCATGACCGAAACGAATAGTGTCCTTTCCTTTGGTCAAAACTCCATTTGTAAGCATCCAGTTAATCGCTAGTGGAGAAAAGCTCTGGAGAGACTTTGCAGAAACCGCAAGCGGGGCATCCACACTATCGGAATGCGCAGAAGGAGCAATCGCAAGAGCTACCTTCGAGAGTTTTTCAGTGATGTTACTCAGAATTTGATGCCAAAAATTAGCCTCCCACTGGGGGAAGTTTTTGGCCATATCACTCTGCTTTTTGTCCCAGTATGCATCAAAGAGCTTTTTGGGTGTGATAATCTTGGGCAATTCCTCATCGGAAGGATGTGTTTCAATCAATACAGCAAGGTATTGTGGGATACGAAGCAACTGCTGATGCTGTTGTGGGGAAAACGATGCTGCATCCATCCCATTGCTAGAGAGTAAAGCCGCAATCTCTCCATCCGATAGCGGCTCAACTTTATAAATACCTTTGTCAGCCTCGCTCTCCTTTTGGTTACAATGCAACTTTTTCAGTCTCCCGTCATGCTTCCAATCCACTTCCCGACAAGCAATAACCAAATGGATAGACATGTGATAACGGTAGCCCCGCAACTCCTGGATCAATTCACTAGCTCTCAGAAACAGATTTCCGGTTCTACCAGAATATTCGCTAACGGCATCCAATTGATCGATAACCACCACCACATGATCTCCGGCCGCCGCAAAAGCGACTGCTCTTGCAGGAGGAATAGTTAGGCCTAGATTTTCCTGTAGCTGGCTGGTAGTTAGTGAAGCTGGAAGATCGTCCAGACGAAAGGCGAGGACGGGCCATCTTTTTTCCTGGCACAACTCCACGATTTGCATCATCACCGCACTTTTGCCACCACCAGGAGAACCGAGGACCACAATATCCTCTCCCATTTCAGACGCGGCCATCACCTCCACAATATCAGTGGCGATTTTACGCGGCAGCGGTGGCTGAATGAGTTTATCACGAATACCATCCACATAAGAACGGGTTTGCCGTTCGAGCCGCTCGATCACTCGATGATCACCGAAATATGGACTCCGCCTAACTCCTTTCGTGGCTAGCCAATTCCACAAATCGCTGCTTCGCACCTTTTTATGCAAGTGTGTAAAACAGAAATCTCGTAAATGAGTGTGGGCGTCAACTGCATCCCCATCCACCAAATATTTCAAGATATGCAGGCAAGAGCTTTCGACTTCTTTTTCGTCGGCGTGGCGTGTAGAAATTCTCTGAAGACGCTCCCAGCAATCTTGCTCATCTAGCGCCCACCGTTTCAACAACTCCTGATACCAAGCTTTGTAATCGCCAGTAATGTAATGCTCTTTAAAAAGGGCCGAATTTTCGGAGCGCCGTGCTCGTTCAGCTAAATATCCAAGCTGGACCGCGGGTATCGTGGACACGAAATGACACCTAGCATTAGGATCCATTGAACGATTTTTGAAATCAGACAGGACGTCCTGGGCATCTAAATTGGCCATCGTCCATTCACTCCGGCTGCCAAAAGCCCTCTTTACCTGATGGTGCTCTTCACGGTCACCGATCCCCAGAATAAAATCCACTCCACTTTCACCAGGAAGCCCACCCAAGCGAATCCAATCGGCGCGCTCATCCATCACTTCAAGGAAGTGCCGGACGGTCCAAGTAAACTCCAACGAGATACCATCTTTGAGGGCTTCTTCACCACGCAAGCTACTCATGAGAACATTCAATCTCATCCTTAGCAGCCTGCAAGATTACGCTTGAGTTTTGAGCATTTTATCCACCCGGTCCGGGCATGAGACATGCATCTTTAGTTTATCGTCGGCGGTTGGAGGCCTGGGTGGAGATGATGCGGGCGCGGAAGGCGGCGGAGGTTTTGGCAGAGGAAAAACGGGCGGAGGAGGCTGCCGAGGCGGAGTTGCGGGCAGGAGTGCCCACACCATTTTTAGAAGAAGAGAAGCGGAGAGGAGTCTCCGCGCTCCTCTCGGGGGCTGAGCGGCGGAGTGTGGCTGCGCTCGCAAGAGCGTGGGGGAGTAAAGATGAGGGTGGTGTCAGCGGGACCACCTTTTTGCCAAGGCGGCTAAGGAGTGGCCCTGTCGAGCTTTTGAGCCGTCCGAGAGCCGTTTTTGAGCCAGGGACTGCTGACCCAATGGGTTCGTTTTCAAGACCCTATGCTGATTCCCAAGCCCCGAGAAGAGCCTGAACATCCAAAACACAACAAAAGGCATCAAAACACAACAAAGCGGGTGGGTTTGACCCGAAAGGCGAGGGCGGGAAACCGGGTCGGGAGTGGGTGCCCGCAGGAGGTGGCTAGGCCCAACAAGGCGGGTTTGCACAAAACTGGCTGCAAAGAGGGCGATTCGGTGCTAGGGAGGCCGCCCCTCATGCTTACCCTCCGCGACGTCACCAAGACTTTCAATGCCCGCACGCTGTTCGGCGGGGCCAACATGACTGTAAACTACGCCGAGCGCGTGGCTCTGGTCGGCCCGAATGGTGCGGGCAAATCCACGCTGTTTTCCCTGATCCTGAAAGAAGATGAACCGGATGCGGGCGAAGTGATCCGCGATGAGTGGACGACGCTGGGTTACCTGCCCCAGGAGAGTGAACCGGTGGGCGATGAAACGATCCTGGATGTGGCCACAGGTAAGGCGGGGGAAATGGAGCGGCTGGAAAAGATCCTGCGCGAGCATGAGGAGCGGGGGGACGTCTCCGCACCGGAATACAATGAGGCGCACTCCAAACACGACGCGCTGAACGACCCGCAGGCCGAGGCGAAGTGCAAAAAGATCCTGAAGGGTTTCGGTTTCAAAGAAGAGGACTTCAACAAACCGGCGCGCGAGTATTCGGGTGGCTGGGTGATGCGTGCGCACCTGGCACGACTGCTGGTGATCGAGCCCGATCTGCTGCTGCTGGATGAGCCGACGAACCATCTGGACCTACTCTCCCTGATGTGGTTCCGCAATTACCTGAAGAACTATCCCGGTGCGATCCTGCTGATCTCTCACGACCGCGACTTCATGGATGAGCTGATCGAGACGGTCTATGAGATCGAAGAGAGCAAGCTGGTGCAATATCAGGGCAACTACAGCGAGTATCTGAAGCAGAAGGAAGAGAACTGGGATCGTGCCTACCAAGCCTGGAAGAACCAGCAAAAGGAGATCGAGGCGATGCAGGAATTCATCGAACGCTTCCGCTCCGTGGCCTCGAAAGCTTCGCAGGCCCAGAGCCGCGAGCGTCAGCTGGAAAAGATGGAGAAGCTGGATCGTCCGCGCCCCCTACGTAAGGCTTTCCGTTTCAACTTCCCTCAGCCGCAGCGCAGTGGCCAGCGTGTGATCGCGCTGACGGACATCCATCAGGCCTATGGCGAGAAGAAGATCTACCAGGGCCTGGATCTGGAGATCGAAAAAGGCGAGCGCACGGTGTTGGTCGGCCCGAACGGTGCTGGTAAATCCACGCTGATCAAGATCATGGCGGGTGAGGTGGCTTTCCAGAAAGGTGAACGCCGCTTCGGCACGAATGTGAAGATGGGTTATTTCTCCCAGCACCGTGCGGATACCCTGGAACCTGAGCTGACCATCCTGGAAGAGCTGAAGCGCTGCGCGCCTGAACTGCGTGAAGATGACGCCCGCAGCATCCTGGGCAGCTTCCTTTTCAAACGTGAGGATGTGTATAAGAAGTGCAAAGTGCTGAGCGGTGGCGAAAAGAGCCGCCTGAACTTGGTAAAGTTCCTGGTGGACCCGCCTAACCTTCTTTTGATGGATGAGCCGACGACGCACTTGGACATCTGGGCGATCGAGGGTCTGATCCTGGCACTCCAGAAGTTCGAAGGCACCCTGGTTTTCATCTCTCACGACGTGCACTTCATCCGCAGTCTGGCCACCAAAGTCCTGCACATCAATGCGGGCACGGTGACTCCTTACAGCGGCGGTTACGACTACTACCTGGAGAAGACCGGCGCGGAGGAAAACGCCCGCGCGGCGGTCATCGCCCAGTGATCATCAATCAGTCGATCAAGTCCAGATCATGCCGTGGGGGTTTGATCTGGCAGGGTAACGGCGGCGGACTATCTCGCTCAACCACCGCAGTCAATTCGGCATCGCTGGTGAAACCCATCAGTTTCGACAAACCGATGCGGTTGGCCGAGATCCAATGTACCACCTTCCGAGCCATGGCCTGCATGCCCGGGCTGGCCAGCCGACCCGCCCATGCCCGATACTCCCGCAGCGCCCACAGGCAAATGACCCAGGCGCCTGCTCCCTGCCAAACCTCTCCTGTATCCGCCAGGATGACGATCTCCTGATCGGCCTGAAGATGGCGGATGGCAGGGAGGCGCTGAGCCGCCTCCGGCGAATCGTAGGGCAGAAAGTCCAACCGCACATAGGCGGGCTGAGCACTGAGCCAGCGCCTCACCTGGGAGCACAGGCCGCAGCGGGCATCATAGAAAAGGGTAAGTGTGTTCATAACCGTTCATCGGGGTTCATTGGTTTAATGATCCGTTAGGCCTCAACCTTCAGCATGGGTGGCACGGGAGGAGGCATCGTGGCAAGCTGACCGCGCTTTCTCAGGCGGGCAAAGATCAGCAGGTTAAAGAAGTGCATGACGCCGAGCGCGAGCAGCACGATGCCCATTTTCCCGCTCAAGACCTCGAACACACCCTGCGCGCCATCAATCGTCTCTCGAGTCTTGAGGTAGAGCGAGACGAAGCCGATGTTGATGAGGTAAAAACCCACGACGAGCAGGTGATTCACACTGTCCGCGAGTTCCGTGTTGCCTTGGAAACACTCGACCAAAAAGATCCGCCCGTTTTTGTGCAGAGTTCGGGCGACCCAGATGGTCATTGTAATGGCCAGGATGAGGTAAAGGGCATAGGTGGTGATGGTAGCATTCATAGGTATTGAGGTTTGGGTTAGGGTGAACGAATCAGAGGGTGAAGAAAGTGGCGGCACGCGGCCTAACGGAGCGTTTTTCAGGTATGGCCTGCCGCTCAATTCTTGGCGGCAGGGTTTCCGGCGTCTGGATGTCCCAGGCTAGGCCGAGGCCCTTGAGCAGACAGATGAACCACCAGCCGGGATCATGGTGATGACGCTTCAGGCCCAGTTTGGCCGATTCGGGATAGGCATGGTGATTGTTATGCCAGCCTTCCCCCATCGTGATGAGGCCCAGATGCGGGAGGTTGTATCCCTGCACGGCATGGCCTTGCAGATGCCAATCTCGACGGCTGCCATTGTGCGCCAGATAACCGATGAACCAATGCCCGGTAAGGCTCACCACAATGCGCACCGAGATTCCCCAGACCACCCAGGCCCAACTGCCAAAGGCATACAGGAGGAGGGCCCAGGGGAGTTGCTGCAGCATCCAGGTGCGCTGCATCCAGCGATAAACCGGATCATGGGCCACCTGAGGCTCAATGGTAAAGGCGGGTGGGTGCTCCAGCTTTAACTCAGCATGCGTCTGCCAAAACCAATCACGCCAAACCGGCCCCTGATCGGTGTAGAAGGGATGACACTTTGGCTGCCGCTGGGCCCAGTCCCTAATGTCGTGCATGTGGAGAATGCGATGCGGACCGCCCATGCCAACGAGAGTGCCTAGATGAACCAGCGCATACTCCAGCCAGAGAGGGCATCGAAAGCTACGATGCACCAGCAGGCGATGCAGCCCGACGGTGTGTCCCAGGCAAAGCGTCAGCAGGGTGAACACAAACGACACGAGGACTGCATCAAGGCTGAAAGTGAACCAGCCACCGATCAACGCGAGGAACGCATGCGCGGTGAACCAGAGCGACTTAATCGGACTCCAGACCACCCTGCCCTGGATGGGGTTGGTCTGACTGTTAACCGGGTGCATGCGCGGTTCATGAGCACCTGGGAGGCTTTGAATTGCATTCATAATACTGAACTTTCGGATATTTTTGAAAGTCACGAGCAAATAAAAAGATCAGCTCAACAAGCGCATGGCCCACTGAAGGGCGGAGGCATGCTTCATCCCGGAAACCACATCGGAGACCTTCATGCCGAACTCCACGAACTCCTGAAGCTCCTTCATGTGCTGGTGAAACTCTTTACCGGGTCCTGCCTTCTCGTCCTTGGTCTGCTCAGAGCAGTTTTTCAGAACCGACAAAGCGGGGTCCAGCTCGCGGCGTTTACGCTCACGAGCGATGGTGATGAACATTTTCCAGACATCCTTTTCGGCTTCGAAATACTCCCGGCGTTCACCCTTTTTAACCACCACACGCACCAGGCCCCAGCCGACGAGCTCGCGCAGGTTCGTGTTGGCATTGCCCCGGCTCACCTTGAGGCGCTCCATGATCTCCTCCGTGTGCATCGGCTCCGGTGCTGTCATGAGCAAAGCGTGGATCTGAGCCATGGTGCGGCTGATCCCCCACTGGCTTCCCAGAGCCCCCCACTGGGCAATGAACTCCTCTCGCGAGGTTTCCCAGGGGGCGGTTTCAGATTTCATCTTACTTTCAGTCTATTCTGAAAGTTTTGACCCGCAACTGATTTCACATCGAAAGTTTTAACTGCCCACTTCCGCCAGCAATTCATCCACGAGACGTGGCACTTCCACGCTCGCAGGGCCTTGGCGGTGCTCGGTGAAGTGGCTGCTGATCTCTGTGCTCTCAGGATTGATCTCGATCAGGCGCTGAGCACCATTCTCGGCCGCCAATCGAGCAAAGCCTGCCGCCGGATAAACGACACCCGAGGTGCCGATGCAGATGAAGATATCCACAGTCTCCAAAGCGCGTGTGATCTCGTCGATGTGATAAGGCATCTCGCCAAACCAGACGATGTCGGGCCGGAGCTTGCCCGTCTTCCCGCACTCAGGACAAGGTGTCTCCACGAACAAGTCTTCACGCCAGTCCAGCACCACCCGACACCAGACACAACGGACTTTGGCCAGTTGACCATGCATGTGCAAGAGCTTTCGCGCACCGGCACGTTCATTGAGATCATCCACATTCTGTGTGATGTGGAGGAAACTCCCTGGCCACTCGCGCTCCAACCTAACTAGGGATTCATGGGCTGCGTTCGGCATAACCGTCTTCAAAGCTGCCCGTCGCAGGTTGTAAAAGCGATGTACCAATTCAGGCCTGTGTTTGAAGGCCTCAGGCGAGGCCACTTCCTCGACGCGATACCCCTCCCACAGACCATCCACGCCGCGAAAAGTCGGCACGCCGGACTCTGCGGAGAGTCCGGCACCGGTGAGAATGACGATGCGGGGATGGGGCATCAATGACATGTTACTTGGCAGCTTCCTGATACGTCAGTGCGACCTGGGTCTGTCCATCGGATTCGGTCGAGATCGTGAGGCCTAGGATGGTCTTTCCATCATCCTTGGTGGCCTGGATATTACCCGCTTTGTGTTCGTCAGAAAAACTGCTGGTGACTTCATACCCCTGGCTCTTGAGATCCGTTTCATAGTGCTGATACACCTGCGCGGAAGGAGCCGCCACCTTACCCACGGCGAGACCGCTAACGCCGCCATCAGGCCGCTGCATGCGTGCACCACCCTCTTGCAAAGCTAAGCCAGGATACAAAGGCACCCAGGCAGGCGGCGCAGTCGCAGCCGCATTGCCACCCGTGATGATTTGACCATCAGGCCCTTTGATCACCATGCCTTCCGTTTCGGCCTTGGAGGCATCGACCGTGTATTCTTCGCCTTTGCTGTTTTTGATCTTCATTTTACCCTTTTCGAAATCCTCATAGGAGATCGTAGTCGTCTCACCGGAGGACTTCAGTTTAAAGGTCACTTCACGTTTCGTGTCGTCGGTGTTCAGTACCTCGACATCAGGGTTCATCTTCAGCGCCAGCATTGTTGCCGCCTTGGCAGGATCCTTTTCAAACTCAGCCGCTGCTTCTCTAATCTGCGGCATGAATTTGGCCACCAACGCACCTCCGGCTAAGAAGATGAGAACGATCAAGCCCAAACAGCCGATGCCCGCGATGGCGAGGCCTGACATGCCTTTTTTCTTCGGGACAGGAGGTGGAGATGCATGAGAACTCATAGGAATATCAAAGGTAGTTAGGTTGGTTTACTTGCGGCTCGGCCCCGTCTTCGATCTGACCTATTCAGTTCAGATTCGAAAGCGATCCAGCAACACCCCGCATTCAAAGCCTCTATTTCCCGGCGAGCCGTTCCAAAGATGCCTTTAAATTCGAACGTGCTACAGCTTCATAACGGTCAGCGAACAGCTCTGTGACATAGATACTCTTGCGGTTGAGAAAGGTTTCCAAAACACGAATCCGCCCCTGCCTATATTCGTTTTCATTCACCCATCCGTATTCCTGACGGATCGCACGTTCATAGGCCCAAAAGCACTCCTCGGGCTGGCCTAGAATTGCGAGATCAATGTCACACATCAAACCCGCATCGGGCGTCTTATCCGGCACATGCTGTTTGGTCAAAAGAATGAGTCGGCGCACCTGCTTGATCAGATCTTTAGGTGCATCAGCTTCCTCCAAGACATCGCGTGCCCAATTGGCACTCAGCTCTTCGTTCTTCGAGGTCGTTTGAGGATCATAAATCGCATCGTGAAACCACAGCGCAGTCTCTAGGATGGCCGGTTGCTGCGCCTGATCATGCACGCCGTCCAACTCTTTGAGACAGGCTTCCAAATGATGGAGATTGTGATAGGCACGGCGCGGCTCGGAGTAGGCCGCACACAGCCCGCCAAAACAGGGCTCCTGAACCTGTTTGACACCCAGCTTTCCCCATAGCTGAATCCACCGCTGTAAATCGATACGCGAGAGGGATTCATACCTCTCCACAAAGTCCATCAAACGCGCCCGTGAAAGAGTTTGATTGTCATGATAAAAACTGTCGGGCTTATCCTGTCGCGACAATGACGCGTCTGACTGAGAACCCAACCACAACGAAAAAGCCTCTCGGCTTTCAAAACACTGAGCCATGTTCTCAGCGAGGAGCAATTGACCATCCCAGACCTCGCCGTAATAAAAGCGGCCCTCATGATAGGTCAGCCCCATGCCACAGTAGTCCCGATGTCCATACGCAAGCACATGGCCTCGCTCCAGGATACGAGCGACGCGTTCTGCAAAGACGAACTCATAAGGCTGGGAGCTAGAGGCCATATCGACGCTAGAAGGACTCTTCGAGAATGGAAGGAAAAGAGCGAGATTCAGACGGTGGGGTGAATCGGGGATTATCGACAGGAACCTTGGGAGCGAAGCTGGGAGCAAGCCGATCATCCACAGGTAGCCTTGGCGTCAGGGTAGGAGAAAGCGGATAAGCGGATTTGTTTCCACCTTCAGATCTCGAATGGAATTCGTTCAAGATCCTCTCGGTCTCGCGAGTGTTGTAACGTGTCGAGGGAGAAGTTGCGCAATTGCGGACGGCTTGGAACGCAATAAAAATCATGATGCCGATGACGATCCGAGGGAAAACAGAGTTGCTGTCAGGCACCTCTCTGGGGGGCACATAAGGCTTCGGTTTTTGCCAAGATCTGACCGCCATTCCAGTGTGGCTTTTCATTTTCTCGACAGCTTCTTCATAATCCCGCTGGGATTCCACCGATAGAGGCTGGCCTTGAACCAGCTTCTTCGCCGCGGCGATGAATTGCTTGAACCAAAAGCGGCCTTGGTCTGGCGTCACGGGCATGACATCACACAGAGCACGGGACGTGAGATTCAATAGCCGGAGTTCCATCGGTGCTTGGGAAAAGTCATTCTCATCGAGCAGTTTTTTACAATCTACATACGCCCCCTGATGGGCATAACCCAAGGCGGCATGACTCACATGCAGCAGCCAGGTATGATCCCTCATGCCCTCACGCACCACATGCTGACTGACCTCAGACGCATCACGGTTGCGCCGGC
Organism: Prosthecobacter debontii; assembly: GCF_900167535.1. Classification (NCBI taxonomy): domain Bacteria; kingdom Pseudomonadati; phylum Verrucomicrobiota; class Verrucomicrobiia; order Verrucomicrobiales; family Verrucomicrobiaceae; genus Prosthecobacter; species Prosthecobacter debontii. Next base: position 270,829 of record NZ_FUYE01000002.1, read on the forward strand.
AGCAGCGCAGACTGGTGACGAGATTACTCAACATCCAAGCTTCGGCATCCGGCCGCTTGTAGTCTTGCCACATCCAATCCACACAAGGGCGATAAGCCTGGCTGTTCGTGAGGGCATAGCTCACTTTTCCCCAGATCTCACTCCGACGACGCATCTCGGCATCGCAGCGCTGAATCCACTGCACCACAGCAGGATCAGCTTGCCGGGCTTCACCGTTCATCTCCAGGTAAACCGAGACGGCGGGATCCAACCGGGCCCCAAGTCTGGGCATCCACCGGGCCAGCTGAATCCAGGCCAGCCAGTTCTTCTTTTGACTTTCCCTTTGAGTCCAGAGGATAGCGAAGGCAGGGCCAATCGTATCTTCCTTGACCACCTGCACCAGCACCTCATCCAACACCGCCAGGCAGCGACGGTTGTGCTGCTGAAAGTAATCCAACATCAGAGAAAGCAGCGGCCCCAACATGTCGGGCTGGGTGGCTAAAGCCATCAGATGCTCACGGACACCATCCAGATCTCCCGCATGTGCAGCAGCCAGCATCAGATAAGTTCGCCGAATCAAACCGACCGTGCCATCTGGCATCAGCGCAGTCGCGGCTTCATGCAAGGCAGCGATGTCCTTTTTCTCCCAATAGTAACCTAACAAACGATGCGCTGCATAAGGCACTGTTGGATCGATGTGCAAAGCCCTTTTTAAAAGCTCAATTCCCGCCTCTTGCTGGTGATCATGCAGCTCGGCGTCCGCCGCCGTGCAATAGGGAGCGGATGACCTCGGGCTGAGGCGAATCATTTGTTCAGCCGCCTCGCGCCAAGGCTTCAATTGACCGGATTGCTCGGCCCAATTTGCAATCATCTCCCAGCCCCAATAGTAATCTCGATGCACCTCGACGATGTCCTTCATCTGCTGCATGGCAGCTTTGGCATCTCCTCGCACAGCCTTTAGCCAGGCGAGACGGCCTCGGATATTGAAGGGCATGGCCGCTTCGTCTTGGAAGGATCGGCGAAGAGACGCTTCCGCTTCATCCAAGCGACCGAGACGCGCCAAGATGTCTGCCCGATGATCCATGGCATCGATTAGGCGGGGATTCAGCTCGATAGCCCGATCCAGAGCGGCCAAAATTTCTGTCACCCGCTCCAAGGGTAAGAGATTGGAATAAACATGCCAGGAGCGCGCCTCCAGAGGGCGCTGCTCGGTCAAGGTTCTCGCCATCTCCAATAACTGATCCTGCCGCTGGAGGATGCCGGCCCACGCTTTCAGGAAGTTCCAGGCCCAATCCTGTCCAGGGTCCGTTTGAGCCGCTTTCGTGGCCATGTCCCAGGCTTCTTCGCGCTGCTCCTTACGCCACAACAAAGTAGCGAGGGCTGCTTTCAGGCTCATCTCCAGAGGCAGCCTGACGATCGCCCTCCTGAGCGTGGCTAGTGCTTCATCACCACGACCGGCATCATCCTGATAATCGGCCAGCAGACGCCAAGCTTCCGCCCAGTCTGGATTCAATTGCGTGGCTTTTGTCGCCGCTTGGATGGCTCCATCATGATCGCCATCCAGGCGCAAAACCGTCGCCAGATCAGACCACGCGGCAGGGAATAATGGAAAACGCTCTACAGCCTGTCGAGCCAATTGGGTCGCTTCCTCTCGATGACCACTGGCATCCAACAGCTGCAGGATCAATACCGACCATGCCTCCCAAAGATCCGGCCGAGCTTGCCAGATTTCCCGCAGCTCGATGACAAGTTCTTCAGGGGCCAGGACGGTGAAAGCGAGTGCACGATAAGCATGCAGGGCATTGCCATCCAGGACCTGCCGGATCATCTCTGTGCGGATGAAAGCGAGCTCGGCTCGCTTTGCTTCAGTGCCCGTCATCAGGCTAAGCATCTCACCGAAAGCAGGTGCATAGTTTACATTCATCCGCACGGCTTGACGCTGGGCTTGCACGGCCTCGGCTTCTCGCCCAGCTAAGGTCAGGGCGGTGCCTAACACAGAGTGGCTCGCTGATTGATCCGGTGCTACGACACAGGCTTTTTCAGCCGCAGCCAGAGCCGCTGCAGAACGGCCCATTTCGACTAGAATCAAAGCCTTCTCTCGATGACCCCACGGATCCGTCGGATGTAGCGTGATCATGCTTTCCACATGGTCCAGAGCTTTCTGAAGGTCTGCATCCTTCAGCCACCCGACCAGCAGTTGCCCGAGTCCATAGTGATGTGGAAAAAGACCACATACAGCTTGAAGATGTGTGATTGCCTCTGCATTCCCCTGAGAAGCGGCCAGCTCACGAGCCAGGGCATGATGCGCATCCAAAGCCAAGGGCTCCTGCTCCAGAATCTGACGCCAAAGCCTGACCTCCTCCGCATGCTCACCACAGCGGCGATGAAGCGCGATGCGTGCGCGCAGCCATGAGCCCGGCAGCACTTGTCCACGGGCCCGCTCCAGCACAGTAGCAGCCTCGGCATGATCACCCAGGCGGGTTTCCATCTTGGCGAGCTCCAGCAGCAATTCACCATCCGCTGGACGCAACGCCACTGCCTCACGAACCACATCCACGATTTCCTCCCGACCTAACATGTCCAGGGCCTGCATAAGGGTGATGGCCGGGGCACCGGATTTCGCACCGTAATCCCGCACCCGCCGTTGCAGCCACTGAAGCGCTTCTTCACCGCGCTTTTGGCTAACGGCGTAGCTGAACCATTGCTGGGCATAGCCTTCAACCTTGTCAGAGAAGGCAGCCGCGAAACGATAGTATTGTAGGATTTCAGCCTCCTCGCACTCACGCGTGCGACGCATGAGATCGGCCAGACGGACGAGCAGCAGGCCATCTGATGGCATCAAGGCATGCGCCCGCCATAGGATGCGCCGAGCCTTCGGCCAATCCTGGGCATCACTCATCAGCTCCACCCCCCATTCACGCAGCAAAGCCGGGTGATTGAAACTGACATCACGGAGCAGCTCCAGTCGCGCGTCACGGTGCCCGATGGAGCGCAGCACCATCATTTTCCAGTAGATCAAACGCGGATCGCGAGGGAAAGCCTCCAGCAAGCGATCCAGACCTTCCAGCTTGGCCACATCGTTGCCGTCAAAAGAGGCCAAGGATAAACGCCCCAACAGTACCAAACGATGGCTGGAATCCAGAGACTCCATGGTTTGCAACGTCGTCACCGCCGTCTCGCGGTCATATTTAGAGAGCGCTTGGCTGAAACGATAATTGAGGTCGTGAATCTCCGCTTCAGGGAGTTCCAGACGATTCAACCACGTTGCTTTTTCTGCCGGAACGATAACCATGCCACGCGGCCCCGTGAGAGCATAATTGGCTAGGAAAGCTTCAGCCGGAACTTCTCGGTAATGTGGTTCGCTGGGATCTTGAATGAAAATCGTCTCGCGCAGTTCGTCGTAACCAATCACCGCTTGAGCATGGGCATTGCCTACATCCACAGTGCTCAGTTCAAAAGGCACTCCAGCGTCAATGAGCAACCTTACGGCATCCGTGGTGACGCGGAACTCCCGACAGGCGAAACCGTTGGCCTCGCACCAAGTACGTGCGGTATGATCATAAGTGCCATCGTAACAAATCGCGTCCACGATCTGCTCCATGGTGATGGGCACCTGCCAGAAATGAGCGATCGCGGCCAAGGTCGCCGGGGCGCAGGTGTTGTGTTTTTGATGCACAAACTCAAAAGGCAGACGCACGCGCTTACCGGGGCTTGAGGCCTGCTTCAAGCGCGTTGCAAAGCCTGTGTAGTAGTCATTGCCGACCGCTTCAGCATATTCGGCGGCCTTGGGGTAGTCCCCCTTCAGATGGAAGATATCGGCACGATAGGATTGCAACCAGGCCTGCCCAGCAGAATCTAACAGCAACGATTCAGCCTCGACACGATCCGCCAACTCGGCCATGCCGGCATGATCATCCAGCTCACGTTTCAAGCTCATCAACTGAGCCGTCACGGCATAACTTTGAAGGTGTTGCGAGGCCTCCGTGAGGAATTGAACGGCTTCATCCGCACGACCGAGCAGGTGAAGCATGCGGCCGCGATGCTGTACCGCCGGACGAAACCAGGGTCGGGTATGAAGTGCCTCATCTAGAGCCTCCAAAGCCTCAAGACGCTTTTCTTCGCACTGAAGAATGCTCGCTTTTTCAACCAGCAACCAAGCCCGATCAGGACAGAGCGCGAAGGCTTCCTGCCATAGCTTCCACGCCGTTTCAAAGTCTCGATATGTGCCTGCCGTGATCGCCCGAATGGTTTTCAGATCAGCAAGCGCCTGCCCCCCGATCCCCGGCGAGGACTCCGCCTTCAGCGCATGCTGCCAAGCGGCCAGATGGCCCTGCTCATTGCGGACATGATACCCGTAATGCACCACGGCCTCTGGATGCGCCGGAGCCTCACGATAGGCACGGGTGATCAGCAGGTCTGCCAAACGTGATGCCCCTAGATTGCCAGCGAGCCGGAAACCGAGCGTCAATGCCTCTGGGCCTGCCCATGCCTGAAGAGGCCCAGCCTTCAAAGCTACGCGGCAGGCATCCAGATATCTACCCGCCTCATAATTTTGACGGACCTCAGCCAGTAGAGCAGAGTCCACAGACAACCGGTCTTTTAATGGGTATCGGTCTTTTAACTTATGCGAGTTGAGATTCTCTGCCATGCGTCAAGCAGCAGATAACGACTAAGCAGCTGCCTGAATCAAGACGGGATTTCATTTCAACCTCAAGATACTGGACTTAAGAGGCCTTTCCCTCAAGGCACGGGCCGAGGCTTGGCTTTATTGGGGCGAGCGCGATGTTTGGTGTCCACCTCCACAGCTTTGGCTTTGATGGCTTCGGTCATCGCCTCGTCCTGAGCTTTGAGCCAGGTTTCATAACCCTTCTTGCGGCTCGCCAGATACTTGTAGGTGTCAAAGATGGCCCCGTTACCGAGTGCACGCGGGTCTCCCTCTTCCTTGAGCATCGTCATCATCTTTTCGCGCAGTTCATTCATCACCGGGGCATGCGCCAAGTCATTGGCAAGGTTGATCACACCTTCGGGATCGCTCTTCAGATCATACAATTCGTCGGCTGGACGTTTGCCGAAGGACATGTCGTAGTAAGTGCCGCCGAGTGCCTTCAGCAGCTCTTTGGTGGGGCTGGGATCACAGTTGCCGTAGTCGGTTTCAGGATTGCCCGCAGGCCAGCGCTCGGGATTGAAGTTATGCACGTAGAGATAGTCCTTGGTGCGGATGGCTCGCACGGGATAACCCCAGTCGTTAGGCCGTCCCAGGTCATGCCGTTCTTTACCGGCGAGCATCACTTCGCGATTTTCGATGAACCCAGATTGGTCGGACTTGAGGATGCCCAAGAGGCTTTTGCCTGTCATCTGCTCGTGGGGCTTGAGACCCGCAAGTTCCATAAATGTAGGGGCAAAGTCGCGCACGTTGATGAAGTCCTCCACCACACGGCCAGCCTTGATGCCCTGACCCCAACGCATGGCCAGAGGCAGATGGAAGCCATCCTCATGAATCTGCCCCTTCACATAGGGGAACGGCATACCGTGATCGGAAGTCACGACGATGAGTGTGTTGTCGAGTGCGCCTGCTTTTTCGAGGGCTTCAATCGCACGGCCAATGTGGGCATCGGCATACTCCACTTCCACGGCATAATCGGCGAGATCACCGCGCACGATGGAGGTGTCAGGAAAGTAAGGAGGCACCACCACCTCTTCCAATTTCTTGCCCAATCGCACACCGGAATCGAGTTCATAGGCACGATGGGGCTCTTGAAAACCCATCCAGAAACAGAAGGGCTTGCCCTTATCCCGTTGAGTTAAAAATGCATCGAAGTTCTTGCTGTAATCATTTTGGCCGATGCCTTTCGCGGGCGGAACGATCTTATGCTCGTCGAAACTCGGTCCTGCAGGATTGTTCACGCGTCCGCTGTGCTTGAAGTCGCCAGGGCCCCAGCCTTTCCCCGTGAGGCCAATGGAGTAACCCGAAGCTTCGATCAGATCGGGATAGACGGCGAATTTGGCCGGAAAGAGACCGTTGTGGCAGGAGGCTTCTTCGAGCTGCCAAGTATTGCGTCCCGTCAGAATGCTGGCGCGACATGGGCTGCACTTGGGATTGGATGTATAAGCATTTTTGAAAAGAATCCCTTCTTTGGCGATGCGATCAAAGTTCGGCGTCTTAACCCAGGTGGAACCATAGGCACCAGCATCACGCCAGCCCCAGTCATCAAAGATAATGAACAACACGTTAGGCCGAGAGGCCTCAGCGGCCGACAAAATCGGAGCCGTCAGGGCCAGCAAAGAACACAAGGTGAAGAGAAGGCGTTTCATAATGAAGGTGGTCAAGTCAACGTAGATCCGAGAGGGCGGTTCAAGATTTCTTGGGCGGGTGGGGGACTTTACTCGTGACGAACTCCTCGTGGCTAAGCTGGCCATTGCCATCTTGGTCGCGGGCTTTGAACCACGCTTCCGCATCGGCTTGGCTGCGCCCTTTGCTGAATTCTTCCCAACTTAACACACCGTCTTTATTGGTGTCTTTTTGGAGGAACTGCTTCTCCCGGCTTGGGTCATTCTGAGCGGTGCCTTTTTGACCTGCTTTTTTCTTGGGAGCACCCGCGAGAGGCAGGGGTAGGTAGTCGTAGTCCAGGATCATTTTTTCCTGGAGAGCTTCTTTGAGCTGCTGCTCCACCTCCTTCATATCTGGTTGTCCCGCCAGATTGCGCAATTCATTGGGGTCCTGCTCCAAGTCATAGAGTTCATACACGGCACGAGGGCTAGTGAACCACAGGGTCTCAAACTCAGACGCCAACTCCTGCCCTTCATGAGCTTTCACGATGTCCTGCCAACTCGGATCACCGCCGCTGTCCACCGGAGCGTAACGATGACTCGGCGTGACGTTATAGATGAGCTTGTAGCGGTCACTACGCACGGCACGGCTGTAGTCCACCCCTGAAGCATTGACGTTCTCATTGAAGGTGGCACTGCCATGAGGGCCGCGCTCTGCAAAGACGTATTTCCGCGCTTCGTAATCCTGCCCACGCAGCAGCGGCAGGAAACTCTTTCCAGAGATTCGGTTAGGCACTTTCACCCCCGCAGCTTCTAGGCAGGTCGGTGCCACATCTTCACCCGAGAGCAACGTGCTGGATTCCCCACCCGGCTTCACGACTCCAGGCCACCAAACGAAGAGAGGCACATTCAGGCCTGGATCATGCAGGTTCCCCTTACCACTCGGGAAGGCCATGCCGTTATCACCGGTGAAAATGATGAGCGTGTTTTCCAAACCGGCGCGTTCTTTAATGATGTCCAACACGCCCTGAAAATCGCCATCCATGTGTTCGATCTCCCCCATGTAGCGGGAGAGATCACTGCGCACGCCGGGCAGATCGGGCAGGAAGCCGGGCACCTTGACCTTGGCCGGCTCTGGAGGATTCTCGCCAGTATCCCAGGGGTGATGCGGATCGCTAAAGTTCACCCATAGATAGTAGGGCTTGTCTTTGGGACGTTGGTTGAAGAATTCCTCCATCGTCTTTGGGATCGTCGTCTGGCCCGTAGAGTCCACATAGTCGAAACGTTCCTTGAAAGTCTGGAGATGATTCGCTTCAAACACCCGTGAGCTCACGTCAGGTCCACGACCCGAGCCATCCAGGTGATAGCTGCGGCCCAGCACCCCAACGAAGTAGCCCGCCTCCTTTTTCAGGATCTCTGGATAAGTGATCTCATCCCTGGGCAAAGGTGAGCTGAACCGGGTGATCCGACAGGCGACTGGAGAACGCCCCGTGAGAAAGGTGGCACGCGAAGGCACACACTGGGGAGCACCCGTGAACATGCGGCGGAACTTCATGCCCTCAGCGGCGAAGCGATCCAGGTTCGGCGTCTTCATCTCGCTCTGTCCATAGCAGCCCACGAAAGGGTAACTGTGATCATCACTGAGGATGAAGACAATGTTCGGCAGGGGCTGAGATTCATCCGCACGCGTAGGCATGCTGGCGATGACAGCCGTCAGACTAGCCAGGACAAGGAGGGATGACAAACGCATATGGCCCCTGTGAACGCAGGTCAGGCTTCTGCATTTGCGAGAAAAGCACAGCATTTGTATTTTGTGGCAACGCATGCTGACCTCTCTTTCTCCCACCTTCCCCCTGGTGCCACTCAAGGCTGCCGTGGCGGAGTTGGCTGCCCATGGGGTCTTCGTGGGCACTTCCTCCTGGAAATACCCGGGCTGGCTCGGGCTTCTGTATGATGAGCAGCGTTACATCCACCGGGGTCGGTTCTCCGAAAGCCGCTTTCAGAAAGATTGCCTGGAGGAGTATGCTCAAGTCTTCCGCACCGTCTGTGTGGATGCAGGATACTACCAGTTTCCCTCCCCGCAATTCATCAACGACCTATGCAGCCAGGTGCCCGAGGGCTTTCGGTTTTCCTTCAAAGTGACGGATCAGATCACGACGAAAATATTCCCCAGTCTCCCACGTCATGGCAAACGTGCAGGGCAGCCCAATCCCCACTTCCTCGATGCCGATCTCTTCAAGCAAGCGTTCCTGGCCTCATGCGCTCCGCATCGGGATAAGATCGGCGTACTCATGTTTGAATTCAGCCATTTCCATTCCCGTGATTTTCAACGTGGTCGCGACTTTGTGGAGGCACTGGATACCTTCTTGGCTCAACTCCCCAAAGGCTGGCAATATGGCGTGGAGATTCGCAACAAAACCCTGCTGCATCCCGACTACTTCGCCGTGTTGAGGAAGCATCATGTCACCCACGTTTATAACAACTGGACCCGCATGCCGACCGTCGGGGAGCAGATGGACATTCCTGACAGCCTAACTTGTGATGAGTTCAGCACAGCCCGCTTTCTTCTCAAACCAGGTCGAACCTTCGAGCAAGCCGTGGAGGCTTTTAAGCCCTACACGGAGACCAAAGAAGTAAACGTCGAAGCCCGAGCCTCGGCAGTCCGGCTGGCCCGCAAGCTCATGGTCAAAGGTAAGCCTTGGCCCAGCTTCTTATTTTTCAACAATCGCCTGGAGGGTAACTCACTCTTCACCCTCCTGGCCATTCTGCATGAATTGAATCTCTTCGGTCTGCAACCTGCACCCCCCAAGGATCCAATCGCCTGACACGTTGCCTGATCTTTGGAGACAAGCCCAGAAGTGCATTGACCTTAGCTTCACAAGCTTCGTATTCTAAATCTCTATGAAAGCGATTTTCCACGTCTTGTTCATCAGTCTTCTCGCCTACGCCACCGCTCATGCGGATTGGGTTGTGGTTCAGAAATCCACCACCGACGGCCAAACCTCCGAGTCCACCCTCCAAATCAAAGGCGACCAAACTCGAATGGATCAGGGTAAAGAGATGAGCGTCATCGCCAACAGCACTGCGGGCACATCGGTCATGCTGATGCACGCCCAAAAGGTGATGATGAAAATGGATGCCGAATCCGTCAAGAAACTGATGGCCCGGGCTGGGGCTGCCCTGGGAGGCAATCAACCCGCTGCCGCTCCCACAGCGACCGGCCAAAAGGAAAAAGTCGGGGAATATGACTGTGAGATCTACACCTGGACGGGAGCCTTAGGCACCGGCAAATTCTGGATCGCCAAAGACTTCCCTAACTTCAAAGACCTGAACACAGCTCAAGACAACCTCATGAACGCAATGGGTAACCCCGCTGCAGCGCTCATGCCCAAGGCCTCTGACTTCGCCGGCATGGCGGTCAAAAGCGAGCTGCAAATCATGGGCAAAACTGTGACCTCGGAATTGGTGTCCGCCAAACAAGATCCCGTGGATGAGGCCGTCTTTACCATTCCCACAGATTATCAGGAAATGAAGGTGCCTGGTCTCTAAGCCCCTTCGTCATGGGATTCTATTCGCTTTTCATTGCCAGCGGTCATCGCACCGCCGTAATAGGGTGGAAAGAGAATGCCCCCTACCCCCTCTGAAACCCGCCTGCCAGATGACCATCCTGCCTGGAGAGACCTGCGTCCTCTGGGCTATGAATGCGTAAAGTGGCAGCGGGCTATGAAGGTGCTACAAGCGCGTCATCGCAAAGGACGGTTGGGAGAACCCCTCACAGCCTTCCTCAGTGCATGGATGCCTGAAGCTGAGGTGGATGACGCTATGCCCGAGCCCTTTGACCTTCTCCTCAGCGATCAAGGGTTGATCTCTCCAGAGCTGCCCCTCCTTGGCCAGCCAGTCTGGCAGGCCCTGCTGCATCTCCCGGCCCTGCAGGATTTTTGGACAACTGAACTCCGCGCCAGTGCCTATGCCCATCTGCTGAAAGCCGTGCCGCACTCCTGGTGCATGGACCCCACTCCCCTACCTCCTGGTAGCGTTATTGCGGGATTGGACATCGTGGATTGGGGGGAACTACCTCTCCGTGAGGCCGAAGGGCGCACTTTCCAGCGCCACGAGCTAGGACAGAACCAAGTTGTTTTGACCGAGACATCGGCGATAAGTGCAGGCTGGCGCGCCCGCTATGCCCTGCGGGACGGCGAGATCACCCTTCAGGAGGCTTTTGAGCTTCCCTCTCCCAGCGCCGGACCTAACGTCTGATCTGCTGCTTTGACGACTGCCTCCATTCCAAAACCTGCCGTCCCAGTTTCGCTCCTGGGCCTGACCCCACCCGAAATCACTTCATTGATGGCGGAGATGGGTGAGCCTGCCTTCCGTGCCAAGCAGGTGATCGAGTGGACTTTCACCAAACGCGCCGAGAGCATTGAGGCGATGTCGAATCTCTCCAAGGCTCTGCGACAGAACTTGGCTGAGAAATTCGTCACCCGCACGATGAAGATCGCCACCGTGACGGGGTCCAAGGACACCACACGCAAGTTTCTCCTGAAGCTGCACGATGGCCGGTTTGTGGAAACCGTGCTCATCCCCGCCAACCCCGCCCTGTATGGGGAAGCTTCTGACCGCCACACCCTCTGTGTCTCCAGTCAGGTGGGCTGTGCCTATGACTGTAAATTTTGCGCCAGCGGTCTGGCCGGATTCACCCGCAACCTGACGGCTGCCGAGATCGTGGAGCAGATCGTCCAAGTGGAAGCCTACGCCCAAGAGCGCGTGGATAACCTCGTCTTCATGGGCATGGGTGAGCCCCTGGCGAACTATGGCCATGTCACCAAAGCCATTGAGATCCTCAATGCCGAGTGGGGCATCGGCATCGGTGCCCGCCACATGACCGTGAGCACCAGTGGTGTGGCTCCGCAGATCAAGAAACTGGCGGACTTCCCGCTTCAGATTCGCCTCGCCATCTCCCTGCATGGAGCCAGCGACGAAGTGCGTAACAAGATCATGCCGGTCAACCAAAAGTATAACCTCGATGAACTCTTCGCGGCTTTGGCTTACTGGCGCTCCAAACGCAAGCAGCACATCACCTTTGAATACATCCTCATTCAGGATGTGAACGATGGCATTGATCAAGCGCATCGCCTAGCCAAACGCGCCAAAGGCCTGGAGGCCAAAGTCAATCTCATCCCCTACAACACGGTCGAAGGCCTGCCCTGGGTGCGCCCGACCGAGAAGCATCAGGATGAGTTCCAAGACGTGCTGCTGAATGCCGGGGTGAAAGCCACCCTGCGCCGCGAGAAAGGTCACGACATCGCCGCCGCCTGCGGTCAACTCCGCCTGCGCCAAGAAACCGAATTGGGCATCATCGAATCCCCCATTCCAGCCAAGCGCATCACGATCAGCGCAGGAGCGTGAGGGTGGGAGAATGCTGGATCGGTGGATGATTGGATAGCGCCGGGCCCTGAGCGTTATCGTTCCCCGTTGTCCAGAGATATCACCTTGAGTCAGCGATGGCAGATCCCCGCGGTCCCAAGAATCGTTCGGCCGCAGCCGCCTTCCATTCAACGGATGCTCCCCTCCCTTTCCCGCCCCCTTCCCACGATTCTCAGATTCGAGATTGAGTTGCCTTTATATTTTGGTAAAGTTGAATGTCTTTTTTGCTGAGTTAATCCTCGCTTCCCGAATTCCATGGCTGCTGAACTCGCTAAATCCCGACCTGCCCGTGGCCGCGTGCAGGAGAAAGAAAGCCCCTGGAACGACGCCATCGGTATCGCCATGCTTGTCCTGGCGGCCATGTATCTCTTGGCGCTCGTTTCGTATGATCCCATGGATCTGCCGAGCTGGTTTTGGCTTAGCGTCACGGATCAACCGAACGCGGTGGTGAAAAATTTCGTCGGGCGTTTCGGGGCCATGGGGGCCGGTTTATCCCTGTATCTGGCCGGGATGGCGATTTACCTTTTACCCATCAGCATGACTTGGTTTGGCGTCTGCAAGCTGGCATCGAACCTGAAAGTCACGGGCCGCTCCTGGTTGGGCGTGGCTTTGATGGTCATCTCCATGGCCGCGATTTTTGAGGTGCAGGACATCCTCAATCAACGGGATAACATCACCCCGCTAGGCGGCGGTGGCGGCTTCGGATATCTGATTGGTGGCAGCATCTTAGCCAATCTTCTGGGCAGCGTCGGCTCCACCGTGGTGCTGGCGGGGGTTTACGCCGTCGGCTTTTTCCTGGCCAGCGGCATCCATCCACTCCAGGCCATCCAGGATATCCGCATGGAGATCACCCAGGCCTGGGAGACTTGGCAGATCCGTAAGGAACTGGCTGCCCGTGGAGTCGAGCCGGAGACCTCTGCGGTGTCTGCCTCCCCCTCACGCCGCCGAAAAACCACAGCGGACAAAGCCGATACCGTGCCGGCAGGCCCCTTGGTCACGCCCGAGCTAGGCCTGACCTTTGAGGCTCCGAAACCCAAAATCATCGACTCCTCCGCCAACCGCGAACATACCGAGAACAAGGACAAACCCCGCCTCTCGGAAGTCTGGGAAAAGAAACGCGCCCAAAAGCTGGAGCAGGCCCCGCATGGCACCTTGGGCAGCTTAGCCGTGCGCTTCAAAGACTACAAACTGCCGGAGCTGGACCTCCTCTCCTGGCCCGATGAATCTCAGCGGAAACCGACAGACACTCGTGAACTCCTGGCCATTCAGGAGACGATCGTCAAGGCACTCGCCAGCTTTAACGTCAAGGTGGAAGCTGGCGACATCACCCGCGGCCCTTCCATCACCCGCTACGAAGTGCGACCTGTGGACGGCCTACGTGTGGCCCGCATCGCTGCACTGGATGACGACATCGCACGCGCTACCTGTGCGGAGAGGATCAATATCCTGGCTCCTATCCCTGGGAAGGACACCGTCGGCATTGAGCTGGCCAACCGGGACAAAGTCGCCGTGCCTATTCGTGAACTTTTGGAAGATGAAGTCTTCGCCAATGGCAAGGCCAAGCTGCCCATTGCGCTGGGGAAAGATGTGTATGGCAAGACCATCATCGGTGACCTCGCTGCCATGCCGCACCTCCTGGTCGCCGGGGCTACAGGATCGGGTAAATCCGTCTGCATCAATGGCATCATCACCAGTCTGCTATGCCGGTTTGCCCCAGATGAACTGCGCTTCATCATGATCGACCCCAAGGTGGTGGAAATGCAAAACTACGCCGACCTGCCCCACCTGGCCTTGCCCGTGGTAACCGACCCCAAAAAAGCCCTGCTCGCCTTGCGCTGGGTCGTGCGGGAGATGGAAAGCCGTTACCAAATGTTTGCCCAAGAAGGCTGCCGAAACTTCGAGACCTTCAACAACCGCAACCGCAAACGAGCCGCCGCTAACGAGGCCCGCAAAGCCGCAGCGGCTGCCGCCCAGACTGTCATCCCGGCCAATGAAGTTGAGACGGAGATCGAGGCGGACATGGAAACCGAAGCCGCTCCTCCACCCCCACCTTCCCGCACACCACGCAAGGCCGCCGCAGGTAAGGATGACTCCCGTGTGTCTGCCGCCTTTGCCAAAGCCGCCGCCGCGGCGGATCACCTCGTGGATGGCACCACCCCACCCTGGGATGACATGGATCAAAGCAATGAGGCCGACATGGATGTCGAGACCGACGCAGATGCTGAGAATGAAGCCACCGAGCTGCCCGTAGATCAGCACGGCAACTGGATCGGCGATTCCCTCCCGCCTCAACCGAAGGTGCGCAGCCAGGAATTCATCATCCCGGATACCCTGCCCTACATCGTCGTTATCATCGACGAATTGGCCGATCTCATGCAGACTGCCCCGGCGGATATTGAGGTCGCCATTGCCCGCATCACCCAAATGGCCCGTGCCGCTGGCATTCACCTCATCGTGGCCACCCAGACCCCACGTGCCGACGTCATCACCGGCGTCATCAAGGCCAACATCCCCACCCGCATCGCCTTCCAGGTCTCCAGCGCGCTGGACAGTCGCGTGATCCTGGATCGCAAAGGTGCTGAGAATCTCGTCGGCAAAGGGGACATGCTGTATGTGCCCCCCGGTGGTGCCCAGCCCATCCGTAGCCAGGGTGCCCTCGTCACCGACGATGAAATCCACGCCGTGGTGGAGCGCTGCGCAGAACAGGGCAAACCCATCTTTGACGTGAAAGTGGATGACGAGACCGGCGAAATGGGCGGTGACGACGACGATGATAACGGCGGTGTCAGCAGCGAGGAGGAGCAAACTTTGGAGCGTTGCCTTGAAGTCATCCGTCAGGAGAAAAAAGCCTCCACCAGCCTATTTCAGCGCCGCCTCAAACTTGGTTACGGGCGCGCTGCGCGCATGATGGACATCCTCGAAGATCGCGGCATCATCGGCCCAGGCGAGGGTGCCAAGCCGCGCGAGATCCTCGTGGATATGGATATGATTTGAACTGGAATAGAGCCATCAGAGCGGGCCGTGCATGATTCCCTGCAAGGTCTCATCAAGGCGTTGGAAGAGGTCGTGATGGCGCGAAAAGCGAGAGAATCGGATGCCGTGCCGCACTTTTCAAAAGCGATGGCTTGAAAAAAATCTGTCATTTTCGGAAAGTCAGGCACGCGGTGCGGTGCACCTTTGCGAACAAAGTTGGCGACAAAGGCGAACTTGCGCCATACTGCGTGTCCTGAAACACCTGTCATGACCGAATCCGAAGCGACTCCCGAAGAAACACCAACGCCAAAACCCGCTGGGCTGGTGGACCTTTCTGACCTGCGCATGATGCCCGCTTGGGTTTCAGGCATGAGCGCACCTAGTAACCTCAATAAGTTTGAGGACCGGGAAGAGCGTCGACCACGCCGCGAAGGTGGCGGTGGGCGAGATCGTTTTCAGGGTGATCGCCGTAGTGGTCCCCCACCACGCCGTGATGGGGGTGGTTTCGTCGGTGGCCAAAACCGTGATCGTGGCGAGTTCCGTCCGCGCCGTGATGGCCCACCAGGGCAAGGCCCCGGTGGCCCCCGCAGAGATCGTGATGATCGAGGTGGTCCTCGCCGGTTTGGCGATCGGGATCGTGGTCACGGAGATCGCCCACAACGCGAGTGGGTAGAAATCCCAAAGGATATCAAGGTGGTGATCGAGCCCGAGGACAAGTCGTCGGAGGCCTTGGCCAATCACATCCGCACCAGCGGGCATGCCTTCAGCATGTTCGATGCCGCTCGCCTCGTGCTAGCGGAAGGAGATCGTTTCCACGTCCGTTTCACTTGTGCTGCCGAACGCCCAACGGGCCTGTTTGTAACCCAGGCCGATGGCGGCCTTTTCCTGAGCCGCGAAGAAGCGCTCAGCCATGTCCTGCGCGGCGCCGCCATCGATTCTTACTACAAGATCGAAGAGGTGGAATTGGAAGAGCCTAAGGGCGACTTCAAGAGCATCGGCGTTTGTGGCCTCACTGGAGAATTGCTTGGCCCACCGAGCCACCACAGCTATCAAAGCACCCTGTTGCGTCTGCATCGCGAGCGCTTTGCCCACATGTCTCTGGATGACTACAAGCGCCGCGTGCGCACGGAGGTGAATCCTGACCTCGTCGCCCAGTGGAAAGAGAGCCAGAAGAAGGGTCAGCGCTGGATTTACATCAAAGATCAACCGGAAGATGCCGAGCCGGTGGTGCTCAACAGCCGTGCGGAAATGGAGGCCCACTTCCGCCGCACGCACAGTGAAGATGCCGTCATCGAAGGGCGTGAAGTCGTCATCCCCGGCAGCCAAGAGAAAGGCAAGCTCACCCACATCCTCGGCATCATGATGCGTCACGCCGTGGAAGGCGCGCGCAAGCATCTCTTTGAAATGTCTCAGAAGCTCGGTGGCATCTTCGAGCGCCGTGGCCTGAAGCTCTTCAAGCGCCGTGCCGGCAAGCTCTTTGTGAGCCGAGTGAAGCCTCGTGCCGTGGACCCAGGCGTGGTGTTTTCTGAGCGAGTTTCCAAGATCGTCGAGGTTTTGAAAACCACTCCGGGTATGCCTCTCGCCAAGCTGGTGGAATCAATTGTGCCAGGCGCAGCTCCGATCCCCGAAGGCGAAGCCAAACCCCAGCTTTCTGAAGAACAAATCTCGGTCCTCAAGGACCTGCGTTGGCTGACCAATGAAGGCTATGTCATCGAATACAGCGATGGCATGGTGTTTTTAGGCGTCCAGGGAGAGCCTCATCCTGCGAAGGATAAGGAACCCCCAGCCAAGGACAAAGCCATGTCAGAAACAGCCCCAGAACCCACCGCTACGGCTCTCACCGCATTGCCCGACAACGAGGAGAGCAACGGTGCCGCTGAAGCCGCCACAGCTACAGATGCGACTCCATCCGAAGTAGCCGCCGACGAGGTTGAAGCCCCAGTGGACGATGAAATTTCCGGCTTCGGGGCTACCGAAGGTTTCACCATCGAATCTCTGGAGGAGATCAATGAACCTGTAGAAGGCCCTTCCACCGACGATCTCGATCCCGAAGACAGCGTGCAAGACCTCGTCCAAGGTGAAGATGGCCCGGAAGCCGTCGGTCGGAACCAGATCAACGATACCGCTGCGCCGGAAATCGAACCTGAAGAAGACACACTCGAAGAGGAGCCCATCGCCCCAGAAATGCCTGTGGTGCACGATGACTCCAGCGATGAAGAAAAGGCTAACTGAGGTCACTTCTCTCACAGCTTTATACCCCAAGGAGTGACGGCAGCCTGCCGTCATGTTGAGGTCAGAGTGGCTTCACGCCTTGAAGGCACACTCCAGCGATATGGTCAGCACACTCTGTGTGTGCGGGATACCGCTCCGGAGTCTGAGCGAGACGTGATTTCCTCCAATCCTGAAATCTCCCAAGCTCCAGACATCCCTTGGCATAGGCTTCCGGAGTTACCGTCTCGTCTGGCTTGCCAGGTGGCGCTCCGCCCACGGAGGGTCCGGGCCACTTTGAGGGGTCACTCCTTGCATTCGCCCTGATCGTATTGGATCATGCAGGTTCATGTCCACCCCCATCCTGCCGACCGATCAGCCGCCGCTCATGCACCACGCCGTGGAGGAGGCGGTTCGTCTTCTGCAATCGGGCGAGGTTGTCGCCCTGCCCACTGAAACGGTCTATGGACTGGCGGCCGATGCGCTGAATCCCCAAGCCGTCGCCAAAATCTTCGAAGCCAAGGAGCGCCCAACCTTCGACCCGCTCATTGTCCATCTACCGGACAAGAAGCTGCTCGATACCGTGGCCGAAGTCCCTGAGGACGTAAAAAAGGTGGTGACCCGTTTGATCGAACGCTTTTGGCCCGGTCCACTGACCCTGCTCTTGCCAAAAAAACCGTGCGTGCCTGACCTCGTCACCGCAGGCCTGCCCACCGTGGCGGTGCGGGTGAGCAACAACCCAGTTTTCAAACGTGTCGCCCAGGCCCTGAACAAGCCGATTGCCGCACCGAGTGCCAATCGTTTTGGCTCCATCAGCCCCACCTCGGCCAATGCCGTGCTAGCAGAGTTGGATGGCCGTATCCCGCTCATTCTGGATGGCGGTGCCTGCCTGCATGGCCTGGAGTCCACCATCATCAAGGTGGAACCCGGCACGCCCAAGGCCCTCATCACCGTCCTGCGTCCAGGACCGATCACCATTGAGGATCTGAAACTGTATGCCAAGGTGCAGCGCGTCACCAAAACGCTCTTGGATGAAGCCAGCGAAGCCCCCGGCCAGCTCGCCTCCCACTACGCCCCACGCACGCCGCTGCGCCTGCTCAGCAAGCCCTCGGACTTCACCCCTGAAGAAGGCAGGCGCTACGCCCTCATGAGCTATCGCGGTGAGGAGAAAGACGGCTATGTTGATCTGGCCGATTGGGAGCAGATGATGATCCTCAGCCCGGGGAATGGCAAGCTGCCTGAGGCGGCCGTGCGTTTCTTTTACGTGCTGCGTGAGTTGGATAAACTTGGTGTGGATGAGATCATCGCCGAGCCGATGCTGGAGCACGGCATGGGTGCGGCCATGATGGATAAACTGCGCCGCGCTTCCGTTCGTCCTTCCCGTTAGGCCATGCCCATCCTCGCCCTCGAATCCTCCTGCGACGAAACCGCCGCGGCCATTTGCACGCCGGAGGGCACCCTGCTGGCCTCACGCATCGCCTCCCAGGCGGAGATCCATCGTCGGTATGGCGGCGTGGTGCCGGAGGTGGCCTCGCGCAATCACATCCTGCATGTGCGCCCCTTGGTGCAGGAGGTTTTGGAAGAAGCTGGCCTAGCTCTGGGCGAGATCACCGCCTTTGCCGCCACCAGCGGGCCGGGGCTTGTGAGTTCCTTGCTCATCGGCACCAGCATGGCCAAGGCTCTGGCGGTGGCCGAAAAGAAACCCTTCCTAGCCGTCAATCACATGGAAGGCCACCTGCTTTCTCCCTTCATGGGCGGGCAAGGTCCTGTGCGCCCCAGCGTGGCCCTCATCGTCAGTGGTGGCCACACCATGCTCGTGCAGGTCAAATCGGTCGGTGAATACATTTTGTTAGGCCGGACGCGCGATGATGCAGCGGGCGAAGCCTTCGACAAAGTGGCCAAGATGATCGGCCTGCCCTATCCCGGCGGACCGGAGATCGATAAGCAAGCGCGCCAGGGGAACCCACGCGCCTTTGCCTTTCCACGCAGTTTCATGGATGGGGAGAGTTTGGAATTCAGCTTCAGCGGACTCAAAACTGCGGTGCTCTACGAACTGCCCAAGCTGAACTTGGAAGACCCGACCGTGTTGGCCGATGTCTGTGCCAGCGTGCAGGAGGCCATCATTGAGGTTTTGGTGGAAAAACTCGTCCTCGCAGCTCGCCAAACCGGTGAAACTCTGGTGACCGTCAGCGGTGGCGTAAGCTGCAATCGTGGTCTGCGGGAAAAACTGATGGCGCGCTGTGAGAAGGAAAAGCTCACACTGCTGCTCGCTAAACCAGACCTCTGCACAGACAACGCCGGCATGATCGCTTATGCAGCCTCGCAGCGCTTTCAGTTAGGCCAAAGCTCTGCCCTAGAAGCGGATGTGGACCCGAATTTAGCGCTGGTTTGATGTTATGGCCAAGCCCAAGTCTCTCGCCGCCACTCGCATTCGTGCTGAAGTCATCCGGCTAGTGGGCCTGATTCCTGGCGGCAAATTCACCACTTACGGTTCCATTGCCATTCACATGAACGTCGCCGCGCTGCACGTCTCCAGCGTGATGAGTCGATTGACGGACGAAGAATCGAAGACCCTCCCGTGGCATCGGGTGGTAGGAGCCGACGCACGAATTAGCCCCAAGATGAACGCCGAGCTTGCAGTCCTTCAACGAAAGCGTCTGGAACAAGAAGGATTTCACCTCGATGCCCAAGGATACATCCAGGATGCCGATTCACACTTCCACGTCGTCGGTTTACGCCGAAGCATTCGCTGGAGCGATCCCTGAGCGGTAGCGCCTAACCAAAAACGCGTTACCTCAAATCACCCCCGCATCGTGAAGACCTCGACGTAGGAGGGCCTTACCGTTGGTTTCGATCACTTCCCCATGACCGACGATGACGCGGTCAAAATCCTTGGCAAAAATCTCAGTCATGGAAGCCTGAAATGCCGCCTTATCCTTGATGCACAGCTTGAAAATACGGCTCATCCCGGGATAACGGCGAAACCCGGCGATGTAGCGATGGAAGAAACGGTTCCAGCCGCGCTCATCAGGGCGGAAGTTAAAGACCAAATCCGCCACGATGAGGGTGCGGCTGGGAAGGTGGAGAATAGCATACTCCTTCAGCATCGGAACCCCCGCGATGGGAAGCACCTCCACCTCACCCGCCCACTCAGGAGGAGCAGGTAGGAGTGGGAGAGTGGGAAAATCCACCACGTCTGAAAATCCCGGGGGACCGAGGAACGGCACTTCTGGAAAAGCTTTCTTTCCGTCAGCGGCATAGGTGTCATGAAGCAACATCGCCTCCATCAACCACCCCGGCTTACCCAAGCTGGAGATATCCGCCACTTCCTTGGCCGAAAAAGGGGCCATGGAGTGAAGGATCAGGTGGCCTGAAGCCAGACGAATCAGAGTAACGTTACGTCCATGCTGCGTGCCCAACACGGATAGCGGATAGGTGAGTAGCCAGAGGTGATCAGAGATTTGTTTCATGCGAAGCGGGCTAAGAAGATGAGAAACGGTGCGCAGAATCATCCGTTCTTATCAGTTAATCTCCTCAGCTCGCCCAAGTGGTCTTATCACCCCGTTAAAGCTAAAACGCCAAACGTCGCCGAGCGTCATCCACTCACCCTTGATCCAAACCCGCCTCGCGGTAGCGGCGAGAGACCTCCACATATTTGAGGGCGAGGCGAGCATTGGCGGCCTTTTCTTCCTCCGTCAGGGAGCGCACCACCTTGGCAGGAGAGCCCATCACCAGGGAACCCTCCGGGACGACCATGCCCTTGGTCACCAAGGCCCCCGCAGCGACGATGCTCCGAGCACCAATGACGGCTCCATCCAAAATAATGGCTCCCATGCCCACCAAGACCTCATCGCCGACGGTGCAGGCGTGCACCACCGCTCGATGACCGACCGTCACCCGTTCGCCCAGAATGCAGGCATGATCATCACTCACATGGAGCACACTGCCATCCTGCACATTGCTTTGATCGCCAACGATGATGCGATTGATGTCTCCCCGCAGGACGCTGCCATACCAGACGCTGGACTCTGTTCCGAGCTCCACAGCCCCTACCACGATCGCCCCTGGCGCGATGAATGTGGAATTTTGCACGATAGGTTCAGTTCCAGGGATGTAGAACTGTTTGAAAGGAGAAATGCTCATGGAATCCGCATAAATACAGGGGTTCAGGCGATTTTTATGTTTGACGGCGCGAGAGGCTTAGCGTCTTAATCGCGCTCAATTCCGCTTATCACCAAGCGTGGATAGCCTCAACCTCGAACTAGAACCACACCAGCACCAACATGAACAAAGCTCAACTCCTGGAACTCGTGCAGAAAAACCTGGGTCCTGACACTTCCAAGCGCGCCGCTTCGGACGCTCTGGAAGCTGTGCTCGAAGCGCTGGCCAAGGGCATCAAGAAAGAAGGCACGGTGCAGCTCATCGGCTTCGGCACTTTCAAGGTCGCCAAGCGTGCTGCGCGCACGGGCCGCAATCCTAAGACCGGTGAATCCATGAAGATCAAGGCGTCCAAGAACGTCCGCTTCGTGGCCTCCAGCGCACTCAAGGGCTCCCTGTAATTCGGCAGAGATTCCTGGTGTCTTTGACACCCATAAAAAAACCCCGCGGCAATATCAGCGCCGTGGGGTTTTTCTTTGATTCCGATGCTTGGCGTCAAGCTGTGGTCAGTACCTTAAGCGAGCACGGGAGCATTGCCCTCACGCATGCGGCCACGATACTCCGTGGGAGATTCACTGGCGATCCGGCGGAAGCTGCGATTGAAGTGGGACAAGCTCTGGAAACCTACATCATAAGCCACTTCGGTGATGCGAGCGGCGGGTTTCATCAGCATGCGCTTAGCTTTCTCCACACGAGCACGATTGACGAAGTCCGTGAAGGTCAGGCCTGTAGCGCGCTTGAAGATTTTGCAGAAGTGGAATGGGCTCACATTCACCGCACCTGCCACTGCTTCCAGCGTCATGGGCTCAGCTAAATGAGCGTGAATGTAGATCTTAGCATTGCGCACCGCCTCAGGCTCATGCACGGCATGGGCGAAGAGGAGACGATGGGCGCTTTCACCCAGTTGAAGCGCAAAGGAGCAAAGGATGGCGACAGCAGCGTCATAGCGTTCAGGCTCCATCACGGGCACCTGATGGAAGTGGACCTGAGCGGACCGCACGTCATCCGCCGAGTGATTGTCCTCGAGCAAAGAAGCGGCCAGGGGCGCGAAAGTTTGCGCATTCGCAGGCTCCAGACGCACACCGCCAGTCTGGAGGAGGGCGACAGGGTTTTTACCGACACGGACCGGAACCAGAGTCTCCACGACACCGGAGATGGTCTTGTGGGTTTCCACCTTCTCGACAAACTCCATGTCCCGCTGAGCGCGCAGGGTGAGGGACAAGCCTGTCAGGGTGTGATAGGCATGCTGGTAACGTTGGAAGAGGTCACTCTCAGCGAGGGTTTCGATGAAACGCTGACGTCCGTTGGCCTGAGAAGTTTGGGTTTGCATAGGTGTGAGTGGTTTGCTTGACACCCCGATGCTAATCTGCGCCGCACTTCTCCTCTATTGGGGTCAGCTACGGCACAAACCATGATGAACCACCGCAAGACCCGCATAGTGGAATCCATTACTACCCGCCTTCCCTGGCTTTTTACACCTTGGTCCGGCTCTCCACCCACTGCACGGCGTAACGCACCAAGGCAGCGCCATCGGTGATGGCGAGCTTGTCTTTGATATGAGCGCGATGAGCCTCCACGGTGCGAGCACTGATGCAGAGCTTTTCAGCGATGTTTTTGGTGGCGACCCCTTGGCCAATCATCTCCAGCACTTCCAGTTCACGGTCGGTGAGCGTGTCCAGGCTGGCAACAGTCTTAACACGCTGACCGGTCACTTGCTCCAACATGCGGCTGGCCATGCTCTCGCTCACATAGATACCACCGGAGAGGATCTTGCGCACTGCGGTGATGAGGTGATCGGCAGCCGCTTCTTTCATGATGTATCCACGCGCGCCAGCCCTGAGGGCACGCTCGCCATACATCGTCTCATCATGCATGGAGAGCACGAGGCACTGAGTGCCCGGATGCATGGCATGGATGTCTTTGAGCAGCTCCAGGCCGTTTTTATCAGGCAAAGTGAGATCGATCACCACGAGGTCGGGCTTGAGGGTGCCTACGGCGTCCAGGCCTTCTCGCGCACTACCCGCCTCACCACACACTTCCAATCCCTCCTCCGCACGGATGAGCTGCGCCAAACCATGACGCATGATGGGATGATCGTCGATTAACAATAAGCGTTTCACGATTTTTTTCGAGCCGTCGCGCTTTTAGTTTCGCCGAGCGGCACGCAGCAGCGGACGACGGTGCCGCCGAATTGATCATGCTCAAAGCTGAGCATACCGCCCACCATGCGCGCTCGATGGGTCATTGTCAGCAAGCCCATGCCGGTGCTCTTCCCCGAGATGTTGTCGGGAATCCCCACCCCATTGTCCCGCACACTCAGCGTGAGCTGTTCTTCATCCTGGCCAAGTGTGATCTCGATACGCTCAGCATGACTATGTTTGATTGCATTGGCCACAGCTTCCTGGGCGATGCGGAAAATCTGAGTGGCCATGGTGTTATCCGTGACCTGCACAGGCCGCTCGCAGCGGAAAGGACAACTCACTCGAAAGATGCGTTCCGTGCCTTGGGCGAGATCGGCCAGAGCCGCCATCAACCCTTCCGAATCCAGCACCACAGGCATCAATCCCCGAGACATCTCGCGAGCGCGCACATTGGCCTGAGTAACGAGTCGGACGATCTCTTGAAGATTCTCCGCCTCGGGATTGCCACCGCGCTGAAGTTGTTGATGAGCCACTTTGGCCAGGCAGCCAATGGCAGCGAGTTGCTGGCAGAGATCGTCATGAATGTCCTGACCGATGCGATGCTGCTCAGCCTCACTGATTTGCAGGATCTTTTCTTCCAGAATCTTGCGGTCACTCAGATCTCGGATGATGCCGGTAAAAACGCGGCGACCATCCGGCAACACAGCCTCACCCACGGAGAGATCAATCGGGAAAACAGTGCCGTCTTTGCGCTGCCCCACGGCTTCACGGCCTATGCCAATGATCTTCTTCACCCCTGTATTCAGGTAGCCCTGCACATAGCTATCGTGCTTCTCCCGGTAGGGCTGAGGCATGAGCATGCGGATATTTTGGCCCACCATCTCCTCTCGGGTATAACCAAAAATTCGCTCCGTGGCGCTATTCACCGTCTCGATGATGCGATGCTCACTCATCGTGATGATTGCATTGACGGCGGTCTCCAGGACAGCGCTGCTGCGTTTTTCGGAGGCGACGAGAGCTTCCCGAGTGGCGTGGAGTTCGGTAACGTCTCTTCCCATGCAGAGGATGCCCGTCACATGGCCATCGGCATCTTTGATGTCAGAGTGAATCCACTCCACATGGCGACAGCCCCCATCCTTTTTCAAGAGAGGTTTAATGTGGCTATGACTGCGATCTCCACCGATGCTACCTCGACACAGGAGGGCTGCGGCAGCGCGGTGCTCTTCCGGCACGAAAGTCTTCACCCAATCCTGTCCTTTGACATCCTCGCTGGCGTAACCCGACAGAGCCTCCAGCCCTCGGCTCATCCACTGAATACGCCCGCGGGTGTCCAGCCCCATGACCAGCATGCCTGAGTGATCCATCAGGCTTTGAAGGAGAGCTGGGTCAGTTACGGGAATCATGTCGTCATCGTCATGATCCCCAGCATGGTGATGTCTGTCAAGGCAACCGCCCTTTCCACCACAGCCTCCTTTGCAGCCGCAGCCCGTCTGTTGCCGATTTAAAGAGGGAGCAGGAGCTGGCGCGGACATAGGCAAAAGGGACAACAGGTTTATTCAAGGTGGCTGTCGCTGAAGCCTTCGGGCTTCACGGCGAGGATGGAACAAGGGGCATTCGCCACGATTTTTTCAGCGGTGGTGCCGATCAGCAATTCTCGCAGGCCCGTCTTACCACGGGTTCCCAGCACCACCATATCGGCATGGGTCTCTTGCACATGCTCCAGAATGGCCTCGCGGATGTTCACCCGCTCCAACACGATACCGCGCACAGGAACCTGAGGTCGCTCGGCCTTCAGAGGCTCGAGAAAAGTCTCTAGATCCTGTTTCCAAGCTTCCAGCGCCTGCGGATCCGTGCCCATGGGCATCGGCGTGACGATGCCGCCGTAATCCAGAGACATGGCCAGGGCAGACTGATACACATGCAGGCAGTCCAGCGAGGCCCCATCTTGTTCAGCCAGCTGCAGGGCAATGCGGACGGCTTTGCGCGAGTTATCTGAAAAATCCACGCAGGTAGCCAGATGCTTGAAGGGACCGCAGGCATCTTCTCGCACGAGCAGCACATCCACCGGAGCTTTCCGCACGCACTTGGTCGCGATGACCCCCACTCGATCAGGATCATTGCGAGAACCCTTGACGCCCATGACCAGCAGATCCGCTTGGTGGACTTGGCAAGCCTCTGACAACTCCGCAAAGGGATGTCCGATGCGGACTTCGATCTCGATTTGAGGCGTGCCGAGACCAGCTTCCTCGACAAATTTTCGCAGACGCTCCTGCCAATCCGCCCGGATGCTGGCTTGATCGGTGGAAAGAGCGCGCTTGAGCTCATGGGCCAAAAATTCGTCCATGACATGCACGGCCGTAAGAGACGCCTGTGATGCTGCGGCAAGCCGGACTGCCTCCCGCAGGGCGTTTCTGCAGGAGGGGGTGAAATCAATCGCCGCGATGATGTTGGAATACGCTTTCATAGGTATCTCCTCGTTAGAGCTTAAATTGTGAGACCCATTCTCGCCTCTCCGCGTTTGGTTTGTTCTGAGCGCACCTTGCGCCCCTCACGCAACAACGCCGACTGCGGCTGGCACCGGAAGCTCCGTTTGAGACACGAGACGAGCCCGTTTTTCCAGGCTGAAAGTCAGGGCCACGAGGCTGAGCGTGGCGACCGAACTCAAAGGCATGAGCACGGCTGCGACCAAGGGGCAGAGATGCCCCATCACCCCCATGGCCACCGTAACGAGATTGTAGCCCACTGAGAAGGTGAACACGCGCCGCGTCGCCCGGCGGTGCAGGCGCGCTATGTCCAGCAGTCCACTGACGAAGCGCAAGCTGTGTCCGAGGAAAAAGAAATCCGCCTTTTGCTCCAGGAAACTACGCCCGGTCACTGGGCTACCCGCACAAAGCGCTGCATCGAAGGCAAGACTGTCATTGGCCCCATCGCCGATGTAGAGCGTGTCGTGGCGATCATGCTCCGCCACCCAAGCGGCTTTTTGCTCGGGGGTCATGCCCGCGTGCCAAGCGTCCTCGCCCAGGGCCAGTTGCTGGGCAATGTGAGCCACCTTGCTTTCGCGATCCCCACTGAGGATATACACGCCGAGAGCTCGTCCTTGAAGGGCGCGGATTTCATCCACGGACTCACCTCGCAGTTCATCCCGAAACCGAAAAGCAGCCGCCACTGCCCCAGCTTTGCTAAGACAGGCATCCCCTTCCCAACCACGCCCTAGAAACCACTCCTGGCCTGCCTCGTCGGTGAAGTGCAAGCCCAAGCCGACTTCCTCGCGCACTTCGGAATCGGGCCTCAGTTCACCGGGTCCAGCCGCATCGAAGAGACTGCGGCTGACCGGATGCAAATTACCCGCCACCAACGTGCGCAAGGCACTCAGGCTCTCGGCATCAAGGCGTGCTAAGGCCTCGGGGTTTTCCAAAACAGGGTTCTCCAGCGTAAGCGTGCCGGTCTTATCAAAGACGACACGTCGCACACGCATCAATCGCTTCCACAATCCGAGGCTACGCACAAAAACCCCCATCTTCTCAGCGCGTGACGCGGCCAACTCCTCCGCTAGCGGAACGGCCACACCGAGAGCGCAGGGACAGGAGACGACGAAAATGGAGATCATCACCTGAAGCGCAGCCGTCATCCCGGCCCCACGTAGAAGCCAGAGAGCTGCTCCGGCCATACCGATGACGACCACGATCGCCAAATACCAACGCAGAAGCCGCTCTAGACGCAGGTCTCGGAATTCGCCTGGGCGCCTCGCCTCCAGCAGCTTGCGCAGGGTGCTGTCCTGCCAACTTTCCAGTGCCTCCGCCTCCAGCGTGCGCGAACCGATGTTCAGAGCCCCAGAGGGCAGCATCTGGCCCGCCTTCCGATCCTGAGCTTCACTTTCACCATTGATCCACTCCAAGCTCACCGAAGCATGTGGACTCGTCAGACGGCAGGCCACGGGCACCGATTGAGCGGGTTTGATCGTGAAAGCGGTGCCGGGTTTCAGCGCCTTGAGTGAGATGGTCTTTCCACCTTCCACCAGCGTGACGCTGTCGGGGATGGAGGTATCTCGCATCAGCTTGCGGCGATTCCTCTCCACCGCCGCCTGCTGCGCCCAGCGCCCGACGAGCATAAGGAAGATGAAGATGGCGACGAAATCAAAATACTTCAGCCCCTCGACTCCGAAAACCCACCCACCAATCGACCCCACATATGCGGCGATGATGCCCAACGCGATCGGCGTATCAATGTGCAGTGCGCCCATGCGCAGCCCATGCCAGGCTTTCTCAATGAAATAGCTCCCCCCCACCAGCATGGCCAGCGTGGCGGAGGCGGCAGCGATCATGTCAAACCATGACGCAAAAGCAAAATCGGCGGGCATCCCGAAATAAGCAGGCAGAGAAAAGGCCATGGCATTCATGGCAAAGGCCCCGCATACCCCCATGCGCCGCTCCAATCCTGAAGCCTGCTTCCTTTCCTCTCCTTCCACAGGTGGACCGACTAGATATCCAAAGGCTTGGAGATCTCTCGCGAAGGCGACCGGATCAAATCGGGCCGGATCGTAGCTGAGCAACATCTCTCCATGCACGAGATCCACGTTCACTCGCAGAGCCCCGCTATGGCGTGTGAACACCTTCTCGATCAACCAGACACAACCCACGCAGGAAATACCCTGAAGAGCGAGACGCAGCTCCCCGGGAGGCTGAGCGATCTTGGCTAGATCCGCCAGCCACTCATAGTCGCGCTCCCGCAGGCTCTGGGGGGAAACAGGGGGCACTGAGAGGATGCCCTTCAGATCATAAAAGTGGTCCAACCCCTGCTGATGCAGCAGATCGAAGACATACTGACACCCCGTGCAGCAAAAGCCGTCGTCCCGGTTGGCGGGAACGGGAGAACCGCAGTGCTTGCAGGAGGCTGGGGATGACATCGGCACAAGCTGCCGTCAGTCCGCCCAGAATGCTGTGCCGGACTTGGCCATCGCAGCCCTCCCATTGTGCGTATTAACGAGGGGATAAATGGATGAGTAGATAGCGGGAACCGCAAGCCATGGCCTCCGGTTTTCCAATGATCCAATAGGCCGCCTATCCCCCTCCCAAGGAAAATGAAAAGTGGGTCGGCCTTCATAAGCCGGATTTTGTGCTCTCAGCCTTACGGCCTCCAGCGTGGTCATTTATCTGGCGCTGCCTTGCGGCAGCACCCCCTGCTTGCGCAGAGTGCGACTATTACCCGGAGTTATCCGCCCCCTTTCGGGGACTTGCGGCCAGGCGGGCCATTTCTCCTGTTCTGTCTTGCACCGCATGGGGTTTGTCATGCCTCCTTCATTGCTGTTGGAGCGGTGGGCTCTTACCCCGCCGTTTCACCCTTACCCTCCATCGCCAGAGGCTTTGGAGGGCGGTTTGTTTTCTGTGACACTTTCCATTGCGCCGGGTTGCCCCGGAGCCTCCAGCGCTTGCGCGCGGCATGCTGCCTTACGGTGTCCGGACTTTCCTCTCGTCCGCGAATCCCGCAAGCGAGACCCCGACGAGCGACCACTCCGGCCGACCCGCCGTCATGATAGAGACGGGCGGGGCATTCGCCAAGCGGAATTGTAAGCGGGAATTACTCCGCCTTTTTGCCGAGCTTGCGCATCTCCACCCAGCGGATGGCGAAGGAGGTCAGGGAGGTGCCTTCGGTGAGCTTGAGCTTCTGGCGGATCTTCAGCTTATGCACGTCCACCGTTTTGGGACTGATGCGCAGCGTCTCTGCAATCTGGCCGGTGCTGCGGCCTTCACCGATGAGCTGGAAGACTTCAAACTCGCGGTCGCTGAGGTGGTGGATGGCACCATCTGGGCCTGGATTGGCCCCCGACGAGAACGCCAGAAGGATGGTCTCGGACATCTTTTCACTGAGGGCGATACCACCACCCAGAATCCGACGCAGAGCTTTTTCAAAAGCCCCATGTGGCGCGTCCTTCATGACATAACCTTTGGCCCCGGCTTTGAGAGCACGTTGGGCATAGAGGGTTTCGTCATGCATGGAGACGACCAGCACCGGCAGGTCAGGATTC